>RFRK01000028.1 GCA_009924525.1 Betaproteobacteria bacterium
CGCCATACACGCACAACAACGCCGATGGTCAGCCCCGCCATCGCGAGGGCGATCGCCCCGCTTGCGCCCACAAGCCAGGGGTAGAACTGATCGAGCGCTGAGCTGCTTGAGCTTGCTGAGGCCAACAACAGCATCAGCACCACTGCAAGCACAACGACAAGCAGCAGCGCAATTCTTAATGCCAGGCTCATTGACTGCTTCCTGGCCCAGACAGACTCAGCTGCGGCCTCACCCACTCCGTTGAAAGATTCCAATCGCGGTTAGTTAGCGCGTTGAGCTGCAAAGGCTTAGGCAATTGTGCGCTATCAAGCCGAGTTCGGAATCGAATCTCAAATGCATCAGGCGCCTTCGCAATTTGTTGCATGAGCTCTTGCAGCTTCTGCTCCCCGGGCGGCAGCGCAACCGGCCACTGGCGCACATTCAGAGTGGCCGCCAAGGCCTCATCAAGATTGGCCGTCATAACAAGCAATTGCTCGCCCTGGCTAACGCGATACTGCTGGGTAACGGAGTGAAAGCTCAGTCGCAAGGGCCGAGACTGGCTTAGGAGTTTCTCGTTAAACCAATACCATCGCTTCCTTAGGATCTCAAACTCAGCGGAAAAGACCAGAGGCACACCACGCTTTAGAGCATCAATCAGCACGGAGTTGAGCGTCACCTGAACATCGGCATCAACTACCCAAGCACCCTCTCCCGCCAGGCTCAATACGGGCCGAGATAGCCGAACCGACTCCGTCTCGTTAGCGCTCGCGGTCAGGCCCGACAACAGCATGACGATGACAAGCAGCGCCTGAGTCAGGGCCGTCATGCTTCTGTTTCTGAAACCTGGCATAAAAAAATCCATCCTGATCATTTCCGCATTCTGCATCGGTCACAGGCAAAAGCCTGCCGGGGGATGGCAGCGACCGCGCATCTGGGGTGCGGCCAAGAAAGGCCGACTCCTGCAGTTCGCCCTCCGCTGCAAACACCGAACAAGTCACAAAGATCAATTCTCCCCCGGGAAGCAGCCTTCGCCAAAGGGTATCCAGCATTCTGCGTTGGATATCAACGACAGCCTCCAAGCCGGCCTGGTCTCTTCGCCAGGGGATTTCGGGCTGGCGGCGCGTAATGCCTGAACCCGTACAGGGAGCATCCAGCAAAATGGCATCAAACCCTGCGGCCGGCCCAAGCTTCTGGTCCCAGGCGCGTTCATCAAGCACATCAAGAAGAATAAACTGCACGCTGGCCTGAGAAGTGGGCTTAACGCGGGGCCAGTCGTCGCGCATTCTCTTGAGTCGCGCGGGGGAAACATCCGCTGCCCATATTTCCGCCTGAACACTCTGCGCGATTGCAAAGGTCTTTCCTCCCGGGGCGGCGCAGGCGTCGAGAATTTTTGGCCGCCGGCCCAGCCGTTGACAAAGATCTTGAATTGGCTGGATCACGAGCTGGGCGGCACTATCCTGCACACTGGCCCAGCCCTGCGAGAAGCCGGGTATCTCTGTTACCGGCACGGCTGGCTCTATCGCGACAGCATGCTGGCCCACGCGATATCCGGCGAGTCCTTTCTCATTTAACTTTTCGATGAACTGCTGCGAATAAAGGTGCGGCTCACAAAGCCGAACCGTCAGCGGCGCCCGCGTGGTTAACGCGTCGAGGATTTCGTTTGCCTTGTCTTTGTAGTCTGAATCAATGCGCTCAATCCACCAGGCAGGCGCATTCCAGCGGGCGATTGGCTGCTCGTGATCTTTTGCACAAGCCGCCGGGTCCGATAAAGACTTCCGCAACAATGCATTCACAAACCCAGAGATTTTTTTAGCTACGGTATCCGATCGGCCTGCAGACCGAGTAAGCAGCTTTGCAGCAGCGACCGCTTCATCGACAACGACATGGGTTTCACGCAGTGTCTGATCAATTGCAGCCCAAGCAATCGCCAACAAGGCAAGAATCTCGGGGTCTGGTTTTTGTTTGGCTAGACGCCCACAACGGACTTGAGCAAGGCCCCAATAGCGGGTGCCTCGATAAATGAGATCGGTAACTGCTGACGAAGATGGTGCGATTGCGCCCTGGCCCCCAGACATGCGGTGCGCAATCGCCTGAGCGGCTGCAGCCAGGCCGACAGACAGTGGGGGGCTGGCCGCAGGCCTACCCATTCATTGCCCGGGCGAACTCTCGCAGTCGGGCAATACGATCCTCTGTCGCTGGATGGGTTGAAAAAAGGCCCGCCACGCCACGGGCAGACAAGGGGTTCATGATCATCATCTGGGCGGTTTCAGGGTGACGCTCGGCCGCCTCAAACGGTATTCCCCTAGCATAGTGATCGATCTTCTCGAGTGCGCTGGCCAGGGCTAGTGGATCGCCAGAAATTTCAGCGCCCCCACGATCGGCCTCGAACTCGCGCGCACGTGAGATCGCCATTTGAATCAGGCTAGCGGCAAGCGGTGCGAGCAACATCACCGCAATACTCGCAATTGGGTTGCTGGGCCGGCCCTCAGAGTCTCTGCCACCAAACAGCATCGCAAAATTCGCCAGCGCCGAAATCGCACCAGCCATGGTGGCCGATATTGTTGAAATCAGAATGTCACGATGGGCCACGTGCGCGAGTTCGTGGGCCATCACGCCCCGCATCTCGCGGGCCGAGAGCAGCCGCATGATGCCGGTCGTCGCAGCGACCGCCGCATTCTCGGGGTTTCGTCCGGTTGCAAAAGCATTGGGCGCTTGGTCATCGATGATATAGACCCGAGGCATCGGGAGGCCGGCCTTCTCTGCGAGCTCACTCACCATGTTGTAAAGCTCGGGCGCGGTCGATCCATCAACCTGCTGAGCGTTATACATCCGCAAGACCAGTTTGTCAGAAAACCAGTAAGCCCCCACATTCATTAAGAGCGCAAATCCAAGGGCTAATAGCATTCCGCTCTGGCCGCCCAGAGACGCCCCAATGACACCAAATAGCGCAACGATTGCTGCCATCAAAACTGCGGTCTTTAGCCAATTGAACATCTCTTATTCCTCTCACTCAATTAAAACTCTGGCCAACTCTGACCGGCCAGCCGTTTAAAAATTCCCGTATCTTCAGCTTGCGGCCGCCTGGCCGCTGCGCAGACCCGATTGTGATTGCCCCCTCGCCACAAGCGATCACCAGGCCCTGCTGATCGGCCTTAATAATTTGTCCGGGCAGCGAATTTTTCAAGGCCCCAGGCCAAAGCCCCGGCTCGAAACACTTCACCGACTCTCCTCCGAGGTGGGCGATCGCCCCGGGTGCAGGATCATAGGCCCGAATCTGATCACGAACCAGGCTGGCTGGCTTGGACCAGTCAATCTCCAGATCGGCTTTGCTTATTTTGTGGGCATAGGCCGCGCCGTCTGCGGGCTGGGGCTTAGGGCTTCGGCCAGGAGGTGGAAAATCTGCCAGCAAATCGACAATTGCGCTCGCACCTATGGCGGCTAAGCGGTCATGCAGGCTTTGGAAGTTGTCCTCTGGGCTGATGGGGCAGCGGTACTCCGCCCAAACCGGCCCGGTATCGAGACCCTGCTCCATCTGCATCAGAGCAATCCCCGTTTCGCTGTCGCCTGCTGCAATCGCTCGCTGAATGGGCGCGGCCCCTCGCCAGCGCGGCAAAAGCGAAGCATGAATATTGATACAGCCAAAACGCGGTATTTCTAAAACCGCGGCCGGAACAATCAAGCCATAGGCTGCGACGACCATCACATCTGGCTGCAATTGCTTCAGCTGAGCGATTGCCGGGCCCGAATCAGGACTGCTTGGCTTAAGAGATGCGGGCTGCATTACCGACAGGCTAAGCCGGCTCGCCTCATGCTTAACGGGGCTTTCAACGAACTTTTGGCCTCGGCCGCTCGGCCGGTCCGGCTGCGTCATCACCGCCAAACAATCGTGGCCTGCTTCGATAAGAGCAACAAGCGCGACGCGAGCGAACTCCGGCGTGCCAGCAAAAACTATCCGCATTTGATCCGGCCGCTTGATTTAAACCTTCTGGGCCATTCGATCGTGACGACGAGAAAACTCCTGATCCACATCAAGGGCGCCGCTTTCTTTTGCCTTGATCATTTTGGTCTTGATTCGGCCCTGCTTGAGCCGGGACAGATAATCAACAAAAACTTTGCCATCTAGGTGATCAATCTCATGTTGTATACAGACCGATAAAAGGCCGTCGGCCTCGAACTCAACAGCCTCGCCATGCTGGTTTAAGGCCCGAACTCGAATGCGATCTGGCCGTTCGACATCATCAAAAACTCCGGGCACCGACAGACAGCCCTCTTGAAAAAGTTTTTTCTCTGCGCTTGCCTCAATGACCTCAGGATTGATCAGTATGCGAAGGTCAGAGCGGTCCTCCGAAACATCTACCAAGATCATCCGCTCGTGAATATTCACCTGTGTGGCAGCAAGGCCAATTCCCGGGGCGGCATACATGGTTTCCGCCATGTCGTTGGCAATGCTGCGGATCCGATCATTTACTTCTCGGATGGGCTGCGCAACGGTTCTTAGGCGCTCGTCAGGGTAGTGCAACAGTTCAAGGATCGCCATTGTTCTGCCTCTCTAGTACAGCCGGATGATTTCACAGGCGCCATTGACTCGGTACCCTGCTGCAGCAGCCAAGCCCGAAGCCCCGTGAGTCTTAACGTCATGTCTTTATTTTTTTCTATTTTTGATTCAGATCCTGATTTTCCCATGGCCCTTCGACAGGCGCACCCACCGGTTTGTGAATTATTCGGCCTGGGCTCTGAGGCATTTGCTCGCAGGCTATTGCAGCAGCCTGGTATTGCCATTGTCGGAAGCCGCCAGGCTAGCGCCCAAGGCTGCGCCGACGCTCGGTGGTTCGCATCAGCGCTCTCGGGGGCGGGTCTGACCATCGTTAGCGGGCTGGCGCAGGGCATTGACGCCGCCGCACACCGCGGAGGCTTATCAGGCCGGGGTAAAACAGCGGCGATTTTAGGAAACGGGCTCGATCAGATTTATCCACGACAACACACAGGCCTTACAAAAGAAATTCAGCAGCAGGGAGGCTGTCTGCTTACCGAGTACTCGGTCGGCACACCGGCACGACCACACCATTTCCCGAATCGAAACCGAATCATTGCTGGCCTTTGTCGGGCAGTGCTGGTGGTGGAGGCGATGCCGAAAAGCGGCTCTCTCATCACAGCGCGGCACGCACTGGATCTTGGGGTTGATGTGTATGCCATTCCTGGATCTATCCACATGCCACAAAGCGTCGGCTGCAATCAGTTGATTCGTCAAGGTGCCCAGCCAGTGCAATGCCCCGAACAACTTCTAGAGGACCTCGGACTTGGGCGCCCTCCCACCAAGGGCCGGCCGGCCAAAGCAGGCCTGGCTGATATCGGCGCTGGGCCGGGCCTATTTACGGAATTGAGCAGCCCCGAGCCCAAGCATGCTGAGCTGCCAGAGCAGGCGTTGCGGCTTTTGGGCTTTCTCAATGCACATCCTCAAGATGTTGATGTGCTGGGGCACCTGGCGGGCCGGACGCCCGCCAGCCTGTACGCGGACCTGTTGCTTTTGGAACTCATACGGCTAGCCATTCGAACACCTGATGGAAAATGGCTAAAAACAGGCCTTTAAAAAATAGTAAGCACTGACTTTTTTATTTTTATTTGGGCTGAACGACAAAAAAATATTTGCTCCCACCCAAATTGCTCGCCTATGATCCGCGCCTCTATGGACAAAGCTCTGGTCATCGCAGAAAAGCCCAGCGTCGCCTCAGACATCGCCAAGGCATTGGGGGGGTTTACAAAACACGACGACGTTTTTGAGCGAGACGACATGTTGATCGCGTCCGCAGTGGGCCATCTGCTTGAGATCGTGGCCCCGGAAAAATACGACATCAAGCGTGGTAAGTGGTCCTTTGCTCAGCTTCCAGTCATACCCCCGAACTTTGATCTTCAGCCCATCTCAAAAAGTGAAGCAAAGCTCAAAACGCTGGCCAAACTAATTAAAAACAAAGAGGTAGGTCGGCTCATCAATGCCTGCGACGCCGGGCGCGAGGGTGAGTTGATCTTCCGGTATATCGTTCAACACACCAAGGCAAAGCAGCCAATCAGTCGACTCTGGCTTCAATCCATGACGCCGGCCGCGATCCGGGACGCATTCGCTCAGCTTCGCTCAGACCAAGAATTAATGCCTTTGGCCGACGCAGCCCGATGCCGCTCTGAGGCGGACTGGCTGGTGGGCATCAACGGCACAAGGGCGATGACCGCCTTTAACTCAAAAGAGGGTGGCTTTTTTCTCACCACGGTAGGGCGCGTCCAGACCCCAACCCTAGCTATTGTTGTAGAACGAGAGGAGGCGATTCGACGATTTATCGCGCGCGACTATTTCGAAGTCATCGCAACATTTGATTGCCAGGCGGGCCAATATCAAGGCCGCTGGGTCTCACCGGATTTTAAGAAAAATGATGCCGACCCCGAACTAAAGCCGGAGCGAATTTGGCAGGCAGCCACTGCCGATCGGATCGTGGCGGAATGTCAATCAAAGCCTGCCTCGGTTCGGGAAGAAAGCAAACCCTCATCACAATCAGCGCCCGCCCTGTTTGACCTTACCAGCCTACAACGCGAGGCCAACGCCCGTTTCGGTTTTTCAGCAAAAAACACTCTTGGCCTTGCCCAGGCGCTCTACGAACGGCACAAGGCACTCACCTATCCTAGAACTGACTCCAAGGCCCTTCCAGAGGACTACATTGGTACGGTACAGACCACCATCGAGTCGCTCGGTGTGGCCGCCGAGTTTGCAGGATTCACCAAAGAGATTGTGCGCAACAAATGGGTGCGGCCCAATAAGCGCATTTTCGATAACGCCAAGGTCTCCGACCATTTCGCGATTATTCCGACCGGAATTCTTCCCAAAGCCCTCTCTGAGCCGGAACAGAAGATTTTTGATCTCGTTACCCGTCGATTTTTGGCTGTGTTTTATCCGGCCGCAGAGTTTCAGGTGACAACTCGGATGAGCGCCATCGGGCCCCACCACTTCAAAACCGAGGGAAAGGTCCTAACCAATCCGGGGTGGATGGCGGTCTACGGCAAAGATGTGGCATCTGATGATGCCGTGCTGGTTCCTGTCGGGGACTCAGAAAGACCGAATGCGAGCCTGGTCGAAGCGAAACCCTTAAAAACACGGCCGCCGGCCCGATATAGCGAAGCCACGCTTTTGTCGGCCATGGAAGGCGCGGGCCGACTCGTTGATGACGACGAGTTGCGGGAGGCAATGGCCGGCAAGGGCCTTGGGACCCCAGCTACCCGGGCCGCCATCATCGAGGGGTTGCTTGCGGAAAAATATTTACTGCGCGATGGCCGCGAACTCATTCCCACCGCAAAGGCCTTCCAGCTCATGACCCTATTAAGAGGTCTTGATGTAAAAGAGCTATCGCTACCTGAACTGACCGGAGAATGGGAGCACAAGCTTCGACAGATTGAAAATGGGTCATTGTCTCGCCAGGACTTCATGCGAGAAATCGCGCAAATGACAGAGCACATTGTCAGTCAGGCGAAAAATTACACCAACGACACCATTCCAGGCGACTACGCTACCCTGTCGACGCCTTGCCCGAAATGCGGGGCGGTAGTTAAAGAAAACTATCGCCGATTTGCGTGTGCATCTTGTGATTTTTCGATCTCCAAAATCCCTGGTGGCCGGGCATTTGAAATCCCTGAAGTGGAATCGCTACTGAGAGACAAAGCGTTCGGCCCAGTGGATGGCTTTCGCAGCAAGCTCGGCCGGCCCTTTATGGCCAGCCTGAAAATTACTGCTGAACATAAACTTGAATTTGATTTTGGCAACAGCGGCTCTGAGGCGGACTCCGAGCCCGTTGATTTTAGCGGCCAGGAGTCGCTGGGGGCCTGCCCCAAATGCAAGGCCTCAGTTTATGCTCATGGTACTGCCTATGTCTGTGAAAAAAGCGTTGGGCCCGCATCCAGCTGCGACTTCAGAACCGGAATGATGATTCTTCAGCAGGCGATTTCAGCAGATCAAGTTAAAAAGCTGCTCGAGACAGGAAAGACAGGCCTCTTAGATGGATTTGTTTCCGCCAGAACCAAGCGCAAATTCAAGGCCTTTTTGGTAAAGACCCCAGAAGGGAAAATAGGGTTTGAATTCGAGGCAAGGCCAGCGAAATCCAGCAAGGCCCCATCAAACAAAAAAATTGCTGAATCAAAGACCACCAAATCGCCCCGAACGAAAGCTGGCAGCAAGTCAGCCTAGCCTATCGCTGGTTGATTACACCTGAGCGAACGTGGCCGGTAGGTCCCGCGGATGCCCCCGACTCACAATGCCGAGTCTGGTCATCAAAGAAAAAGTCTGGTTCAAACTCTTTAAGAAAATCGCCCTTATCCAGGCCCCCAAGAAACATGGCCTCATCGATTTCGATATTCCAATCAATCAGCGTACGAACTGCGCGCTCGTGGGCGGGCGCCGAGCGTGCAGTAACCAGGGCAGTGCGAATACGCATCGTTTGCGCGTCCCTGGTTTCTTGCTGTAGCCGATGCAAGGCCTCCAGCAGCGGCTTAAAGGGGCCGGGTGGCAAGGGGGTTTCAGCCCGCTGTGCTTCATGGGCAACAAAAGCATCTAGGCCCTCAGCCTGATAAATGCGTTCAGCTTCGTCACTAAACAACACCGCATCGCCATCGAATGCGATACGTAACTCATTGGGGAAGTTTTCTGCGGCCTTGGCGGAGTGAGGATAGACATGGGCGGCGGGATAGCCAGCCTGTAATGCGTCTTCAACATCGGGGCCGTTGGCGGACAAAAACAAGTGGGCGCCGAGCGACTTCAAATAACGATAAGGTGAACGACCGCGAGTGAATACACCACGCTGAATTGGCAGGCCGTGGCGTTGGGCTGATCGATACACCCGCAGGCCCGACACAGGATCGTTGCGCGACAACATTACAATCTCAACGCGGTGACGCTCCGGCTGATTAAAAGCCAGCAGTTTTCTTACTAGAGAAAATGCAACGCCAGGGTTTGCTGGTGTCTGAAGCCGCTCGCTCTGCAGCCGCATATAGGCCCGATCATCTGCTTGCTCAAAGAGTCGATTTTCCTCTTCGAAATCAAATAACGCGCGCGAGGACAGGGCAATCACCAGCTGATCGGAAAGATCAGCCGGCACCGCAAATGTCCCCTTTACACATCGAGATTGGCGACTCGCAAGGCATTGTCTTCGATAAATTGCCGTCGAGGCTCAACCTCTTCACCCATCAGTGTTGTGAAAATACTATCGGCCGCGATGGCATCTTCGATTTTGACCTGAAGCAACGTTCTGCTCTCGACATTCATCGTGGTTTCCCAGAGCTGTTCGGGGTTCATTTCACCCAAGCCCTTATAGCGTTGTTTGGTTAGCCCCCGCTCCGCTTCTGCCAACAGCCACTGCATGGCCCGGCCAAAATCTAGGGCCTGCGTAGAGCGCACCTGCTCTCCCCGGCCCCGCGAGACAACGGCCCCAGGGGGTACCGCAGTCTTTAAAATCGATGCGGCGTGTGAAAGTGTCTTGTGATCCTCGGTATTCAAAAAATCAGCGTCAAGCGATGAGAGCCGAAGGTTTCCATGGAAAGGCCGCTCCACACGTAGCCGCCACCGTTCGGTTTGGCTATTGAATTCCGCAAACACTCTTACCTGCTGATCCTGAAGCGCGGCCGTAGCCGCCTGTCTCTGATTCATCCAGGCCTGTAGGGTTTCGGCGGAACGAACCGCCCGCTCGTTAGATGAGAGATCAAGCAAGACACCATCAAGAACGGCTTGAAGGGCCTGTTCGTCAATGATTTTAGATAGCCTCGAAATAACTTCGTGGGCGGCCAAATAGAGTTTTGCTAGCTCAGACAGGTTGGGGCTTTGCGGTTGTGCGGTGGGAGCAGACAACTGCGCATCCTGTAGGGCCAAGGTTAAAAGATATTCCTGTAGCTGGTTGTCGTCTTTGATATAGCGCTCTTCTTTTCCGTGTTTTACCTTGTATAGGGGTGGTTGCGCGATATAAACATAGCCCCTTTCAATCAGCTCAGGCATCTGTCGGTAGAAAAAAGTGAGCAGCAGCGTGCGAATGTGAGAGCCATCTACGTCAGCATCAGTCATGATAATGATGCGGTGATAACGCAGCCGATCAGGGTTGTAATCGTCTTTGCCAATCCCGGTGCCCAGAGTCTGAATCAATGTAATGATTTCTTGTGAGGCCAGCAGTTTGTCGAATCGGGCTTTTTCAACATTTAAAATTTTTCCCTTAAGGGGCAGAATGGCCTGAAATTTACGATCCCGGCCCTGTTTGGCGCTGCCGCCAGCGGAGTCGCCCTCAACCAGATAGAGTTCTGCTTTGGCGGGATCCCTTTCTTGGCAGTCTGCAAGCTTTCCCGAAAGGCCAAAGGAATCGAGCACCCCTTTTCGTCGGGTCATTTCGCGTGCCTTACGGGCGGCTTCGCGCGCCCGAGCGGCCTCTACAATTTTTCCGCAAATCGTTTTTGCATCGTTTGGGTGTTCTAACAAAAACTCTTCTAGGGCCTTGCCCACCACATCCTCCACAGGCTGTCGAACTTCGCTTGAAACCAACTTGTCTTTGGTTTGGGAGGAAAATTTTGGCTCTGGCACCTTGACCGAAAGAACGCAGGTGAGGCCTTCGCGCATGTCATCGCCGCTGGTTTCAACTTTGGCTTTCTTGGCGAGCTCTGACTCGCTGATGTATTTATTTAAAACTCGGGTCATGGCCGCCCGCAACCCCGTGAGGTGGGTGCCGCCATCACGCTGCGGAATGTTATTGGTAAAGCACAGAACGTTTTCGTTATAGCTGTCATTCCACTGCAGCGCCGCCTCTACGGTGATTTGGTCTTTTTCGGCGCAGGCATAAAAAATGTTTGAGTGCAGTGTGGTTTTGGCCCGGTTAATGTATTGAACAAAGCCCTGAACACCCCCCGAAAACGCGAAGTTTTCCTCTTTGCCTTCGCGCTGATCAACAAGCCTAATTTTTACGCCGTTATTTAGAAAACTAAGCTCTCGAAGTCGCTTTGCTAGGACATCGAAGTGGAAATTTACTTGGCCAAAAATTTCTGCGCTCGCCAAGAAATGAACCTCGGTTCCACGTCGATCGGTTGGGCCGGTGATGGCCAAAGGAGCGACGCGCTCACCAAGCCGAAACTCCATGAAGTGGGCCTGACCGTCGCGGCGTATTGTTAGGCGGAGCCAATCTGATAACGCGTTGACAACCGATACACCAACCCCATGAAGCCCGCCAGATACCTTATAGCTGTTTTGATCAAATTTACCCCCCGCATGGAGCTCGGTCATTACAATTTCGGCCGCCGACCGGCCAAGCTCGTCGTCTTTGTGTATTGCGGTCGGTATGCCGCGCCCATTATCGGTTACGGAAATGGAGTTATCGGTATGAATCGTGACGACGATGTCATCACAGTGGCCGGCCAAAGCTTCGTCAATCGCATTATCGACTACCTCAAAAACCATGTGGTGTAAGCCGCTGCCATCATGTGTATCACCAATATACATACCCGGCCGTTTGCGAACAGCCTCGAGGCCTTTGAGCATTTTTATTGAATCTGCTCCGTAGCCATGGGCCTGATCTAAGTTTTCAAGTTCTTGCATTACGGCAGCCTTCAGTGTAATCACGCAACAGTCTCATTCTGGGTTGGGTTTTGATTTTAGATTCGCATTGGCATCACAACATACTTAAACTCCGGGTCATTTTCGGAGGTAATCAGCGCGCTTGCATTTGGGTCTTGTAAAGCAATGTGGACAACGTCGCTTTTTAAATTGGATAAAACGTCGATGAGGTATTGCACATTAAATCCAATGTCAACCGATTCACCTTCGTACGCTACTTCGATGTCATCTGATGCCTCTTCTTGCTCGGCGTTTGTAGAAGATATCTTAAGCGACCCAGCCGAAAGAGTTAATCGAACACCCTTGAACTTATCTGTTGTCAAAATTGCAGCGCGTTGCAGCGCTCCTAGGAACAACTCTCGACGTATCGCTACAATTTTTTGATGCTGCGTTGGTATGACACGCTGATAGTCTGGAAACTTACCCTCAATCAGTTTTGATAGAAGCTCAACCTGTCCAAATCGAAAGCGGGCCTGGTTGGATGCCAGTTCAATGGTGACAAGACTATCAGAATCATCTAATAGCCGTTGACACTCGATAATCGCTTTGCGTGGGATGATGACTTCTTGCCGCTCACCATTAATTTTAATTTCAACTTCTTTTGTATCCTGAGTTACGGCGCTAAAAGCGAGCCTGTGGCCATCGGTTGCGACCGCCTTAAGGCTTGACTGATCAATGACCAACAACAATCCGTTTAAGTAATAACGGATGTCTTGTTGCGCCATAGCAAAATGTACGAGATGCAATAATTGTTTTAGCGTTCGCTGGGGAAGCGTAATGCTTGCTGGATACTGATCTGCCGCAACAACCGTTGGGAAATCTTCGGCGGGTAGGGTTTGAAGGCTAAATTTAGCCTTACCTTGAGCAAGTGAAAGTTTTTTGTTGCTGTAGGAAACCGTAATTTCGGGTTGTTCAGGCAAAGCTCTCAGAATATCGAGAAGTTTTCTGGCGGCTACCGTGGTTGATAGCGGCTCATCTCCAAGGGCCATATCAGAAGACGTCCGAATCTGCATCTCAATATCAGTTGAGCAAAATGAGACGTTTTGGTGGTTTTTGCTGATCAGCACGTTTGAGAGGATAGGTAAGGTGTGTCGACGTTCTACGATGCCGGTTACGGTTTGTAAGGGTTTTAGTAGGGCGTCGCGTTGCGCTTTGATAAGAATCATGATGTAAAAAATTAAGATTAATAAATAAGGCGCTCGAGTCCTGTGGATATCTGCTTCGCCACACTGTCAGCGCTAACTGTTTGGGGACTTAAAACCTGGGGATAACCGTTGAGTAAGTTCTTAAGGCTGTGGGTAATTCCGCCAACAGCGTTGCCCCAGGCCAAGTTATTGCGTGCTGTTATTGGTTTATCCACAGACTATCCGCGTAGTTGTTGTTCAAGAACATGAAGCTGATGATTGAGTTCCGCATTGCGTAAACGCAAGTCAGATATTTTTTTAACCGCATGGAGTACTGTAGTGTGGTCACGGCCGCCAAATAAGTCACCAATTTCAGGAAAGCTTTTTTGAGTTAATTCTTTGGCAAGATACATAGCGATTTGCCGAGGCATGGCGATGTTGGCTGGCCGCCGTTTGCTGTACATATCGGCGACTTTGATGTTGTAGAAATCAGCCACTGATTTTTGGATGTTTTCTACTGAAATTAAGGTTTTCTGTAACGACAAAATGTCTTTTAACGCTTCGCGTACAGCTTCGTTCGAGGGGCTACAGCTATGAAAATCACAATAAGCAATTATTTTTTTGAGTGCCCCTTCAAGCTCGCGGACATTGGAGCGAAGCTGTTTGGCAATAAAAAATGCCTCATCCTCGGGTAGCTCAAAAGATTCGAGCTCTGCTTTTTTCATCAGAATTGCAACGCGCATTTCAAGCTCTGGGGGCTCGATAGCAACGGTGAGCCCCGAAGAAAAACGCGTTAGAAGGCGGGGGTTGATTTCACCAAGCTCTGTTGGGTAGGTATCGCTGGTAATAATGATCTGTTTTTGCGCAGCAATGAGGGCCTCGAAGGCATAAAAGAACTCTTCTTGGGTTCGTTGTTTGCCAGCAAAAAACTGTATATCGTCAATTAAGAGTAAGTCGAGTGAGTGGTAATAGCGCTTAAATTCATCGAATGACTTGCGCTGGTAGGCTTTTACTACATCGCTCACATAGGCCTCCGCGTGAATGTAGCGGGCCCGAGCGTCGGGATTGCGTTGTATAAGCGCATTGCCTACAGCGTGAATAAGATGGCTTTTGCCGAGGCCTACACCACCATAAATAAAAAGCGGGTTGTATCCTCTGCCCGGGTTATCGGCAACCTGAAGCGCCGCCGCACGAGCAAGCTGGTTGGCCTTTCCGGGGACAAAAGTGTCAAAGTTCCAGTCGAAATTAAGTCGGCTCTGGCCGGCCGGCGGTTCGAGGGTGATTTTGTTAATCACCCCGGGGTGCGTAAGCACCGGCGCAGGATGTTGTGATGATTCCTGGGCTTCGGCTTGTTGGGCCTGGCCACTGATTTCTATCTCAAGCTCCACCGGGGTGCCCAGGTGGTTTGACCACCAGGCGCTTAAGGCGGAAGAAAATTGATTTTTCGCCCAGCTTTGTTTAAATCGGGTCGGCGCTGACAAAACCACGCGGCTGTTTTGGCCGTTTTGGTCGATACGACGCAGTTCAAGCGGTTTAAACCAGGTCTGGAATTGCTGTCCTGGCAATTCCCGCTCAAAGTGCAAAAGGCAGTCTTGCCACAGCGATTCCATAAGCGGTGATTTTACCGGAATAGAGGAGTTATCCACAGGCCCGACCCGACCTTCGACTGGCCCACTCCAAGAGTTTCTTTTATACTGATAGGTTACTTTCTGAATCCTATTTGGGACAGAACACTAGCCGGGAAGATCACGATGAAACGAACCTTTCAACCTTCTGTTGTGCGCCGAAAAAGAACCCATGGCTTTCTTGTTCGGATGAAAACCCGTAGCGGCCGGGCCGTTATTCGGGCTCGCCGAGCCAAAGGCCGCAAGCGCTTGTCGGTCTAACGTCGGCAGCCCGTGGGCTGCTGGGGCCGGGTTTTGTTATGGGCGGGCGGGATTTTCGCTTGCGGTCCCCCGAAGACTTCCGCCGGGCTTTGCGCTCTCGGCCGGCAGCCCGAAATAACAACGTTCTGATTTATAAAATCACACTAGAGGCCGGATTTCGATTGGGGTTTGTGGTGCCCAAAAAATTGATTCGGCACGCCAACCAACGGAATCGCATAAAACGCTGGTCTCGAGAGCTGTTCAGAGAACACCTAACTAAGAACTTGGCACTCCATCCCACAACTGAATCATTCGCCTTGGTGGTGCGGCTGGCCGGCCCGGTTAGTCTTGGCTGGGCGGCGCGGCGCGGCGCCGGCTTAGCAGAGCTTCGTCAGCTTTTTGAGAGGGCGATGTTGCCACTCAATGCACCTCGCGAAGCCAAACAAGGCGCATGAAAAAGCTCAATATTTCTCTCTTTGGGGTGGCGATCGTTCGGCTATACCAGTGGACCATTCGGCCAATTATTGGGCCAAGATGCCGCTTTTTCCCCCACTGCTCTGATTACGCGATTGAGGCGTTTGAAGAACACGGATTATTTTCCGGGGGGTGGCTAAGTGCGAAACGGCTTTGTCGGTGCCACCCTTGGTGCGACGGCGGTCTTGATCCCGTGCCGCGTCATCACCGCCAACCCCTGACCCCCCCCGCCTAAGAAATCAAAAACACAATGGACACCCGTCGCGCAATTCTTTGGATTATTTTTTCTATGAGCCTTTTGCTGCTTTGGGATGCTTATATGAAGCATTCAGGGCAAGGCTCATTTTTTGGTAGCCCGGCGGTCACCAGCCCCGCTCCCGAGAAGTCGGGCGCCGCCCCGGCGGGTGGGCAGGCTCAGGCCCCGACGGCCGCACCCAAGGCAGACTCCACTGCGATTCCGAGCGCATCGAAGGCGTTGTCGTCAAGCGCCCAGCCGGCAGGCCCCGGGCCCACCGCTGCGCCAGCTGCGGGTACGGAAAAAATAATGCTCGCGAATAACGAAATCGAGCTCGAGATTGATCTGCAGGGCGCGCGCATTGTGCGCGCGGTGTTACGAGATCAAATTTCAGAAGCCTATGACGGCCAGCGTGTGGTGTTGTTTGATCTTGTCTCTTCGCGAAGGTATGAGGCCCAGTCAGGCCTGGTTGGACAGTCTGCCGCGCAGGTGGCGTTTCCGAACCACACCTCGTCGTTTAAAAAGGGACCCCTGCGTGATGATCTTGATCCGAAACGGCACCTGGTTCTCGTGTCTGAGTCGGGGGGTGTCAAGCTCACCAAAACATTTTCGTTGGATGAAAAAGGCCACGCAATCCGGGTCTCGCATACCGTACAAAATACCGGCGCTGATGCGATGGCCCCCATGATCTATTTGCAGCTCATGCGCGGCGGAGATCGGCCGCCGGGAGAGAGCCAGTTTTATCAGACCTTTATGGGCCCGGCTGTTTTTACCCAAGAGGGCAAGTTTCAAAAAATTGATTTTGCTGAAATTGAAAAAAACAAGGCGAGTCATGTAAAAAATGCCAATGACGGCTGGTTCGGCATCATTCAGCACTATTTTGTAAGCGCATGGATTCCGAAAAATGACGCGCCTCGCGAGTTCTACACGCGCCGCATTGAGAACAATCTTTACAGCATCGGACTCATACAAGCCCTGCCTTCAATTCCGCCGGGCGCGCAGCAGACCCATGAGGCGACCCTATATGCGGGACCCCAGCTGCAGAGTGTTTTAGAAAAACTTGCACCGGGGCTAGACCTGGTTGTTGATTATGGCTGGCTGACATTTCTTGCGAAGCCTATTTATTGGCTGCTTGAACAACTGCATGGCCTTGTCGCTAATTGGGGCTGGGCGATTGTGTTGTTAACCGTGATTATCAAGCTCATTTTCTACCCACTGTCGGCGGCAAGCTATAAATCGATGGCCAAAATGAAAGCGGTCACGCCGCGGCTGATGAAACTACGCGAGCTTTATGTCAACGATAAGGCCAAGCTTAATCAGGCAATGATGGAGCTCTACAAAACAGAGAAAATCAATCCGCTGGGCGGCTGTCTGCCGATTCTGGTTCAGATCCCGGTGTTCATTGCCTTGTATTGGGTGCTCTTGGCCAGCGTGGAGATGCGTAACGCACCTTGGGTGGGCTGGATTACAGATCTTTCGGTTCCTGATCCGTATTTTATTTTGCCGATCATTATGGCGATTACGATGTTTATTCAGACCAAGCTGAATCCGCCGCCGCCTGATCCAATTCAGGCAAAAGTGATGATGGCGATGCCGATTGTGTTTTCGGTATTCTTTTTCTTTTTCCCGGCCGGCCTGGTGCTGTATTGGCTGGTGAATAACGTGCTGTCGATTGCCCAGCAGTGGGCGGTGATGCGGCAGATTGAGCGGGCTGCTGCATCCCATCGTTAGCAAGAGTGTGCTGGCGGGCCCAGTCTAAAGTATTGGCGCGCTGAGGTGTCGCTCGACACAATCGTCGCAATCGCAACCGCTTCCGGAAGGGGTGCGGTGGGTATCGTGCGTGTTTCGGGTCCCGCGACAACAGCCATCATGCGGGGGGTCTGTGGTGGGGTGTTGGCTGCTCGGCATGCGACGCACTTGCCCTTTCTTGATGTGCACGGCCAGCCGATTGACGATGGGCTTGCCATTTTTTTTCCTGGCCCAAACTCATACACCGGCGAAGATGTGCTGGAGCTTCAGGGCCATGGCGGCACGGGAGTCTTGTCGGCGATTTTGAATCGATGCCTTTCGATCCAGTCTAACGATGCCGGGCATAGCCCGGGCCGAATTCGGCTTGCAGAGCCCGGAGAGTTCACCCGCAGAGCATTTCTTAATGACAAGCTCGACCTTGCACAGGCGGAGGCGGTGGCGGATCTTATTAACGCAGGATCAGAGCGCGCGGCTCAAAGTGCATTAGCCTCACTTCGGGGGGTTTTTAGTCAGGCG
>RFRK01000271.1 GCA_009924525.1 Betaproteobacteria bacterium
CGCGATTGCTGTGACTTTATTTTGCAGGCGCGCCAATGAGGCAGCCTGAATGGCTTGGCAACGCCATATCCATCGGCCTGTTTGCGCTGCTCGCAGCAGCCTCCTGGGGCCTGAATCAATTTTTGCAACGGGCGCGGCTTGACGCAGCCAGTCTTCGCAACGAGGGGCCAAACGCGATTATTGAAAAGCCACAAATCACTCGAAGCGATGACCAGGGCCAGCCGCAATACCTGCTCCAGGCGCAACGCATCACATTTGTTGAGCGCGATGATCGAAGCCTGCTGGAGCGCCCCGTGATCGTGTCACTTACGGCCACTAAGCCCAGAACAGTGTTGCAGGCGGAGCGGGCTGAGATCTCTGATCAGCAGAATAGAGTCGAGCTGTTCGGCAATGTTGTGATCCAGAAAGATCCCTTTAAGAGCCAGCCTGCGGCGAGAATTGATACAAGCCGTGCGACCGTATTGATTCGCGAAGAGCTTGTTACAACCGATGCCCCGGTCAATGTGCAACGCGGCCTCTCAACCCTACAAGGCGTCGGGATGCGCTTTGATCAAAAAACACAACGCGTAGATATCATTTCCGAATCGCGCATGATTGTCCCGAAAGAGCAGAAGAAGTGATCGCCCAAGCTAACAAATGCGCTCGGCTGTGGCCTATCTTTTTGGTCTACATCTTTTTTCTTGCAGGCCCAGCGCTTGCAGAAAAAGCGGATCGCGATAAGCCCACAGTCATCGACTCACAGCAGTTACACCACGATGAACAGCGGCAAATCACGACATTCACAGGAAATGTCGTTCTCACCAAAGGCACGATAGTGATGCGCGGTGATGTCATGTTGCTCTGGAAAGATGAGGCGGGTAACAACTACGGCACCGTCACCGGCAATCCCGCGCGTTTTCGGCAAAAACGTGACGGCGTCAATGAATTCATGGACGGCGAAGCCCAGCGGCTCATCTACAACGGGAAAGATGACGTTGTCACACTGATTGATGAAGCGACCCTCAGGCGGCTTAAGGGCGACCTTGTCCAAGATCAAGTCGCTGGCGACGAGGTGATTTATA
>RFRK01000272.1 GCA_009924525.1 Betaproteobacteria bacterium
TAGCGGGCCATACTGTGGAGCAGCTATTGGGACATTTTTATTGTGAGCTTGCAGCGCTCGCGATCTCACGGGCAGATTCCTCCGCGGCCTTATCGGCGCTGACCGAGGCTGAACAGTTTTCCGCGCCTGGCCCTTTGCGGCGTGTTGCAGCGCTGCGGGCCCAGCTGGTCGGTGGTGCCCAGGCACCTCAGCAGCCAGCTCAGCAGGCAGCGCAGCAGGGAGTCTGTCAGCACTGCGGCTTTCGCACCCAGCAGTCGCTGTGGCAGTGCCCGGGATGTCATCATTGGGATTCATTTGAGTTGCTTCACTAAGGCCCTGGCATGTTGCATGCAGATCAGATAAAAAAATCTCGAGTCCTGGTGGTGGGCGATGTGATGCTCGACCGCTACTGGTTTGGTGATGTGGAGCGCATCTCGCCTGAGGCACCCGTGCCCGTGGTCCGCGTGCAGCAGGTGGATGAACGCCTTGGCGGTGCGGCTAACGTAGCACGCAATATCAGCGCGCTGGGCGCGCGGGCGACTCTGATGGGAGTCGTGGGCCAGGATGAGGCGGGAGGCCGCATTCGCGAGCTTCTAGCCGCATCTGGCATACAGGATCAGGTCTTTGATGATGCCCAGGCCAAGACCACAGTAAAGCTGCGTGTAATTGGCAGACAGCAGCAGCTGCTGCGAGCAGATTTTGAGTCTCTGCCCGATCACGAGGTTTTATTGGAAAAACGTGATCAATTCAACGCGCTTTTGCCTGAAGTCCAGGCGGTCGTGCTGTCTGACTATGGCAAGGGGGGACTGCTGCACATTCAGGAGATGATTGCAGCGGCTAAAGCGCGCGGTGTGATGACCCTGGTGGATCCAAAAGGCGATGAGTACGGCCGGTATCAGGGCGCCACTATGCTTACGCCAAATCGCAGCGAATTTATGCAGGTCGTTGGCCGCTGGCAGACCGAGTCCGAGATGACTGAGAAGGCCCATCGATTGCGTGAGAAATTAGCGATTCAGCATTTACTCGTGACCCGCTCAGAAGAGGGCATGACGCTTTACACCGAATCACAGGGAGC
>RFRK01000273.1 GCA_009924525.1 Betaproteobacteria bacterium
GGCGGCCCCTGCCAGAGGGCAGTGTTGATGTAGCGATTCAGGCAGATATCACGGATTCGCAGTCGATTCATCAGGCTCTCAGCCAAGCCTTGGGCAGCCCGGGATCCAAAGAAACTATCTATGGGCTTGTGAATAACGCTGGCATCGCGGTGACCGCTGCCTTGCATGAGACCAATGCCGAAGATGAGCAGCAGGTGTTGCTCACCAATATCTCCGGCATCACCACCATGACTCGGGAAATCGTGCCGCACCTAAAAGCAGCTGGCGGCGGGGTGATCGTCAATATCGCCTCAGTGCTGGGCATTCGCCCGCTTAAAAAAGCAGCGATTTACTCTGCAAGCAAAGCAGCTGTGATTCAGATGACCCGCTCAGCGGCAATCGAGCTTGTCAAAGATAAAATTCGGGTCAATGCGCTGGCGCCCGGCTATGTTCGCACTGCATTAAATGCCGATGTAATCGATGGAAAAGCGGGTGAAGCCTTATTAAGAAAAATCCCTCTTGGCCGCTCTGCGGATTTAAATGAACTCAATGCGCCGCTACTTTGCTTACTGGACCCGAGTAATACCTATATGACAGGCTCCGTGCTTCTCGTCGATGGCGGAATGAGCGCAGGGCTATAGCCAAGATCATGGATTTCAATATCTCTGCCGAACATCAGGCGCTCATGCGCAAAGTGGATAGCTTTGTGCAGGATCGATTGCTGCCCCTGGAGCAAGACCCATCCAGCTTTGATGATCACGAAAATGTTCGTGAAGATCTATTAGAAATTTTGCGCCAAGAAGTAAAAGCGCTTGGGCTCTTCTCGCCACAAATGCCTAAGGAACGCGGCGGGCTAGGCCTAACGCCGGTGGGCCAGGCCTTACTTTATGAGCGTATGAACCGGTCTATCTTTGGGCCTGTCTGCTTTAACTGTGCGGCACCGGATGACGGCAATATGACCGTGCTCTCAAAGGTCGCCACCAAAGCCCAGCAAGATAAATGGCTAGATCCCATTGTGGATGGCCGGGTCCGCTCGGCCTTTGTCATGACCGAGCCCCATCCGGGCGGCGGCTCA
>RFRK01000274.1 GCA_009924525.1 Betaproteobacteria bacterium
CAACCGCGAAGAAGCCCAGGCAGAAAATTTCCGAAAGATGTTGCTGGCTATGGCACGGGATGTCCGTGTCATTCTGATCAAAATCGCTGATCGGCTTCATAACATGCGAACCCTGGAGGGGGTGGCGGCCGAAAAGCGGCGTCGAATCGCAAAAGAAACACTCGACATTTACGCACCGATCGCCCACCGTCTTGGATTAAATGCAGCGTTTCGGGAGCTTGAGGATTTAAGTTTTTCTGGCCTATATCCGCGCCGCTACGCCACCTTGTCGCGGGCCATTCTTGCAGCGCGCGGTAACCGTCGTGAAGTCATCGGCAGGCTGCAATCGGCTGTTGCCCAGCAGCTGCCCAAGTTCGGTATTTCTGCTGCAGTCGAAGGCCGCGAGAAAAGTGTCTGGTCGACCTACAAAAAAATGATCGAAAAGCACCTAAGTTTTGCTGAGGTGCTCGATGTTTACGGCTTTCGTATTTTGGTTCCCAAGATCTCAGACTGCTACATCACACTCGGCGCATTACATGCACTTTATAAGCCTATGCCGGGGAAATTTAAAGACTATATTGCTTTACCAAAATCCAACGGCTATCAGTCGCTGCACACCACGGTCATTGGTCCGTATGGCACGCCAGTCGAGTTTCAGATCCGCACCGAGGAAATGCACTACGTCTCCGAGGCAGGAGTCGCAGCCCACTGGATGTATAAAGAAAATATCGGCAAGGCCGCTTCACCGCTTCAGGCCCGCGCCCATGAGTGGATGCAGTCCTTGGTCCAAGTCCAGTCCCAGACGCGAGATCCCTCTGAGTTTTTAGACAGCGTCAAGATCGATCTTTTTCCAGATGTGGTCTATGTCTTCACGCCGAAAGGTGCGATTCGTGAGCTGCCTCGTGGTTCTACTCCCGTAGACTTCGCCTACAACGTGCACACCGATATTGGCCATCACTGCATTTCAGCGGAAATTAACCAGCGGCCTGTTGGTCTAGATACGATCCTGCGCAATGGCGATGTCATCAGCATCCAGACCGACGCAAGAGCGAACCCCCATCCCGCCTGGCT
>RFRK01000275.1 GCA_009924525.1 Betaproteobacteria bacterium
GGAATCCGGTGGGCCAGCACCGCCCATTGATGCTCATCTAATTCCGAATAATCGGGATCCAGCGGCAAATCATCCTCATCCGCGCGGGGATCCATGCCGGCAATCAAAAACCGGCCCTCGGGCCGAAGCCAAAATCCAGTGGTATCAATCAGTAGTGGACAATCGGGCAACGGTGTGGGGCACGACAACACAAATACGGTTCTGCGGGCTGCGCCAATCGGAAGTTCAATATCCAACTCTTTGACTAGGCGCGAGGACCAGGCCCCGGCCGCGTTGACCAGGGACCCGCAAGTGATTTCTCGGCCATCGGCAAGGCGAATTGAATTTACTCGGCGACTACTCAAACCTGATTCACCGTCGCAATCGATTGCTTTCACCTCGCCCTGGATTTTTATCACCCCTAGGGTCAAGGCTTTCTTTAAAAAAGCTTGATGCAGTGCCGGCCCATCAAACCAGCCCTCGCCGCTTAAGCCCAACGCGCCCAGCGTTATTCCTTCGGTGTTGAGCCACGGGAATCGGCTTGAGATCTCCGAAGCTGACAGCAGACTAATCTCCGCACCATGACGCTTCTGAATTTCCCAGGCACTGCGTAGACTAGATTCCTGCTCTGAATTCGCAAGGTAGAGATAGCCGGGCTCAACTAAGCCGAGATCAATCGCCTCGCCTGTGCAAGATAAATGGTCCGCTACCGAGCGCAGAAAATTAATTCCGAACTGAGACAGCTGAGTATTGACTGGGCAGCTGAATTGCTGCCGTATCGAGCTTGCGGAAAGTGTGGAAGAGGCCAGGCTAAAAGAATAATCGCGCTCAATTACAGCAACATGAAGAGCGGGATCTTTGCGCTTTAGCCAGTAGGCGGTGGCCGCACCCATCACGCCTGCACCGATGATTGCTACATCGATGTGACCATCATTGGCCGGTTCAGCAGCAGGAGTACTAGAGGGATTTCTTAAGTGCATGGGCGATCTCACCGATGATTCCGCGCCTGAATGCCAGCACACAGATCACAAAGATCACGCCCTGAATAATAGTGACCCAGGCACCGAATTG
>RFRK01000276.1 GCA_009924525.1 Betaproteobacteria bacterium
CTGAATGAATCAGGCTTTGTCGAGGCAACAATCGCTGCATTTAAAGGCCGCACCATCCACACCTATCACACTGAGGGTGCCGGCGGCGGACATGCGCCCGACATCATTCGGGTCTGTGCCGAGCAGAATGTCCTGCCATCCTCGACTAACCCCACACGGCCCTATACCGTCAATACCATTGATGAGCATCTCGATATGCTGATGGTTTGCCATCATCTGGATGCCGCCATCGCCGAAGATATTGCTTTTGCGGAAAGCCGAATCAGAAAAGAGACCATTGCTGCAGAGGATCTCTTGCACGACATGGGCGCATTTTCCATGATCAGTTCGGATAGTCAGGCGATGGGCCGTGTCGGCGAGGTGATTCTCCGCACCTGGCAGACTGCGCACAAAATGAAGGTGCAATTTGGGTCTCTAAGTAGTGGCGGCTTATCGGATCCTAAAGAGCATGACAATGCACGAATAAAGCGTTATGTCGCAAAGTACACCATTAATCCAGCGCTGACTCATGGTATTGCGCACGAGGTCGGATCAATTGAGGTCGGTAAATTTGCTGATCTAGTGATCTGGAAGCCCGCCTACTTTGGTGTCAAGCCTTATTCGATTCTTAAAGGCGGGATGATCGCGATGGCGGTCATGGGGGACCCAAACGCCTCAATTCCTACCCCGCAGCCTGTCCACTACCGCCCTCAGTTTGGCGCTGCCCACTCTGCAATTGGCCAGACTTCGATGACCTTTCTTTCGCAGGCTGCGATTTCAGATGGGCTGTCCGAGCGGCTGGGGTTATCGAAAATAACACCCGCTGTGCACGGAATTCGGAAGATCACGAAATCCGATATGAAGCTTAATGATGCGACACCAGCGATTACTGTTAGTCCTGAAAACTATAAAGTCTATGCCGATGGAAAGCTTCTAGATTGTGAGCCGGCCAAGGTTTTACCCATGGCACAACGCTACTTTTTGTTTTAGTGCCCGGTTATGCCTATCCAGCTGACTCGAAATCTCGGCCAGAGTCCTGATCTCAAGCCGAACGCCACAGTCCGCCTGACC
>RFRK01000277.1 GCA_009924525.1 Betaproteobacteria bacterium
CCCGTGATTCCGGTGATCAACGCTACCTTAGACTGATTGCTCATCATCTCTTCCTTTTTATTGATCAACATGATGTTTAAGAAAATCCTGATAGGCCATCTTCAAGCCTTCTTCAAGATCGATGTTAGCCCGCCAGCCGAGAGCATTAAGTCGTGAGCTATCCATTAGCTTTTGGGGTGTTCCGTCAGGCTTTGATGCATCGAATACGATCTGACCACGATAATCCACAGTCTTCGCAATCGCCTCCGCCAGCTCACGAATACTGATATCACTGCCGTATCCGACATTGATATGACTGAGCATTGGCTGGGTGACACTCGCATAAAGGCTTGAATCAAGATTCATTACATGAATGGATGCGGCAGCCATATCATCGACAAACAGAAATTCTCTGCGCGGGCTGCCTGTGCCCCAGACCACCACCGAGGCATCGCCTCTGACTTTAGACTCATGAAACCGGCGCAATAGGCCCGGGATCACATGAGAATTTTCGGGGTGATAGTTATCCCCAGGTCCGTAGAGATTGGTGGGCGGCATGACACTTCTGTAATCAATGCCATGGCTTTCCCCATACTGTCGGTTATAGCTCTCGCAGAGCTTGATTCCCGCAATTTTCGCGATCGCGTAAGGCTCGTTAGTAGGCTCAAGAACACCGGTCAACAGCGCATCTTCCCGCATTGGCTGAGCCACCTGTCGGGGATAGATGCAGCTCGAACCTAAAAATAAAAACTTCTTTACGCCAAATCGAAAAGCTGAATCAATCAGATTGAGCTGAATTGCAAGATTGCTATAGATGAAGTCAGCGGGATAAGTGTTATTCGCATGAATTCCCCCGACTTTGGCTGCGGCGCAGTAGACCTGATCGGGTCTTTCTTTGGCAAAAAAATCCTGAACTGCAGCCTGGTTAGTAAGATCAAGCTCCTGATGGCTGCGAAAGACAATATTACTTTCACCGTTCTTCCGAAGCAGTCTGACAATGGCCGAGCCCACCATGCCCCGATGGCCTGCGACATAAATTGTCTG
>RFRK01000278.1 GCA_009924525.1 Betaproteobacteria bacterium
GGAAATGGTCTAGAGCTAAGGATATCTATCCCAAGGACACCATTAAATCTATTTCTACTGGCGCATTTTTTGGCAATTGAAGCACACCAACTGATGTCCTCGTGTGAATCCCGGCATCGCCAAAAATAGATCGGAGAACCGCAGACGCCCCATCCGCGACTTCACTTTGCTGAGTGAATCCTTTCGCGGACTGAACATAAACTGTCATTCGCAGTATTTTTTTAATTTGATCAAGCGTACCTAAATGCTTTAACAGCAAAGCAACGGCCCGCATTACACAAATTTTTGCTGCCAGTTGACCAGACTCCAGAGAAATATCCGCACCTAGCGCACCATGAATCACTATCTGGTCACCAACGCGGGGAATTTGTCCGCTGATATAAATCGTGTTTTGGTGCTCTACCAGGCTGGCGTAATTACCTCCAACCTTGATTTCCCCATCGAAGCGATAGCCTAAGTCATTGGCGATCTGGTGAAAGTGGTCTTCCCTGGTCATTCGGGTAGTTTACTAGTGTCGGATCAAATCAAGTGGCTCCGCCCATCCCAATATCTGTTGAAATCCACGCGATAGAATTACTATAACTATCGATCTACCCGCCACGCCGGGATCTGCCAATTAAAAATCATCGCCAATATTCTCGTCGCTGCCGCAACGATCGACGCCGCAAGAAGCCCTACCCACTGAGGTAGATCGCTGGAGTGTGCAATAACGAGGATAACTCCGCCAAGAAAAGCGCATAACGCGTAAGGTCGATGGTCGCTAAACACCTTCGGGATATCATTACAGACGATATCCCGTAGTACTCCACCAAAAACAGCCGTTATAACGCCCATCATTATCGCTACTACAGGAGGTACGCTAGCGGAGAGGCCAATCTGTGTTCCGCTTGCCGCAAAAAGACCAAGCCCAACAGCATCTGGCCATTGCATCGCGCGTTCAGTAAGCTCTAGATGACGGCCCCGTAGGAAGAGTAAAGATGCAATTACCGCCACGAATACCAACCAGAGCAACTCTGAGTGCTG
>RFRK01000279.1 GCA_009924525.1 Betaproteobacteria bacterium
GGCCTGCATCAGTTTATGAATTGGTCCAAGCCGATTCTCACGGACTCGGGAGGATTTCAGGTCTGGAGCCTGGGTGAGCTGCGCAAAATTTCCGAAGAGGGCGTTGCCTTTCGGTCACCAGTCAATGGCGATAAGCTTTTTCTTACCCCCGAAGAGTCGATGCGGATTCAAACAGTGCTGAATTCCGACATCGTGATGGTGTTTGATGAATGTACGCCCTACCCCGCAACGCATGATGAGACTGCCCAGTCCATGCGGCTCTCGCTGCGCTGGGCGAAACGTTCACAGCAGGCCTTTCAAGCGGCAGCAAATCCGAACGCGCTCTTTGGCATCGTGCAGGGCGGCATGATGGAGGCACTGCGTGCTGAGTCTGCAGCAGGTCTTCTGGAAATCGGATTTGATGGCTACGCCATTGGCGGCCTTTCGGTCGGTGAGCCCAAAGAGGACATGATTCGAATTCTTCAGACCACGACTCCGCTTTTGCCGGCCGATAAGCCACGCTACCTCATGGGGGTCGGCACGCCAGAAGATCTGGTGGAGGGTGTCGCTCGGGGGGTCGATATGTTTGACTGCGTCATGCCCACGCGCAATGCCCGAAATGGATGGCTTTTTACCCGTTATGGGGATTTGAAGATTCGCAATGCCCGTTATCGTAACGACTTAAGTCCGATCGATCCTACCTGCCATTGCCCGGCCTGTGATCCTCAGCGCCATGGCGATTTAAGGCCCCCCTTTTCCCGAAGCTACCTGTATCACCTGCAGAAAGTTCAGGAAATCCTCGGCGCCCACTTGGCTACCGTGCATAACCTGTATTTCTATCTGGACCTCATGCGGCAGATGCGCGAAGCGATCTCAGCCGGCCAATTCGAGTCCTGGCGAAGGGGCTTTCACCAGGACCGGGCCCAAGGCGCCGCCGGTATACTTGTGGCCTTTTCCAAAGGAGCTTTTCCGTGCTGATTTCACCCGCTTTTGCGCAGGCTGCTGGCGGCTCGCCCGAGTCCTCGCTGATGAGCTTTATTCCGC
>RFRK01000280.1 GCA_009924525.1 Betaproteobacteria bacterium
TGTTCAACAGCCAGGCCGAGGACGAACTCCAGCAAATGCAGCAGGAACGGATCGACCAGGTGCCGGAAACTCCGGATGAAATCATGGAAAAAGAAAGGCAGGCGGCCACCGCTGCGGAAACGTCTTCCGCCTCTATGGGCCCCTCTTCTCCCCCTGCATGGTTTAATCGTCAGCCTGATTCTGGCTTGAATGAAATCCTTAATCCTCCCGACTCCGAAGATTCCTTCAATCGCCTGCTTCGCATGCAGGACAACGCCCGCAATAACCCCGCGATCCTGGCTCGTAAAAAAAGAATTATGGGGGCAGGGCTTGAGATGGCGGAGACGGGTACCTTCCGTGCCCGGAGACCGGACCGTTATATGGTCGTGGTCTAGGTGAACCGAACACGGAAGGCCCCATTGGCAGCAATCAGCTAAACGGACAGGGGGGTTCCGGATAGTCTTCCGGTTTAGCCCGAACCGCTGGGCAAGGCCCCTTGAGCCTTACCCAAGTATCAATGAAGTCGGCGCTTCCTGTTTCGTATTGGTAAACCAAGTCTTGTGTGTAGCCAACTTCAATAAGTGCCTGGTTTAAGTCAGACATAAAATTAGGTTCAAACTTTTTCATGCGGTTAAAGAACGTGTTAATCTGACTGAACCCAAGCAAAGCTTGCAGCTTTTCATCATGAAGCGCTGACAACACAGCAGTTTCCACACACATGATATGCATCATCAAGCCAGCCACAGCCACACAAATACCGCGTGGTTCGACAGCGCAGTGATCATGCTCAAGCTCACACATGTGAGGCAGCACTTTGTCTTCGTTTTCTAAATAATACTTGGACAATTCTTCCCAAGTCAGTTTGTAAGTCTTGGCATTTTTAAACTTTAGTTTGTCTTTTTCGCCATTTGGAACCGTGACTTGGAGGCGAGTGTAGGCTGCAAGATTGTCAGCCATTAACTGGTCTCTTTTGCTGAAACCATGTTCAATCGCTTTCCAATTCAATCGGTCAGTCATTCCAATATTTTACTCCAGTATCG
>RFRK01000029.1 GCA_009924525.1 Betaproteobacteria bacterium
AATGGAGATCCCGGCCTCAATTGCCGGAAAGATCGTTGAGCTGAAAGTCAAACTCGGCGATAAAGTCTCCGAAGGCTCCGTGCTTGCACTGATTGAAGCGGTCGCTGAGTCGACATCGGCCGGTGCGCCCCCCGCTGGGCTCGGCGCTCCGCTCGAAACCGGTTCTGACTCGCTCCGCGCCGCCCCACCGGGTGCCGCTTCGAGTACGACAGCCGCGGCGGAATCGGGTCGAGGCGAGTTAAAAGCGGGGTCGAGCCGAGACCCGAATCCGTCGGGGCAGGCTGCGCCGAGTGCCACTTCGAACGCCATCAAGCGCTTCTCCGGCACACCTGATATTTCCTGCGATATGGCGGTCTTAGGCGCCGGCCCAGGTGGTTATTCCGCCGCATTCCGTGCTGCCGATCTTGGCTTGAATACTGTATTGATTGAGCGCTTCCCCACACTAGGTGGCGTCTGTCTGAACGTGGGCTGCATCCCGTCAAAAGCACTACTGCACGTGGCGGCGGTCATGGATGAAGTCAAGCACATGGATGCACTCGGCGTTAGTTTTGGTGAGCCTGCTGTTGATCTGGAAAAGCTTCGCGATCACAAATCCAAAGTGATTGGCAAGCTCACCGGTGGCTTGGCGGGCATGGCCAAGGCACGCAAGGTTCAAGTCGTGCAAGGCGTGGGCAAGTTCATTGATAGCTTTCACATTGAGGTCACTGCTGAAGATGGCAGCAAAAAGGTCATCGGCTTTCAAAAGGCCATCATCGCGGCTGGCTCCGAGGCCGTGAAGCTGCCCTTTATGCCGCAGGATGAGCGTGTAGTGACCTCTACCGGAGCCCTAGAGCTGAAATTTAAGCCCAAGCGCATGCTGGTCATTGGCGGTGGAATCATTGGACTGGAAATGGCGACTGTGTATTCCACCCTGGGGGCGCGCATTGATGTGGTGGAGATGCTCGATGGCTTAATGCAGGGCGCAGACCGTGATCTTGTGAAGGTCTGGCAAAAGCACAATGCCCATCGGTTCGATAACGTGATGCTGAAATGTAAGACCGTGGGTGCTGAGGCTAAGCCGGACGGCATTCATGTGAAGTTCGAAGGCGACGGGGCGCCGGCGGCACCACAGGTCTATGACCTGGTGCTTCAGGCGGTGGGCAGAAGGCCCAACGGAGCATTGATTGCTGCCGAGAAAGCGGGGGTCACAGTTACTGAGCGCGGCTTTATTGGAGTCGATGCGCAAATGCGTACCAATCAGCCGCACATCTTTGCGATTGGCGATATCGTCGGCAATCCGATGCTCGCGCATAAGGCCGTGCATGAAGGCCATGTTGCAGCCGAGGCCGCAGCCGGACAGAAGTCATTCTTCGATGCCCGTGTGATCCCCTCAGTGGCCTATACCGATCCTGAGGTGGCCTGGGTCGGCGTGACAGAGGATGAGGCAAAAGCCAAGGGCATGAAGATCGAGAAGGCTGTGTTTCCCTGGGCCGCCTCGGGCCGTGCAATCGCTAACGGCCGGGACGAGGGCTTCACGAAGATTATTGTCGACCCCGAAAGCCATCGGGTGATTGGCGGTGCAATTGTTGGCACTCATGCAGGTGACATGATTGGTGAGTTTGCATTGGCCATCGAAATGGGCGCGGATCCGCACGATATTGGCAAGACCATTCATCCCCATCCCACCCTCGGCGAATCAATCGGTATGGTGGCCGAGGTCTTCTCAGGTAGCTGCACCGATCTGCCACCACAGCGAAAGAAGTAGCCCCCGCCTATCGCTTGGGGGTTTCCAGCACAGGCCACGGGAATGGGTTGACGCCCCTTCCCGTCGTGCCTGACCATCCTGATTCATGAAACAGGAAACGCCCCCGCCGCCAGAGCGCCAGGTATCGCTGGAAGACAAATACACGCTAGAGCGCGGCTGGGCATTTATGAGTGGCATCCAGGCGCTGGTGCGGCTGCCGATGATGCAGCGACAGCGCGATCAGCAGGCGGGCCTAAATACCGGTGGATTTATCAGCGGCTACCGTGGCAGCCCGCTTGGCGGCTACGACCAGGCCCTCTGGGCCGCACGCCAGCATTTGGCTGCCCGACAGGTGGTCTTTCAGCCCGGCGTCAATGAGGAGCTCGCTGCAACTGCCATTTGGGGCACGCAGCAGCTTGATCTCTTTGCGGAAAAGCGCAAAGTCGATGGCGTGTTTGGCATCTGGTATGGCAAGGGCCCAGGCGTCGATCGCTGCTCGGATGTATTTAAGCACGCCAATATGGCGGGGACATCGCGGCTTGGCGGAGTGATTGCGGTTGCGGGTGATGACCATGTCGCAAAGAGTTCAACTGCAGCACATCAGAGCGATCACATTTTTAAAGCCTGCGGCTTTCCTGTGTTTTTCCCTTCCGATGTGCAAGGCATCTTGGATATGGGACTGCATGCCTTTGCGATGAGTCGGTTCTCCGGCCTGTGGTGCGGCATGAAGACGATTCAAGAAGTTGTTGAATCCTCGGCGACAGTTCTGGTGGATCACGATCGCATCAATATTGTGCTGCCTCAGGACTTTCCAATGCCGGCTTCTGGTGTTCATATCCGCTGGCCCGATGCGCCGCTGGATCAAGAGGCCCGTCTCATGGAGACCAAGTGGTATGCGGCCTTGGCCTACGTGCGGGCCAATCGCTTAAACCACAATGTCATTGCCGGCCCCGATGATCGGTTTGGCATCATCGCCAGCGGCAAAGCGTTTAACGATACGCGGCAGGCCCTTGCGGATCTCGGCCTGACCGATGAGCACTGCAGACGGCTTGGCATTCGACTGCATCAGGTGAATGTGGTCTGGCCTTTAGAGGCCACCATCACGCGCGAGTTTGCTGCCGGACTGAAAGAGATTCTAGTCGTCGAAGAAAAGCGTCAGATTATTGAGTATCAGCTGAAAGAAGAACTCTATAACTGGCGCCCTGATGTTCGGCCGGATGTGGTGGGCAAATTCGACGAGTCTGATGATGATCACTCGGGTGGCGAGTGGGCGAAACCCAACCCAGCAGAGAATTGGCTTTTGCGCGCAAAGGCTGATCTCACGCCGGCGCTGATTGCAAAAGCGATTGCGCGTCGCCTGCGCAAAATGGGTGTGCCCGATGACATCAATGCCCGCATGCAGCAGCGGCTTGCCGTGATTGAGGCCAAGGAGCAATCCCTGAAGGTGGTCTCTGGCCAGTCGGCGGAGCGCCCGCCCTGGTTTTGCAGCGGCTGCCCACACAACACCAGCACCCGCGTGCCCGAGGGCAGCCGAGCCCTGGCAGGAATTGGCTGCCACTACATGGCGATCTGGATGGATCGATCCACCAGCACCTTTACTCAGATGGGTGGCGAAGGGGTGCCCTGGGTTGGTCAGGCACCGTTTACTCATGAAGAGCATGTCTTTGCAAACCTTGGTGACGGCACCTGGTTTCACAGTGGGATTCTTGCGATTCGCCAGTGCATGGCGTCAATATCACCTTCAAGATTCTTTATAACGACGCAGTCGCCATGACCGGCGGCCAGCAAGTGGGCGAACGGCCAGAGGGCCTATCGGTGCCGCAGATTGTGAAGAGCTGTGTGGCCGAGGGTGCCGCCCGAGTGGTGGTGGTGACCGATCGTATCGATGACTATAACGGTGTAGTCCTCGAGGCGGGCGTGGCGGTCGAGCACCGCGATGAATTGGATCGACTCCAGCGGGAATTCCGTGAGATCAAAGGCACCACGATTATCGTTTACGACCAGACCTGCGCCACCGAAAAGCGCCGTCGTCGCAAGCGCGGCCGGCTAAAAGATCCTGAGCGCTATGTGGTGATCAACGAGCTGGTCTGTGAGGGCTGTGGAGATTGCTCAGCGCAGAGTAACTGTTTATCAGTTGAGCCGCTTGAGACCGAGTTTGGCCGAAAGCGGCAGATCAATCACAGCAGCTGCAATAAAGACGAGTCTTGCCTGAAGGGCTTCTGTCCCAGCTTTGTCACTGTTGAGGGCGTGCGGCCCAAAAAGCCGAAGGCGATCGGGTCTGCGGCAGCGCTCGCATTCAGTGATGTGGCTGCAGAGGGAGATCCCACTCCCGAGCTTCCCGATTGCAGTCAGCCCTATCGCATCGTGATTGCCGGCATTGGTGGCACGGGTGTCATTACGATTGGGCAGCTACTGGGTGTTGCTGCCCACATCGAGGGCAAGTCCGTAGTGACTCAGGATGCCGCAGGCCTTGCTCAAAAAGGGGGCTCAACCTGGAGTCATGTGCAAATCGCGCAGCAGGCGGGTGCGATTCATACCTCAAAGGTGGATCTTGCCAAGGCTGATTTGATTCTCGCCTGCGACGGTATTGTTGCTGCGGGCCAGTCCACGCTGGCCTTAATGCGTGAAGGCCAGACCCAGGTCGTGATGAATAGCCACCATTCCCCAACGGCCGCCTTCATCAGTAAGCCCAATTGGGAGTTTCCTGCACAGCAGTGCCAGTCCTCGATCCAGCAGGCAGTAGGGCAAGAGCGATGCGCGATCGTGGATGCCCAATTGCTGGCGCAGCAGTTACTCGGTGATTCGATTTTTGCAAATCCTTTGCTCTTGGGGTTTGCCTGGCAGCGCGGCCTGATTCCGCTCACACGTCAGTCGATTTTCTTGGCGATGGAGCTTAATGCCGTGGCGGTGGAGAAAAATAAACAGGCCTTTGATTGGGGCCGGCGTGCAGCCCGCGATCCTGAGTTGCTGCGCCGCGCCCCCGATGTACAGCCGATTGCATTTGTGCCAAGGCCTACGCTGGAGAGCCGAATCGAAAAACGCAAAGCATTCCTCTCTGCCTATCAGAGTACGCGTTACGCCGACTCTTATGCCGAGTTTGTGGCCCGTGTGCAGTCGGCAGAGCAGCCCTTGGGCCAGGGTCTGCGGCTTACCGAAACGGTGATGCGGGGCTTATTTAAGCTGATGGCTTATAAGGATGAATACGAGGTCGCCCGTCTGCATACCGATCGCGAATTCTTGGATCAGATTGCGCGTGATTTCGAGCCGGGCTATCGGATCGCGCATTATTTGGCGCCCCCGCTTTTATCTCGACGTAACCAAAATGGTGAACTGATTAAGCGCCGCTTTGGGCCGTGGGTGCGGCCCCTGATGGGTGTTTTGGCATCACTGCGATTTTTACGCGGGTCGCCACTGGATGTATTTGGCTATACCGACGAGCGCCGCACCGAGCGGGCACTCATTGCACAATACCGTGACTGCATTGCATCTTTACTACCCAAGCTATCAGCTGCAAATCTGGAGCTTGCAATTAAGATTGCTGCGATTCCGGATAGCATTCGCGGCTATGGTCATGTCAAGGAGCGCCACCTTCAGGCGGCCCGCAGCCAGTGGTCAAGTCTGATGCAACAGTGGGACAGCCGTACCAATCGCTAGCCGCGATTAGTTAGGAAGAATTTTTCCGGGGTTCAGTAAACCCAGTGGATCCAGGGCCTGCTTGATGGTGCGCATCACGGCAACGGCCTCTTCGCCATGCTCTTTCACCATGAATTTGCGCTTGCCCAGACCAATCCCATGTTCTCCGGTGCAGGTGCCCTCCATGGCCAGAGCCCGTTCTACGACCCGTTCATTGATCCATTCGGCCTGCTCAATCTCTTGCTGATTATTCGGATCGATGAGCACCACGAGATGGAAGTTGCCGTCACCGACATGGCCAAAGAGCATCACGGGGATCGATACCTGTGCAATGTCAGCATTCGTAGCGTGGATGCACTCGGAGAGTCGAGAAATCGGTACGCAGACATCCGTTGGAAAGGCGCGGCTTGCCGGCTTCATCTGCAGGCATGCGAAATACGCATCATGCCGCGCCTGCCATAGTCGGGTCCGATCTTCTGGCCGTGTCGCCCACTCGAACTGCTGGCCACCGAATTCGTGCGCGATCTCCTGGACCCGTTCGGCCTGTTCCTGTGCCGAGGCTTCGGTGCCATGAAATTCAAAAAACAACGTCGGCCGCTCTGGCAGTTGGGTTTTGCTGAATCGGTTAATTGCGGTCAGGGTGAGGGCATCAAGCAATTCAATTCGGGCCACCGGAATGCCCATTTGAATAGTACGGATGACGGTGTTGACTGCATCATCAACGGTCGTGAATGGACAGACTGCTGCTGAGATTGCCTCGGGCAGTGGATAAAGCTTCACTGTTAATTCGGTGATGATGCCCAGCGTGCCCTCGGAACCCACCAGCAGCCGAGTCAGGTCATAGCCAGCGGAGGATTTTTTCGCGCGACTGCCTGTACGAATAATTTGACCATCGGCTAAGACCGCGGTCATTGCCATCACGTTTTCACGCATCGTGCCGTAACGGACCGCATTGGTTCCCGAGGCCCTTGTGGCCGCCATGCCGCCCAGCGATGCATCGGCCCCTGGATCAATCGGAAAGAAAAGCCCAGTGCCCTTTAGAGCCTCATTGAGCTGTTTGCGTGTCACGCCGGCTTGAACGGTTGCATCTAGGTCGTCGGCGTGGATTGCAAGCACTTGATTCATTCCAGAGAGATCGATACTGATGCCGCCTTCAACTGCAAGGAGGTGGCCCTCTACCGAACTGCCTGCGCCATAGGCAATGATGGGTACATGGTGCTGGCGGCAGAGTCTCACCACTTCGGCGACATCCTCGGTGCTTTGCGCAAACACCACTGCATCGGGCGGCTCCGGCGCATGAACAGATTCATCACGGCCATGCTGCAGCCGCACCGACTCACCCTGCGAGAAGCGCTCACCGAAGCGGTCTCGCAGTGCGGTGTAAAGCAGATCGGGTATCGGGTCGCGATGCATGTTCGGTCTTCCTTGGAATCGGTATTCTCCCCGGGCCTTGGCGGGTCCGCAAGCCCGCCGTGGGCTATCCCGGGTAAACTTGGATCCTGTGAATACCTTCGTGAAATTCGCCTACAGCATTGATCGTTTCAGCAAAGCCGTCGCTGTAATTGCGATTTGGCTTACGCTGATCTGCGCCCTGATTTCCGCAGGAAATGCGGGCATGCGCTATGCGTTCGATATGAGCTCGAATGCCTGGCTGGAAATGCAGTGGTATATGTTCGGCGGCATGGTGCTCTTGGGTGCGCCGCATCTGCTCACCATCAATGGCCATATCCGTGTCGACTTGTTTTACTCCAGGCTGAATGATCGCCAGCGGGCCCAATTAGATCTGGCGGGGCTGATCTTTTTTCTGCAGCCCTTTTGCATCTATATGGTGCTGGTCTGCTGGCCCTGGTTTCTTGAGTCCTGGACCATCAACGAGATTTCCAACAACGCCGGTGGCCTAGTCCGCTGGCCAGTGAAGCTGCTTTTTCCGATTGGATTTGGACTCCTTGTGCTGCAGGGCTGCTCTGAAATCATCAAGCGCGTTGCCGCGCTAAAGGGTGTGATTGCCTTAAATACCCACTACGAAAGGCCGCTGCAATAGCCATGAATCCGATCGACTTCATGGCCCCGGCGATGTTTGCGGCCCTCGTGGTGTTTTTGCTGCTGGGCCTGCCGGTGGCGTTTTCTTTGGCTGCGCTCGGCCTGGTCTCAGGCTTGGTGGCCATTGAGATGGGCCTGTTCCCCGCACAGTTCATGGCCAATCTGCCGCTACGGGTCTTTGGCATTGTGGCCAATGAGCTCTTGCTGTCAATTCCGTTTTTCACGCTCATGGGCGCAATTCTTGAGCGCAGTGGCCTGGCCGAGGATCTGCTGGAAGGGTTTGCTCAGTTATTCGGCGGGCTGCCTGGGGGGCTCGCCTACGCGGTGATTGTGGTGGGCGCGATTTTAGGCGCCATTACCGGCACTGTTGCCGCTTCGGTGATTGCGATGGGTGTCATCGCACTGCCGATCATGATGCGGTATGGCTATGACGCCCGACTCTCCACGGGGGTAATCGCCGCCTCGGGAACCATCACCCAGGTGATTCCGCCATCTCTGGTTTTGATTGTGTTGGCAGATCAGCTCGGCCGATCGGTGGGCGATATGTATCTCGGGGCGCTCGGCCCATCGCTCGCTCAGGTGGCGATTTTCATGCTGTTCATTTTCGTGATGTCGCTCATCAAGCCGAAGAGTATGCCGCCGCTTCCGCCCGAGGCGCGGACCCTGCGCGGCTTTGCGCTTTTAAAGAAAGTGGCCATGGGTGTAGTGCCATCACTGGCATTGATCTTCATCGTGCTGGGCACGATCTTTTTGGGTCTGGCCACGCCGACTGAGGCGGGCGCCATGGGGGTGGTGGGCGCGATTGCACTCGCGGCAGTCCATCGGCGGCTGAATTGGAAAATGATCCGTGAGGGCATGGAGTCCACCATGAACATCACGGTCATGGTGATTTTTATTCTGATTGGCGCCACGGTCTTTACCCTGGTCTTTCAGGGCGTGGATGGCGGCATCTGGGTGGAGCACCTGTTCCTAAGTGTGGGTGCGGACGACCCGGTCACCTTCCTTTTGGTCGTCAATATCATGATCTTCATCCTGGCGTTTTTCCTCGATTTTTTCGAGATCGCCTTTATCGTGATTCCGCTGCTGGCCCCGATTGCCGATAAGCTGGGCATTGATCTGATCTGGTTTGGGGTGCTGATCTGCGTCAATATGCAGACTTCGTTCATGCATCCGCCGTTTGGCTTTGCACTCTTTTATCTGCGGGGGATTGCGCCAAAGTCGATTAAGAGTAGCGAAATCTATCTTGGTGCGATTCCCTGGGTCGGCCTGCAGCTCTTGCTGGTAGGCATCCTGATTTTCTTTCCCGAGATTGTTACCGGCATGCTCGATAAGCCAGTTACCGGAGATCTGCAAAATATCGAGATTAAGCTCGATGATTCGGTTGAAAACGAGAGTGACGGCTGGGACGACGAAAAAGAGGACCAGCCAAAAAATGATCCGATGGATTACTTCAAAAAGAAGTAGCCCCACGATGGCATAAAAAAACCGCCCCGAAGGGCGGTTTTTTTTGGGCCAAGCGCGATGCGCCGGGCTTAACGATTTAAAGCTTCTGAGTTGCCATGAAGTCGTCAAAGCTGCCCTCGGCCACACGGAACCAGGCCTGCTGATCGCGGTGGAAGGCACGCATATGATCAAAGAGCTTTTTAAACTCTGGGCTCTTGGCACTGTTTTCGGCCATGAGTTCTTCGTTGGCCTTAAACGATGCGTCCATGATGGACTTCGGGAAACGGCGCAGTACCGCACCGCCCGCGATCAGGCGTTTCAGGGCCTGTGGGTTCACGGTGTCGTACTTCGCCTGCATCCAGGCGTTGCCCTCAGCGCAAGCGGCCTGCAGAGCGGCTTTGTAGCCATCGGGCAGTGCATCGTAGGCCTTGGCATTGACCTGGAAGCCCAGCGCAGCGCCGCCCTCCCAGAAGCCGGGGTAGTAGTAGAACTTGGCGATCTTATTTAGACCCAGACGCTCATCGTCATAGGGCACAGTGAACTCGGCTGCATCGATGGTGCCTTTCTCTAGAGCAGAGTAGATCTCACCAGCAGGGATCTGCTGGGTCACAACTCCCAGCTTGGAGAGCACCTGGCCGCCCATGCCGCCGATACGGAACTTCAGGCCCTTTAAGTCGGCTACGCCTTTGAGTTCTTTTTTAAACCAGCCGGCCATCTGCGATCCGGTGTTACCGGCCAGAAGATTGACCACGCCAGATTTGCGCGAGAACTCGTTGAACACTTTTTCGCCATCGCCGTGATACCACCATGCGTTCATCTGACGGGCGTTCAGGCCATAGGGAATGCAGGTACCAAATGCCCAGGCCGGATCCTTACCAATAAAGTAGTAGGGCGCGGTGTGATTCGCCTCGATCGTGCCTTTCTCAACCGCATCCAAGACCGCAAAGGGGGGCACGATTTCACCTGCAGCATGGGTAGAGATTTGAAATCTTCCGCCCGTTAGCTGGTTCACACGGCGGGCAATCAGCTCCAGCGTGCCAAACAGGGTATCGAAGCCCTTCGGGAAGCTTGATGCACAACGCCAACGAACCACATCGGACTGGGCAATTGCGGGTGCTGCGACTGCTGCTGCACCCGTGGCAACCGCAGCCGCACCGGTTTTTGCCAGAAACTCACGACGACTCATAACTCGCTCCTTTTTTAAATTACTGTTTTTGGTTGTTTTGCGGAGTAACTCCGCCGACAACGCCCACGGTTTTAACCTAAAACGACCCTTTTGGGTCTTAGGGCTGTCGCTAAGTCAGCTGCCGATGGCGCCGAATCTGGGCCCGGACCTGGTCGGGGGCAGTCCCTCCGGCATGGCTCCTGGCCGCAACTGAACCGTCGACCTGAAGTACTTTGAATACATCCTGGTCAATGAGTGACGAAAAGACCTGTAACTCCGTAAGGCTGAATTCAGAAAGGTCTTTGCCGGCCTGAACGCCGGCTTTAACCGCCAGGGCCACGGCCTCGTGGGCATCGCGAAACGCCAGCCCACGCTTTACCAAATAGTCGGCCAAGTCAGTCGCGGTGGAATATCCTTCGAAGGCGGCCGACCGCATGCTGCCCTGATTGACCTGAATGCCCGCCACCATTTCAGCAAAAACCCGCAGGGTGTCCAGCACGGTATCGGCTGTATCAAAGACGGGCTCTTTGTCCTCTTGGTTGTCTTTGTTGTATGCCAGCGGCTGGCCCTTCATGAGGGTCAGCAGACCAATCAAATGGCCATAGACTCTGCCGGATTTTCCGCGGGCCAACTCAGGCACATCGGGGTTTTTCTTTTGCGGCATGATCGATGAGCCTGTGCAAAAACGATCGGCAAGATCGATAAAGCCGATGCGGGGCGTCATCCACAGGATGAGTTCTTCTGAAAGCCGCGAGATATGCATCATGATCAGTGCACAGCAGCCCGTGAACTCAATAACAAAATCCCGATCACTTACCGCATCCAGCGAGTTTTGGCAGAGCCCATCAAAGCCGAGCCGCTTTGCTACGCGCTCTCGATCAATCGGATACGAGGTGCCGGCCAATGCGGCAGCGCCAAGCGGCAGCTGATTGACACGGGCCCTGCAGTCGGCAAGCCGCTCGCGATCCCGCGAAAACATCTCCACATAGGCCATCAGGTGGTGACCAAAGGTGATGGGCTGGGCCACCTGCAGGTGGGTAAAGCCCGGCATGATGGTCGCAGCATGCTGTTCGGCCTGATTTAGTAGCGCAGACTTCAGTTCGGCCAAGGCCTGTGTTAGCGCATCGATCGTCGCCCTTACCCAGAGCCGCATATCGGTGGCGACCTGATCGTTTCGGCTTCTGGCGGTATGCAGTCGTTTGCCAGCATCACCGATTAGATCGGTGAGCCGCTTTTCAATATTCAGATGTACATCTTCAAGCGCAAGCGACCACTGAAATGAGTTCGAACTAATTTCTTCGCGGATCTGGCCCATGCCTTGCTCGATCGCCCGAAAATCCTCTTTTGAGATGAGCCCCACATGGGCCAGCATCTCTGCATGGGCCAGCGAGCCTTCGATATCACAGAAGGCCAGCCGATGATCAAAGCCGACCGAGCCGGTGTAGCGCTGAACAAGCGCGGAGACCGGCTCACTGAACCGGCCTGACCAGCCTTCATTTTTCTTTGAGAATTGTTCGGCCATGAGATTGATACACTTCGCAATATGTGGATTATTGCATCGCGCGAAAGCCGTCTGGCGATGTGGCAGGCCGAACATGTGCAGTCCCTGCTGGAAAAGGCCTCCGCGGGCCCGGTCCAGATTCTCGGCATGACCACCCGTGGCGACCAGATTCTTGATCGCACCTTATCGAAGGTTGGGGGCAAGGGCCTGTTTGTAAAGGAACTGGAGACCGCCCTGGAAGATGGCCGTGCCCATCTCGCGGTCCACTCGTTAAAAGATGTCCCAATGGAGCTGCCGCAGGGATTTGAGCTGGCCTGCGTCATGCGCCGAGAGGATCCCCGAGATGCCTTTGTCTCGAATGACTTTGCCGGGCTTGATGCCCTTCCCGGTGGTGCGGTGGTGGGCACATCCAGCCTGCGTCGGGAGGCCCAGCTCAGGGCCCGTTATCCCGGCCTAAAGATCGTGCCGTTGCGGGGCAATCTGGATACGCGGCTTGCCAAGCTGGATCGAGGCGAAATGCAGGCCATCATTCTGGCAGCGGCGGGTTTAAAACGCCTGGGGCTTGCGCAGCGCATTCGCGAAATTCTGCCGCCGGAGGTTCTGCTACCCGCAGCTGGCCAAGGCGCTCTCGGCATTGAAATTCGCAGTGATGGCCATGCGATTCGTTCGGCGCTGTCACCGCTTGCGGATACACGCACTTTCCTGGAGGTCCGAGCGGAGCGGGCAGTTTCGCGCGCCTTGGGTGGCAGCTGTCAGGTGCCGCTTGCTGCGTATTGCATTACTGAGTCGGATGGCAAAACGTTGTATTTGCGGGCCCTGGTTGCCATGACGGATGGTTCGAAAGTACTACGTGTCGAGTGTCGTGGCGAAGATCCCGAGGCCATCGGCCTGACGGCTGCTGGGCTTTTGAAGGAGCAGGGCGCCCAAGAGATCTTACAAGCGCTGAACGCCGCCTGAGCGCTGACCCATGGATTAACTGCGAATGCGGCAAGTCTGGATGACCCGGCCGGAGTGGTCCGAGCCTGAGTGGATGCGTTTGGAGCCCGCATCTCCTGCCGGGCGATCGGAAGATGCTGATCGTCGAGATGATTCACGACTTCGATCAATGCCGCTGCAGCGTCTAGAGGCGCTTGATTCCGATACTTCGGTCCTTCATGGCCTCAGTGGTGCAGTCTCCCCATGGATCGTCTGGACGAGTCCAGCCGCTGTGCAGGCATTTTTTTTCTGGTTAAAGCGTCATGCGCAAGACATCACCTTTCTGGGCAAGGTTTGGCTTGCGGCCATCGGCAGTGGAACCCGTGACCAGCTGCTGCGTCTTTACCCTGGGGCAGACAAGATTGTTTGCGCCGATAGTTCGGAGCGAGCGGACGCCCCGGGCCTCCTTACTGCGATGGATCTTTTCATGCGGCAGAAGTCGATGGACTGGGCCAGCCAGACGCTCTTGGTTGTAGAAGGTGAGTCCAATCGGCCGACCTTGCGCGAGGGATTCGTCGCCCGCGGCGCAGTCTGTCTGGTGGCTGAGCTATACCGGCGTGTCGAGGCCCCATGGCCAGAGTCGGCCTGGACTGAGATCACGCGCTCGGCTGCGGGCGCTCTTGGCCTGGTGGTCACATCCTCGGGAGCTGGCCGCCAGCTCATTGCGGCATTTCAGGCCCATGGCCTGGCGCTCTCGCAGGTGATCTGGTGCACGCACCACGCGGCAATCGCCCAGTTAGTGCAAGAGGCGGGTGTAGCCCGGGTTCGGCGCGTTCGGCTGAATCACCAATGGCTCAGCTACGATCTCTTTGAGCATGAAGCCTATTGGTAAATCGCTATTCGCAGCAGCAAGCCTTGCGGCACTTCTCGCGCTTGGCTGGTGGGCCATTGATCGCTCATCGCCGCCGATGGAGGTCTCACGTGCAGATCAGATTGATCGTGAATGGATCATCGAGATGCAGGCCTCCGCACAGCTCTTATCCGACAGTGTTTTAGCCGGCGGCAATATCAATGCCGCATTGACAATGCTGGATGCGATTGAGTCGCGCGTCGTGCGCCATCCTGCAAAAGAAAAATTGGTGGCGGTGCGGGTTGCAATTGCATCAGACCGGCAGCGGCTTCAAGCATTGCGGGCCGTGGATCTTCAGCAGGTGGCCGCTCAGATTGAGGCCATGATCCTGGATATCGACAGCCTGCCTTTGATTACATCGGCCGCCTCTGTCAAGCCCCCGGATGCGGATCGTGAGGCGGGCGGGCCCTCGACGCTGCCCGCAATTCAGTCGATGATGCAAGCCATTCAGTCGCGGCTGGCGAGCATGGTGCGTATTCGTCGGGTCGAGAATCCGGAAGCTGTGTTTTTATCACCCGAACAGGGCGCCCTAGTCACCGAGCGGCTAAGGCTGCGATTGCTTTCCGCGCGTCTTGCTCTGGTGGCGCGTCAAGACAAAATCTTTGCGCAGGATATTGGACAGGCCGAGAAGATTCTCTCCGAGGTCTTTGAGTCACAAAATAGCCGCGTGATGGCCCATCGGAAAACACTGGCAAGTATCAAGGGCCTGATTGAGAAAATCCCGCTGCCGACATCCCTTGCGGTGACTGACGCTTTGTCTGCAGTCCGGCCGAGCGGGGAAGATTCAGTCCGCACAACACCATGAAGGGCTTAGCAATCTTTTTGCTTACTGCCCTGCTGCTTGCGGCGGCGGTGGTGATGCTTGATCTTGATTTAGGTAACCTCACGCTGTGGCTGCCACCGTATCGCATTGATATGTCGATCCAGCTCGCACTGTTTGCCTTAATGATGGTTTTTGTGGGGCTAGTGGTGTTGGCCTTGCTCGTGATTCAGCTGGCGAGTATTCCGGCGCGGGTGAAACGCTTTCGGCTGCATCGGATTCAGAATCAGCGGCTTGATCGGCTGGCGGCACTGGCGATTGATTTTTTTGAAGGCCGCTTTGCCCGGGTGGTCAAGCAATCTCGCAGGCTGCGGGAGGATGCCGGACTGCTGCGCGATGCACCAGCGGCACTCGCGGCATCCGATGCGCTGGCCGCAAGCGCCGCACATCAGTTGCGCGATGCGCGACTGCGCGATGAGCTGATTGCCGAACTGCGGGATGCCTCGGTCGGCTCACCCCGCGCCGACACCACACTGGCTGCGCTGCTTGAGGCAGAGTTTGCGCTGGATGATCGTCGTGGACTGCGTGCGCTCTCCGCTTTGGCACCTCTTATCCAGGGCGATCGTCGCAATGTCCACACTTTGAGACTTGCACTAAAGGCCAATCAGCAGCAGGGTAACTGGGATGAGGTCCTACGAATTGGAAAATTACTAGAGAACCGACGGGCGATTTCTGCGGTACTTGCAACTGAAATTAAACGGGAAGTGGCCCGGGCATGGATTGGCCAGGGCCGGCATGACGACGCTATTTCATTGATTGAATCTGCGCTTAAAAAAGAGTGGGACTCGGGCCTGGCCATGCTCTATGGCCGTGCTGAGGGCAATGCCCGCGATCAGCTACAGCGGCTTGACGCCTGGCTGCGTGAGCAGCCTCGCGACGCAGAGCTGAATTGGTCGATGGGTCGAATCTGTCAGCGGCAGGCGCTGTGGGGCAAGGCCCGCATGCATTTTGAAACGTCGCTGCGAATTAAGCCGATGGTGGCTTCTTATGTGGCTTTGGCCGAAGTGGCCGAGCGCTTAGATGAAAAAGAAACCGCCGCCTCCCACTGGAAGGCGGCGGCTCAGATGACCGCTCATTAATAAAAAATTATTTCGCAGCCATTGGCAGAATTGGCACGATCAGCAGTGCAACGATGTTGATGATTTTGATCAAGGGATTCACTGCTGGGCCAGCGGTATCTTTGTAGGGGTCGCCCACGGTGTCGCCGGTCACAGCCGCCTTGTGGGCATCGGAGCCCTTACCACCGTGATTACCGTCTTCAATGTATTTTTTGGCGTTATCCCATGCGCCACCGCCGGTACACATAGATACTGCAACAAACAGCCCGGTCACGATCGTGCCCATCAGCATGCCGCCCAAGGCCTTCGGTCCGAGTGCCAGGCCAACAATGATCGGCACCACCACCGGCAGCAGCGAAGGAATAATCATTTCCTTGATGGCGGCCTTGGTTAGCATGTCGACAGCCGTGTGGTATTCCGGCTTGGCCGTGCCCTCCATGATGCCCTTGATCTCGCGGAACTGACGACGGACTTCAGTCACCACTGCGCCAGCGCAGCGGCCCACCGCTTCCATCGCCATCGCGCCAAACAGATAGGGAATCATGCCGCCGATAAACAGGCCAATGATGACTTCATGATCGGAGAGGTCGAACTTGATGCTGTGGCCCATGCCTTCAAGCGCATGGGTGTAGTCGGCAAAGAGCACCAGCGCAGCCAATCCTGCTGAGCCAATCGCATAGCCTTTGGTTACTGCTTTTGTTGTGTTGCCGACTGCATCTAGCGGATCGGTGACGTTACGGACTTCCTTGGGCAGCTCTGCCATCTCGGCGATACCGCCTGCGTTATCCGTGATTGGACCATAGGCATCGAGGGCCACGATGATGCCTGCCATGGAGAGCATCGCGGTTGCAGCGATGGCGATGCCGTATAAGCCGGCTAGGGCATAGGCTGCAAAAATCGCTACGCAGACTGACAGCACGGGCAACGCGGTGGAGCGCATTGAGACTGCAATACCAGCGATGATGTTGGTAGCGTGGCCGGTCTCGGATGCTGCAGCCACATGACGCACCGGGGCGTATTCGGTCGCAGTGTAGTACTCAGTGATCACCACCATTGCTGCTGTGAGTGCAATGCCCACCACAGACGCAAGCCAGAGATTCATGACCGTCATGCCGGGCACCGCTTGCGCAGCCGCACCCATGATCCAGTCTGTCACGAAGTAAAACGCAATGACAGAAAGTACTGCGGCCACGATCAGGCCTTTGTAAAGCGCTGTCATGATCTTGCCGGTGCCCGAGTACTTCACAAAAAAGCAGCCAATGATCGAGGCAATGACCGATACGCCGCCGAGTGCCAGAGGATAAATCGCCGCCTCAGCAGCAATGCTTTTCATCAGCAGTGCGCCCAGCAGCATGGTGGCAATCACCGTGACAGCATAGGTCTCGAAAAGGTCGGCCGCCATGCCAGCACAGTCTCCGACGTTATCGCCGACGTTATCGGCAATCACTGCGGGATTGCGGGGGTCATCTTCCGGGATGCCCGCTTCAACTTTGCCCACCAGGTCAGCGCCGACGTCTGCGCCCTTGGTGAAAATGCCGCCCCCTAAACGCGCAAAAATTGAAATCAAAGAAGAACCGAAGGCCAGTCCAACCAGAGGATGCAGGGCTTTGAGCACATCGCCGGTGCGGGCCAGTTCAAAGGCATAAAACCCGGCAACACCGACCAAGCCCAGTCCGATCACAAACATGCCGGTGATCGCCCCTCCCTGAAAGGCGATGGATAAAGCGGGATTAATGCCGGCGCGTGCAGCCTCGGCTGTGCGGACATTGGCCCGCACATTGATATTCATGCCGATAAAGCCCGCAGCGCCGGAGAGCACTGCACCGATAGCAAATCCGATCGCGGTATCCAGGCCCAGTCCGGGCACGATGGCGATCAGGATAAAGATCACCACACCCACGATGCCTATGGTCCGGTACTGCCGGCCCAAATAGGCAGAGGCTCCCGCCTGGATTGCGGTCGCAATCTCTTGCATTCGTGCATTTCCGGCCGACTTGGCCAGGATCCAACGGCTTGAGATCACGCCGTACACAATGGCCAGCAGGCCGCACACCAAAGCCAGATTCAGTCCCATCGACATGGGGTTCTCCTTTTTATGAAATTTCTTGTCCCATCTGCCTGTGAACGACTCCCAAATGGCCGGCCGCACGGTGGACGGTGGGG
>RFRK01000281.1 GCA_009924525.1 Betaproteobacteria bacterium
TTCCGAAGCATGTGCTGGTGATTCTGGATGAGGCTTACACCGAGTATTTGAGTGATAGCGATCGGTACAACGCCTTTGAGTGGGTGGCAGCAATGCCCAATTTATTGGTGTCGCGATCGTTTTCAAAGGCCTATGGCTTGGCGGGATTACGGATTGGGTTTGGCGTGGCCCAGCCGGCGATTACTGATTTATTAAATCGTATCCGCCAGCCTTTTAATGTGAACTCATTAGCCCAGGCGGCTGCCAGTGCTGCACTTTTTGATGATGCGTTTTTAGAGTTAAGCCGCCGAGTCAATCAAGAAGGCTTAGAGCAGCTGATCGCAGCAGCCGATGAGCTTAACCTGCCGTATGTGCCATCGTGGGGTAATTTTCTGCTCATCAAAATGGGTGATGCTGCCGATGCCGGCATGCAGGTCTTTCAAGCCTTGCTTGCCAAGGGTGTGATTACCCGGCCGGTTGCCAACTATGGGCTGCCGCAGTGGTTAAGAATCTCAGTGGGTACGCGCGAGGAAAATGCGAAGTGCATTCAAGCCTTGCGGCAGGTGATTGCTGCGGCATCCAAGCCTTAGCGCTGGCAGCACCTTTATGGCATCGACCGCTTCTCTTGATGTGCTTGCAATTGTGGGCACGGGCTTTATGGGGGCAAGCATTGCGGTGGCCGCCAAGCGGCGGGGAATCGCCAAGCATGTGATTGGCATCGATCGCCAGTCCGCCCAGCAGGCTTTATCCTTGGGCCACATTGATGTCCAGGCAGAGTCGATTGCGCAATTGCCGCAGCTTTGCTCGCAGCGCTTAGCTCAAGATAACCGTTGCACAATCGCAATCGTAATTGCCAGCCCAGTGAATACTTACAGCCAGATTTTTTCCGAGCTATCGAATCTCTCGCAGATGCTTAAAGCCAGCCAATCAATCACCTGGATTACGGATATTGGCAGCACCAAGTCGGGTGTTCTTAAGGCCGCAAATAACCTTGGCAATCTTGCAAGCGCATTTGTTTCATCTCACCC
>RFRK01000282.1 GCA_009924525.1 Betaproteobacteria bacterium
ATCAGATTTTTAAGATCCCGAAGCCACTTTGGGACAAGACCCACCGCGATCTGCCCAAATGGCTTTCGGTAATACCGGGCCGCAAAGCTCGCCAGCTCTAGCCACTTCGGATCGGCAGGGGCCAGGATGCTGAAGTGGTGGACCACCGACTTGAGTCGGTCCGGAGGAATTTCCTGGCTGCTGTCCTGGCCTGCGAGATGGTCAAGCCGGCTCGGATCGACCACCAGCCCGAGCACCCGACGCCTGCCGAGCGGCACCTCTACCCAGGCTCCGTGAGAGAGTGAAAACTCACCATCACGGTAGTCCAAGACCCCCGGCAGCGGAGCGTCAACCGCAACCGACACAATCCTGGCAGGGGATGTGGACAACTCTGTGGGCAATTCAGGCTCCAGGGTGTTGCGCGCCATTCAAAATCTGAAAAAATTCCCAGCAGAAATTGATAAACCAATAAAATTTATTTAAAAATCAATTACTTAGATTGTCTAATTCAATAAAAATAGAAAAATACAACCGCAACCATAGATCTTTTTGATCTGTGCATAAAGACCGATTCTGGGCCGCACAGGCGGGCTAATTCAAGGCCGTTTAACGGAGCTTTTTTGAATAGTTAGCGACCGCTTCCACTAAGCAGGAGACATTTTCAGGGGGGGTGAACTGAGAGATTCCGTGGCCCAGATTAAAAATATGGCCGGCGCCTGCAGAAACCGGGCCAAAGCTCTCCAAGGTTCGAGCGACTTCAGCCTCGATGTGCGCCGGAAGCCCCAGAAGGGTCGCTGGATCAAGGTTTCCTTGCAGGGCGCATCGGCTGCCCACCCGGCTTCGGGCCTGGCCCAAATGGGTAGTCCAGTCTAGGCCGACCGCCTGTGCACCTGTGGCGGCGATCGACTCAAGCCACTGGCCGCCGCCTTTGACAAACACGATCACAGGCGTGGGCTGGCCATCGGCCTGGCCCTGACGCTGTCGAATCGAAATGCTGGCTGCATGCACCCGATCGACGATGAT
>RFRK01000030.1 GCA_009924525.1 Betaproteobacteria bacterium
GCGTCGCGATCGCGACGCCAACAGCAACGGCCCGACCTAGGCTGCAGCCAATCGAAGCCGGCGGGCCCGCACTGCCTGGCTGAGGTTCTCGAGAATCGAGAGGCTGCCCTCCCAATCAATACAGCCGTCGGTAATGCTCTGTCCGTAATTAAGCGGCTTTCCAGGCACGAGATCCTGACGTCCGCCTACCAGATGGCTTTCTACCATTACGCCAAAGATGCGGCGCTCACCGGCTGCGAGCTGATTTGAAATGTCTTGGGCTACATGCAGTTGATTCTCGGGCTTTTTACTGCTGTTGGCATGGCTCATATCAATCATCAGCCGGCAGGCCATATTGACCGCAGCCGATTCTTTGCAGGCGGATTGCACGCTTTCGGCATCGTAGTTCGGCGCCTTACCGCCACGCAAGATAACGTGACAGTCTTCATTGCCACCTGTAGAGACAATCGCTGAGTGGCCCGCCTTTGTGACAGAGAGAAAGTGATGCGGATGGGCCGCCGCCTTGATCGCATCCAGCGCAATTCGCAAATTGCCATCGGTACCATTTTTAAAGCCTACGGGGCACGAAAGGCCCGAGGCGAGTTCACGATGGACCTGCGATTCAGTCGTGCGTGCACCGATTGCGCCCCATGCCACTAGATCGGCGATGTACTGCGGCGAAATCATGTCGAGAAATTCAGTGCCTGCTGGCACACCCGACTCATTGATTCGCAGCAAGACTTCGCGCGCCGTACGCAGACCCAGATTGATATCGTAGCTTCCATCGAGCCTCGGATCATTGATCAGACCCTTCCATCCGACCGTGGTCCGCGGCTTCTCGAAATAGACCCGCATCACAATTTCAAGATCGGCCGCATAACGCCTGCGCTGCTCTAACAATCGGCCCGCATATTCCAGAGCAGCCTTGGGATCATGAATCGAACAGGGGCCAATGATGACTAGAAGCCGATCCTCCATCTCGTGCAGGATCCGATGAATCGCTTGGCGCGTTGTGCTGACCAGCTGTGCTGCTGCGGCTGATACCGGAAACTCGCGCAGCAGATGCGAGGGTGGAGCAACTTCCTTGATCTCACGGATACGGAGATCATCAGTGCGCGGTGTAGTGATATCAGCAGAAAATGTTGTCATCCGCCTATTTTAGCCGGCGGTACCTCCAACGGTCAGCGACTCAATCCTTAGCGTTGGCTGGCCCACACCGACTGGAACACTCTGGCCCTCTTTGCCACAGGTGCCCACGCCTGAGTCCAGCTCAAGGTCGCGGCCAATCATGGTGACCCGCGTCAGCGCATCGGGCCCGTTGCCAATAATCGTGGCGCCTTTGACGGGATACTGGATTTTTCCGCCCTCAACCCAGTAGGCCTCCGAGGCCGAAAACACGAACTTGCCACTGGTGATATCAACCTGACCGCCCCCGAAGTTCACTGCGTAGAGCCCCCGATCCAAGGAAGCCACAATATTTTTAGGATCCTCTTTGCCAGCCAGCATGTAGGTATTGGTCATCCGCGGCATGGGCAGGTGGGCATAAGACTCGCGCCGCCCGTTTCCAGTGGGCGCAACCTTCATCAGACGAGCATTGAGTGAATCCTGAATATAGCCGCGCAAGATGCCATCTTCAATTAAGACATTGCACTGTGTGGCATGGCCTTCATCATCGACATTCAAAGAACCACGCCGATCTTTCAGGGTGCCGTCATCGACCACGGTCACCCCCTTGGCTGCAACCTGTTGGCCGATGCGACCGGCAAAGGCCGATGAGCCACGACGATTAAAGTCGCCTTCCAGTCCGTGGCCTACCGCCTCGTGCAGCAACACGCCTGGCCATCCTGGTCCCAACACGACCGGCATGGTGCCTGCAGGCGCGGGGCGCGCATCGAGATTCACAATCGCCTGTCGGACCGCATCGTCGACATAGTGTTCAATCAGACTATCGGTAAACATGCTGAGATCGCGCCGGGCGCCGCCGCCGCTGCCGCCTTGCTCGCGCCGGCCATTCTGTTCAGCAATCACCGTAACAGAGAGTCGCACCAGTGGCCGTACATCAGCTGCCATCAATCCATCACTGCGCAAGACCATCACCACATCGTATTCACCGGCAAGCGACGCCATCACCTGAATAATGCGTGGATCCCGGCGCCGCGCCATGGATTCCACACGGCCCAGCAGATCAACCTTCTGTTGTGCAGACAGCGCAGCAATCGGATCGGCATCACCATAAAGACACTGCGGTGGTATTGCCAGAGCCGTCGAGGATGCCAGCTTGGTCTTTGCGGAGCGTCCCGAGCGCGCAATCGCACGTGTGGTGACGGCCGCCTCGTGCAGCGCCTCGGGGCTGAGCACATCCGAATAGGCGAAGGCAGTCTTCTCGCCGCTCACGGCCCGCACACCCACGCCCTGATCAATTGAGAAGCTGCCGCTTTTGACAATGCCTTCATCCAGGCTCCAGGCCTCAGATCGTGTGTATTGAAAGTACAAATCCGCAAAATCAACTCGATGGGCAAAAATCTCTGACAACGCGCGATGCAGGTGATGCTCGTTTAGGCCATAGGGCTCAAGCAGGAGTTCACGGGCCGTAGCCAGTGAGGCGATAGCGAGTTCTGCGGGCTTCATAGCGTCATCATTCAAATCAAAGGTTTTTGTTCATCGTACGATGGACCATCACACGATGTTCAAGAGCAGGCAAGTTTAGGCGAATCTCGGCCAGGCGGCCCGCATCCAAATCCCCCGCCACCAGGCCCTCGCCCTCCGGCAGGCAGTCAACAATTTCTCCCCAGGGATCAATCAGCATGCTGTGGCCCCAGGTGCGGCGACCACTCTCATGCTGCCCGCCCTGCGCGCTCGCCAAGAGATAACACTGGTTCTCGACCGCCCGGGTCCGAAGCAGCAGCTCCCAGTGGGCCCGGCCCGTGGTGTAGGTAAATGCCGCCGGCACGACAATCAAATCCAAAACACCCAGGGCCCGATACAGCTCGGGAAAGCGCAGGTCGTAGCAGACGGATAACGCAGTGCGGCCCGCAATCGTTTGGCAGGCCACCGGCTCACTTCCTGGCTCAATGGTGACCGACTCATCATAAGACTCGCTGCCTTTTTTAAAAGCAAACAAATGAATCTTGTCGTAGCGCGAGCGTTCCTCACCGTCGGGCCCGAAGACCAGCACCGAATTGCGTACCCGATCCGGTGTGCTGGCCACCAGCGGCACGGTGCCACCCAAGAGCCAGACCTGATGGGCAGCGGCCGTCTGCGCTAAAGCCTGCTGGATGGGCGAGGATGGACCGGCCCCGTGGGGCTCACGCAGCCGCACCTTGTCGGTCTCTGCGCCCATGACACAAAAATACTCCGGCAGAAGCACCAGCTGGGCGCCACGTGCAGCCGCCTGACCAACCCAATAACGCATGCGGTCAAGATTCTCTTGCACGCGCGGGGTGCTTACCATTTGTATCGCGGCGACTCTTACCATGTCAGCAGTCTCGTTGTTGCTTCGTGCCCACCGTAGGCCGATGGACTATTTTGCCCTGATCTCAGGCGTATTCGAACGCAGTTCGCGGCGCGCCGGCTCCACCACGGGATCTTCCCAGCTGCCAGTGACACGATATTCATACGACAGCAGCTCGCGCACAGGATTTCTCAGAATAAATTGCGCCACAAAGGCGCCTAAACCGACTGCGGGGTTGACCAAGGCGGCATAGCCCAACGAGGCCAGGCCAGCATTAAATTCAGGCAGTACCAGCACCCGCAGGTCTTGTGTCTCACGACGAATATCGGCTGTGCCTTCGAGCATGACCGAAGCCTGAACACCGATGATCCGAAGATTCTGTGTGCTGGCCTGGCCATTAAGGAATTGAAGGTCTCCGCGGATACGCTCATAGGTGAAGCCCTCGGAAAAGATGTCGCGAAAATCAAGCTTGATCCGCCGCGGCAGAGACTGCAGATTCACGACACTCACCAAACGCGCAAGGCCCGGATCCGCCTTTAAAAACTGGCCCTGCTCAAGATTGAGGCTGAGGTTACCGTTTAAGTTAGCACCGGAGAAATCAAGCGGTGAGCCTGGCCAATGCAAACGCCCCTCGATCTTGCCCTTGGTGTCGCGAATCACTTTGGGATAGCCCGACCGCGCCAGCAGCGCGCCGCCGTTGGTGACCCGCAGTTCAAGATTTAGAGAGGTCCTTGATCGCCGCTGACGGCCTTGGGTCAGCATGGCCCACTGGCCCTGGCCGGAGAGCTCCGCATCAGGGTTCGCAACAGAAAATCGCGCGATCTCCCAGCTCCGTGTGGCCGCCACTGGAGAGGCCTGAACCTCGAGCCGGCCCCAGGCCCGCTCACCAACACGAAAATCATCAACAACCAAATCAACCGTTGGCCACTCTTGCGCAATCGCCTCAGAAGTCTCTTCTTGAGAGGTCCCATCCTCTGCGCCTGGCGCATCGAGCCAGAGGCGGGCGAGGCGGGCCTGCAGTAGAGGCTGAGTGCGCGTACCCTTTACTGCTTTCGCTGCGGCCACTGCAGGGGTCCAACGGAACTGGCCAGCCAACTGACGCGAGTCGATATCAATCACGGCCTCTTTCCGCGCCGTCAGGCTGCGCTGAATACGCGCATTCAGCCGCTGCTGATTGCTGCTGATGGTCCAAACCTGGGCTGGAGCCGCAGCTGCGCCCGGGCGTGGCTCCTGGTGCAGCACATCGATCCGCAGGCCCCAGTCATCCTGGGCCCGTTTACGAAATGATCCCGCCAGCGTGCTGCCCAGGCCTTCCAGAGAGCTCCGAATGACCGTGCGAATCGTTGTGTCTTGCAGATCCATCGTGGCGCTGTAACGCGTGCTGCCGGTCAGCGTGTTTTTGATCGACAGGCCAATCGCCTCCTCTGTCCAGCGCTCCAGAGCAGGGCCTGCGGCCTGGCCCTCTACCGAGATCGTTAAGGGGGCGACAGCACCGGATGGGCTGCGCTCAGCAAGCTTTGAGCTCACCCGCAGCGGTCCGCCAAGGGCCTGGCCCTGAAGGCTGAAGGCGGTGATGCCAGACTGATTAAATCCAATCTCTGCAGCGCCAATCGAAATCTCAGGCAGGCCCTGCGCATAACGAAACACACTTTTCCCGGTGGTCAGCTTTCCAGTGACCTGGCTACGATCTGCCACCGAAAGATCTAATCGCAGGCCAAGTCCGAGACTGGCCTGGCCCTTGGCCCGCATCTCGACCGTTGCTTCTTTCAGCATCGCTTTGACAGGCGACTGATTCGCAGTATCAATCAGGGTCTGAAGATCACCCGAAATCACGCCATCGATCAGCAACACGGGATCGTTAGCCTCCAGATCATCAATGCGGGCAGTGATCTCTGATAAGGCCAGTGGGCCTATTCGCGCGCCCTTCGCCACAGTGCGGAATTGATGCCGATCGAAAACTACCTGGGCCCGAATGTTGTTGATCAATGGCCAGCCTGCTGTCGGTCGAATCACAGCCGCCTCAGTCTGTGCATTCACAATAAACTTTCCTTGTGATGCATCACGAAACGGAAAAGCCTCCAGCGGGCCGCGCAGCTCAAAGCTGGCACTTGTGTTTTTGGCGCTGATCAAATGCTGCTTAAGCCAGGCGCGGGTGTCGCTACCGACTGTGCTCGGTACATAGTCAACAATTTTGCTGAACTCGGCCCGCGTCACTTTTCCGATCCAATCCGCTTCGCCAAGACTGCCGCTGCGCCACCGATAGGCACCCGAGGCCTCAAGCGCAAGGTCAGAGTTTGTAACTGCAAGCCGACGAATCGTGACTTCCGCGGTCGCCTGCTGGCCATCGGAGGCGGCCAGAAGATGCTTTGCCGACCAGCCAAGCTGCGCATCCAGGCGGTCAAAATTAAAGGTTTCGGATTCAAAAATTCCTGGAAAACTGAGGCTGCCCGATCGGCTGGCGAGCATCAGTTCGCCCGACTGCTCATTGGCCTTCACGCTGCCCGATGCCCGGGAAAAACCGGGCCGTTTACCAAGCGGTGCAAGAGATAGATTCTCAAAACCCGACTCAATTGAGAAACGCTTTGCGACATTACCCTCCTCCTCCCAGGCCAGCCGCAGATCGGTAAGACTTCCAGAAGGCCGCAGTCCCGATAACGATGATCGCCAGTCCTGCGGCAGCGGAATATGCTCGAGAAGCCACATCGCGGCCGACAGATCAATTGTTTTTGCAGAGACCTGGGCCGATAGATTTCCCGCACCTGGTTTTTGCTTTAAGGTGAGCGCCGCCGATGGAATCTGGGCGGTTGTCTTCAGCTGGCTTGACTCAAGATGCACATTGGTCAGGCTGACCTGCTGCTCACGATCCGCAAGCCGAGTCTGAACCCGCCCTGTCAATCGCTTCAGTAGCATTGGCCGCTTGGGTGTACCCCACTGCAGCGATGCATCCGAGAGATCAAGATCCACCGTGAGATCTTCCAGAATGCCCGAATCTAATTTGATCCAAGCCCGCAGCGCGCCTTGGCCTGAATTCACTCGCAGTGGTGCCGACTGGGGCAGATGCACAAACTGTGTCAGCTCGGTTAGGTTTACGCGATCAAACTGAACAAACGCCTCACCAATCCAGTCCTGAAGATCTGCGGGGCTGCCGCCAAGGGCATGGCGAAAATCACCCTGCAATACAAAACCCTCACCCAGGGTGGGTGGCGGCGTTGCCTTTAACGCCCAGGCATGATTTACGCCAAGGTTATTCATTGCAAATGTGAGATCACGAAGCCGAGCAGACCGATTGCGCACAACATCTCGCCAAATGATCTCGCCACCATCAAGACGAAGCCGGCCCTGCCGCAAGAGCCAGCTCACCATCTCGGGGTCAGACCGCTCTCCCGCCAGCGGAATGCCCGCAATAATGATTTCGCCTTTTGCATCACGCTCTGCGACAAGCTGCGGATCCTGAAGCCGGATTTCAGAGAACACGGGCGCCCAATGAAGCAGTGATGCCAGCGACCGTGGCCCCAATACAGCCTGAATCTCTCCGATTGCCAGCACACGATCGCCACTTGGGCGAGCAATTTCCAACTGGGAGATTCGAATACGGGGTCGAAACCAGGTCTCCCAGTCCGCCGTCAGGTCCCGAACGCTGACCGTTAAGCCCCGTTGCGACATCTGGGCCTGAAACTGATAAAACCATGCCGACTGCCGATCGGACATCGCAGGCCAGATCCAAAAGTGCAAGGCAATCAGGGCGGCCGCAGAAAGACAGGCTAAGACGACTACGACGGCAGCCGATGCCTGAATCAACAGCCATGCGAGATGTCGAATGCGGCCCGGCGCTTGCGCTAGCATGGACGGGATTCTTGCACAGGACCCATGTCTTCTCACCTCGTCCAATGCGCCTGTCGGACAATTCCCGCATGACGCCGACCCACTCGATTGACCCCTGTCCGGCTGAGGCCCACGACTACGCAGCCGCCTGGCATCACTCGGCCTTTGCGCGCCGCGCGCTGCCCGGCGTCATCGCCCGGGGGCAGCTGCTTGGTGTGCAGGCTGCAATCACCCCCGCCGTGCTCAACGCGCATTTCCATCGCTTCTGGGCAGATGCGCTGCGCACACCCTCCCAAGCGACGATGGCCGTCGCACTTCGGCAGTTTCGCAACAGCGCACTGCTGGCCATCATGGCCCGTGACCTCGCCAAGACTGCCGACTTAAACGAGAGCCTAGAGTCCATTACCGCCCTAGCTGACATCACGATCAATGCTGCCTATGCCAGCGTAATGGCGGTAACGATCGCCCAGCATGGCACCCCCCGTGACAGCCAGGGCCAGCCCCAGGACATGATGATCATCGGGATGGGCAAGCTCGGTGGCCGTGAGCTGAATGCCTCTTCGGATGTGGATTTGATTTATGTCTTCCCTGATGACGGCCAGACCGATGCCGCCCTCGCCAACAGCCGACCCATCGATGCAGCCTCATTTTTTACTAAAGTCGGCCGACGCATAGCAGCCCTTCTTGGAGAGGTCACCGCCGATGGGATCGTGTTTCGAGTCGATCTTCGGCTACGCCCCAATGGCGACTCGGGTCCGCTTGCAGTCAGCCTTGGCATGCTTGAGCAATATTTCATCGTACAGGGCCGAGAGTGGGAACGTTACGCCTGGATCAAGGCCCGTGTTGTCAACCGGCCAGTGGTGCAGGAGCAGTCAGCATTTCAACATTCGATTGGCGGCCTTCACGATATTGTTCGGCCCTTTGTGTTTCGGCGCTACCTTGACTTCAATGTCATGGCAGGCTTGCGCGAGCTGCATGGGCAGATCCGTGAAGAGGCGCAGCGGCGACAATCCAATCGTGAATCCCACATGGCAGGTGAGCATGCGCCAGTCGATGTCAAGCTCGGACCAGGCGGCATTCGTGAGATCGAATTTATTGCCCAACTATTTCAGCTGATTCGTGGCGGCAAAGAAGAGCCCCTGCGTGCACGCGGCACCCGCGAAGTCTTGCATTATCTCGAGCGCTCTCGCCGGCTGGAGTCGCACGAGGTCGCGATGCTGCTCAACGCCTATGAATTCTGGCGGCGGCTTGAGCACCGTTTGCAGTATCTTGATGATGCACAGACCCATGTCATGCCAGGAAAGCTTGCGACGATCGCCCACCTGGCGCAGTCCATGTCGTTTGAATCTGCCGAAGCATTTCTGCAGGCGCTTGAGCAGATCCAGCGTCAGGTTCAGCAGTCTTTTGAACGGCTCTTTGCAGCCGAGTCAGCCGGGCCGATTGCAGCCGAACCCGGCAAGTCAGCAGCTGAAAACCGGCTTGAACGGCTAAGGGCCCAGGCCCAGCGGTTCGCATCTGAAACGGCCAATCCCGAGCAGACATTAACGCGGCTACATCAGCTGCTGGAGTCCATCGGACGACGGGCCTCGTATCTCGCGCTCTTTGATGAATATCCAAATGCTTTTCTGCGCGTCGCCCATCTGGTCAGCGCCTCTGCCTGGGCGGCGGACTACCTTCGTCAACATCCGATCGTCCTGGATGAGCTACTCGATGTGCGCGCAGCCGAGGATTCCCCAGATCAGCAGGCCTTTATTGAGGAGCTCCGCATCCGCGTTGCGGAGGCAGTTCACAACGGCGTACCCGATATTGAGCAGCAGATGGATGCCTTACGCGAGACCCATCATGCTGCGTTGTTTCGACTGCTAGTTCAGGACCTTGACGGACGCTGGAGTGTTGAAACACTCTCCGATCATCTATCGGCCATGGCAGACGGCGTTTTACAAGTCACGCTGGAGACGGTCTGGCCCACGCTCACACGCCGTCATCGTGACACGCCACAATTTGCGGTAATCGCTTATGGCCGCCTCGGCGGAAAAGAGTTGGGCTACGCCTCGGATCTCGATCTGATTTTTCTCTACGATGATCCACATGAGTCAGCCAGCGAGATTTATGCACGCTATGCGCAACGGATAAATGTCTGGCTCTCCACCGCGACGGCGGCCGGCACGCTCTTTGATATCGATCTGCGGCTGCGGCCCAATGGCAACGCAGGCCTTTTAGTGACATCGATGGAGGGCTTTTTAGATTATCAACATCGGCATGCCTGGGTGTGGGAACACCAGGCCCTGACGCGGGCCCGCTTTTGCGCGGGCGATCGCGATATCGGCCAGCGCTTTGAGTCCGAGCGCAAGCGCCTGCTGTGTCTGGCGCGGCCGACCGAGGGCCTATTGGAAGAGGTGCTGGCCATGCGTCAGAAAATGCACGAGGGCCATCCTAATCTATCAACGCAATTTGATATCAAGCACGACCGGGGCGGAATGGTCGACATCGAATTCATCGTGCAGACACTGGTGCTACGCTACAGCCATGCGCACCCGACACTAACCGGCAACCTCGGAAATATTGCGCTGCTACGAATCGCTGGTGAATTGGGCTTAATCGATGCGCGGCTCGCTGCCCAGGTGGGGGATGCCTACCGCAGTTATCGCAAGCGGCAACACGCGGAGCGGCTCTCGGGCGCGGCCTCGGCCCGCGTTGATACGCATGAATTTCAGGCCCAGCAGGAGGCAGTGATTACGCTATGGGATGCCGTATTTCGCGAAGCACCGGCCACGATTCGTTCACTTCAGCAGCTGCACCAATCCTCTCTAGGCTAGGCCGAGAGCCGATCACGCATCGGCCTCAGAGGGCCATCATGCCCAGTGCATAAACCACAATACCAACAGTCAAGCAGACCGACATCTGTCGCGAGATCCACCAGCCCAGCAGGCAGGCCAGCGCTGATAACGGTCGAGGGTCCAGCAGACCAATCACCTCGCCTTGGTTAGACCAGATCAGGCTAGGCAGAATCACCGCAGTAATCGCGGCCATCGGGGCGAAACGCAAGGCCCGCTGAAGACGCGGTGGAAGATGGATGGGCCCCGGCCAGACCACAATTCCCGATCGTGTGAGCAACGTCATGATCATCATGCCAATCAGCCCAAGCCAGATCATGGCATCACTCATGATTCGACTCCTGGGGGGCTTCGGAAATAAACATCGCAGCGACAACACCGGCAAGCATCGCCACCAGAATCCCAAGCTTTAACGGCATCCACGCACTCAGCAGGGCAGCAATACCCGCAACCACAACGCACAGAAGCTCGGCGCGGCCAGTAATCATGGGCAATAACAATGCGATCAAAGCCAGGGTTCCAATAAAGTCTAGGCCCCACGCGGCAGGGATCCATTGGGCGAGAAGAATTCCTGCAATTGAGCTCGCGGTCCACACTGCCCAGATCGTTAGCGCGGCGGCCTTGAAATAACGAATCGCGCTCTGCAAAAAACCCGGCTGATGCTCACTGACATGGCTTGCAGTCTTTAGGCGCGCTGGATCAAACCGTCGCAAAAACTCGGCCGAAAGTACATCGACGTTGCCAAATCCGAAGAGCAGCCGCCGGGGCCACGAAAAGCCCTGAAAAAATGGTTTCACTGCAACGCCATACAGCACGAATCGCAGATTCACGATTAAGGCGCTCGCCCAGATAATCGGCAGTGGCGCCGCTGCAGCAAACAAGGGCAGGCTCGTGAGCTGTGCGCTGCCGGCGTAGACCATCAGCGTCATGCCCAAGGCCTGGCCAGTCGATAGGCCTGACTGCACCATCGCTACGCCAGTGACAATACCCCAGGCCACCATCGCAACCATGGCGGGCACCATGTCGCGAACACCCATCGCGGTCGAGGGGTCGGAAAGCCATCGTAAGCGCGAACCGGGATCTTGCATGGCGTGGATTGTAGAGGGGCGGCTCCGCTAGAATGGGCAGCCAAAATACTTTAAGCAAGGGGCAAGACATGTCGATGGCCGACCGTGATGCTGGATCTGGATGGATGGGCAGTTTGTGCCCTGGCGCGACGCCAAGATCCATGTGCTCACGCACTCCTTGCATTACGGCATGGCAGTCTTCGAGGGTGTGCGGGCCTACAAGACCGGCTCGGGCTCAGGAATTTTCCGGCTACGAGAGCACACCCAGCGGCTGATGAACTCAGCAAAGATCTTTCAGATGAAGGTGCCCTTCGATGCGGCCACGCTAGAGCAGGTGCAAAAAGATGTTGTAAAGCGCAACAACCTCGAGTCCTGTTACATCCGTCCAATCATCTGGGTGGGATCTGAGAAACTTGGGATTGCCGCCCGCGATAACAAGATTCATGTTTCGGTTTCGGCCTGGCCATGGGGCGCCTACCTCGGCGAAGAGGGCATCACGAAAGGTATTCGTGTGAAGACCTCGTCATTCTCCCGCCATCATGTCAACGTATCCCTGGTCCGGGCCAAAGCCAGCGGCTATTACATCAATTCAATTCTGGCCAACCAGGAAGTCGGAGCCCACGGCTACGACGAGGCCCTGCTACTAGACACCGAAGGCTATGTCTCTGAAGGCTCAGGCGAAAATGTCTTTATCGTGAAACAGGGCCGGCTCTATACGCCCGATCTTGCTTCTTGCTTAGATGGCATTACGCGAGATGCGGTGATGACCATCGCGCGCGATCTCGGCATCGAGGTCATCGAAAAAAGAATCACCCGCGATGAAATGTACTGCGCTGATGAAGCGTTTTTTACCGGGACGGCTGCTGAAATCACACCCATTCGAGAGCTCGATGATCGTGATATCGGCAATGGCGGCCGCGGGCCGATCACGCAACGACTGCAGGAAGTCTTCTTCGATGTTGTTGCAGGCAAGTCCGCCCGCTACGCCCACTGGGTCCATCCCGTCTGAGTTCCCCTATGACTTCCGCCTCGCATTCCCCTGTCACCTCAGCCGCGGTGATGCTAAAGGCTGATGACCTGCCCGCGTTTTGCCCGAATCCAAAAATGCCGCTGTGGAACCACCATCCGCGAGTCTTTCTTGATGTCCGCCACGATGGCAAGGCACGATGCCCCTACTGTGGCACCGAATATCAGCTTGAGCCCGGCACGGTCCTCCACGGCCACTGAAGCCCGCCGCACTCTGATCATCGCTCCGCAGTGGGTGGGAGATGCAATCCTCTCCTTGCCGCTGCTTGCCGATCTGAAGCAAGAAGGCCGAACACTTGATGTGCTGGCGCTGCCTTCGGTCGCTGCGGTCTATCAATGCAGTCCCAGTGTCCAAGTTGTGCATGAGATGGCCTTCGCCCGCGGCCAGTTGCAGTGGGGTCTACGTCGAAAGGTTGCCCGGGACCTGAGCGGCCACTATGAAATGGCGGTGGTGCTGCCCAATTCTATGAAGTCCGCGCTGATTCCGTGGCTTGCGGGGATCCCTGTCCGGCGCGGCATGACCGGTGAGGCCCGCTATGGGCTGATTAATGATCGCCGAAAACAGCCGACGCCTCCGATTCAAGGGTCATCGCATTCTGGCCGCGCGCAACGGACCCCGATGATTGCCCACTACCTTCAGCTTGCCGATCATCCGCGACCCCTCACTGATATTGATCCGCTTGGTCATGACCGGCCGCGACTTCATCTCCCGGCCAGCATCAAAGTGCCAGCATCCCCTGGACCACTGCTGGTCCTTTGTCCCGGCGCCGAGTACGGCCCTGCGAAACAATGGCCTGCCGAATATTTTGCGCAGACTGCAGCCCAATGGCTGTCGCGCAGTCCTCAACATCATGTCATCGTGCTGGGCGGTCCGAAAGAGCGGGTGCTGTGTGACACGATTCACGAGCAGGCGCTCGCCATCATGCAACCCACAATCTCTGCCCGCGCTGACTCAGCAGGCTCAGGATCTGCGGGAACAAAAAGAATCTCGAGCCTTGCCGGGCAGACGACGCTCTTGGAGGCTTTTGGCTGGATTGCAATTGCAGATCGCGTCATCAGTAATGACTCAGGATTGATGCATGCTGCAGCCGCCCTGGACACGCCAGTCATCGCGATCTTCGGCTCCACCGACCCGGCGCATACACCACCGCACTCCGATCGGGCGGAGATCTTGCGTCTTGGCCTGCCCTGCAGCCCCTGCTTTCAGCGTGACTGCCCTCTGGGCACGACTGCCTGTCTGCGTGAACTCAAGCCCGAGCAGGTAATCGCAAGAATTTAATTCCGACCCCCCGATTGCTGCCGCTCAATCTGTTCGCGTCGCAATGCTGCACGCAGCGATGTCAGGCGTGAATCGATGCGCGAGAGTGTCACAAAATCCGCATCAGCTGCTGTCCGCGCAAGGGTCAGCTGCTCAATGGCTGCCGCGGTCGCCCCGGCCAGGGCATATTGCTCAGCAAGCGCTGCATGCTGAGCCGTTCTTTTTCCGCGCGCACTCTCAGCGCGAGCCAAGAGCGCCCAGACCTGCGGATCATTGGACCACTGCTGGGCAGCGACGCGGGCGAGCGCCGCGCTCTCATCGCCATTCATGCCCGCTGCGAGTCGCGCCTGGATCGCTAAACGGACCACCGCCCGCGAACGGGGATGACGAGTGGCCATCTCGATGGCCAACTGATCCAATTCTTTTTTCTGATCTGCGGTTTCCGAAGACGCCAAAAGAATCTGCAGCTGCAGGTGATCCAGCAAAGGCTGTGCAAGTGACTCAGTCCGCTGGCCACGAATCTTGGACTGGGCCTGTGCGCGATGATCTGAGGCTGCAAAAAAATCGCGTTGCTGCAGACTCACCCATGCCAGGCCAAAATGCGTCGCCGATTGCAGCTGTGCAGAGGAGAACTTTGGGTCTTTCAGCTGCAATAGTAAGCGGCTGCGGGAATTACGCAGACCATCCACACGACTATCTGCAAGGGCTGCAAGCTTAGCCCTTAGCCAATCAAATTCAAGACTATTTTCGCTGCCCGCCATTCGGCCAAGGCCTGGCTCGTTTTGCAGTCGGGATTGAATATCGGCGATGCGGTCAGTGGTCAGTGGATGGGTGCGTAAATAAGTTGGCGCATTGTTGTCATAGAGCCGACCTGCCTGGCCCAGCCGCTCAAACATCGACGACATCGCACGCGGATCAAAGCCCGACTCCGCAAGAATCTGTAGCCCGACGCGATCCGCTTCACGCTCAGCATCACGCGAAAACGCAAGCTGCTCACGCAGTGCAACTGTTTGTCCGAGCGACAGCATGCCCATGGCGGCATCGGGGCTTGAGCGGGCTGCCAGTGCGGCCAAGACTGCAGCTGCGATCATCACCGCTGAACCCTGTCGCTGCTGGCCAAACATGCTGGCGATATGGCGCTGTGTCACATGGCCAATCTCATGAGCCACTACCGACATAACCTCGGCTTCGCGATCCGATGCAGTAATCAGACCAGTATGAATGCCGATATAACCACCCGGCATCGCAAAGGCATTGATCGTGGCGTCTTTAACCAGAAAAAAACGAAAGGGCCGATCCTCGCTGCTATGGCCTAGCTGCCGTGAGGCTGCCAAAAGCCGCTCGGACTGTCGGGCCATGAGATCTGTGGTTTCCGGATCATCATGGACTACACCGACTCGCAGCAGCTCCTGAAAAATTTGATCTCCTAGCCGCTGCTCTGCGGCCGGGCTCAGCTCATCGACAGCCGCCTCGCCAAGGGCGGGCAGGTGATCCACGCCCCGGGAACGATCCTGCGCATGCAGCCTGGGCGGCAGGCTCAGTGCAAGGCAAACGGCAAGTGTCGATGCCAGAAGACGTCGCGGCCAGAGGGCTGCCAGAGTGCGCATACGCTCTATCATAGGGTTTATGACCCAGTTCACTCACTTTGATTCCGCAGGCCAGGCCCACATGGTAGATGTGGCCGATAAGCCTGATACCCGACGGATCGCCATTGCAAGCGGCCAAATCCTGATGCAGCCCGAGACTCTGCGCCTGATTCGGGAGGGCGATGCCAAAAAAGGAGATGTCATCGGCATCGCAAGAATCGCCGCGATACAGGCCGCCAAGAAAACGTCTGAGCTCATTCCACTTTGCCACCCATTGATGCTTTCCCGGGTTGCCGTTGACTTTGAGCTGATCGATCTGGCCGACGCCGAGGCCTCGGCAGAACTGCCATCGCAGGCAGCGATCGCATGTACCGCGACCGTCGAGGTAACGGGAAAAACCGGGGTGGAGATGGAAGCCCTGACCGCGGTACAAGTTGGTTTACTCACCATTTACGATATGTGTAAGGCCGTGGATCGCGGCATGACCATGACGAACATTCGGCTCATGGAAAAACACGGCGGCAAGAGTGGCTCCTTTCGTCACCGCTAAGCCATGATGCCGATGTCACTGCAGGGCGTGCGGGTGCTGGATCTGACACGAATTCTTGCGGGGCCCTCTGCAACACAGCTACTGGGCGACCTCGGTGCCGATGTCGTTAAAGTTGAAAAGCCCGGGGAAGGGGATGACACTCGAACCTGGGGCCCGCCGTTTGTACCCGGTGAAGATGGTCAGCCCACCTCGGAAAGCGCTTACTATCTCTGCGCAAATCGCAATAAACGATCGATTGAGATTGATCTGGCAAGCGCGGAGGGCCAGGCCCTGGTGCTCCAGCTGCTGGCCAATGCCGATGTGTTAATTGAGAACTACAAGGTGGGCGGACTGGCGGCCTATGGCCTGTCATATACACAGCTTAAAGATCGATTCCCGCGATTGATTTACTGCTCGATTACCGGGTTCGGACAGACAGGCC
>RFRK01000004.1 GCA_009924525.1 Betaproteobacteria bacterium
TCCCGATTCCCGCATCCACATCGGGCAGGCGCCAAAGCCGGACTTCTTTGTTTTGATAGAGGGTCTCACCCGCTGTTTGGCTAATCGGCGCTGTGCTGGGCTTGGCTTGCTCGCCAACGAGCAGTTCGGGAAATAACTGACGGCGGTAGACCTCAAGATGAGAGCGGCTTCGGTTGGCACGAATGGCTGGCGCCCATGAGCCCTCTGGCTGATGCACACCGGTGCGCGTCGGCGTTAGGCACCAGTCCGGTAGCGCTGTATCGCTGAGTGTTTTGCCGGCTTTGCGATCAGCCTCAATCGCTTGCGCGATCGCGGCCCATCCGGCAGCCTGCCAGAGTTCAAAGGGCCCATGGCTCCAGCCGAAGCCCCAGCGCATGGCGAGGTCCAGATCACGGGCGTTATCAGCGATCTCATGCAGGTGCACGGCGCTGTAGTGAAAGACATCACGAAAGGTGGCCCACAGCAGCTGGGCCTGGGGATGCGGGCATTGAATTAAGGCAGCGAATTTTTCTGCTGGCTGACGCAGCGCGAGAATCTTTTCGACCTCCGGATCAATCCGGCTATCTGTTTTTCGATATTGGCCAGTCGCGTAGTCCAGCACCAGAATGTCTTTGCCCTCTTTTTTGTACAGCCCGCGGCCGGATTTTTGGCCCAGGGCGCCTTCTTGTATAAGTTTTTCAATCCAGATGGGCAGCTTGAAAAATCCATGCCAGGGATCTTGGCGCAGTTGTTCGCGCTTGGTGTGAACGACATGGGCCAGCGTGTCGATGCCCACCACATCAACGGTGCGGTAGCAGGCGCTTTTGGGCCGGCCAATACGTGGACCAGTGAGCGCATCCACGGTATCAAGCCCTAGGCCAAGCCGCTGGGTGTGTTCCATTGTGGCCAGTAGAGAAAACACGCCGATGCGGTTGGCAATAAAGTTGGGCGTGTCTTTGGCACGAATCACGGATTTGCCCAGTGTATGGACGAGCCACGACTCCAAGGTATCGAGACCCTCAGGACGGGTCTCATCACAGGCGATCAATTCCACCAGGCTCATGTAGCGAGGTGGATTGAAAAAATGCATGCCACAGAAACGTGGCCGAAGTGCGGGCGGAATCTCGGCAGCCAGCGCGCGCACTGAGAGTCCAGATGTATTCGACGCAATCCAGGCCGACGTGCTGCAATAGGGCGCAATCTTTGCATACAAGGCGCGCTTGATTTCCATACGCTCGGCGACCGCCTCGATGATGAGCTGGGCCTCGGCCAGGTGATGCAGATGATCATCAAAGTTATTGGGTCGAATTAGACCCAGCACTGCGGAGCTGGCAAGCGGTGCTGGTTCGAGCTTTTTTAGCCGCTGCAAGGCCGTGCTCACAATCTGATTACGATCCTCGGCGGGGCCAGGCAGATCAAAGAGATCTACTGAAATACCGGCATTAGCGAGATGGCCGGCGATTTGCGCGCCCATAACGCCAGCGCCCAGTACGGCAACACGCTGAATTCGAAACTTATTCACGAATGCTCCTTGTTTTATTCCAGTTCAGTGGCCCGCCCCGGAAGGGAGCAAAGCCCGTGCTAAAGATCACTCCAGCATCAGCGAGATCGGCATCTGCAATCACCCCTTCTTTTACAAGGACCTCGGTTCGATCGACTAGGGGTGCAATTAGGGACTCTGCAAGGCCTTCGGGGATCGCAGCAACATTGCTGCGATTCGCAATTGCTCCGTGTGACCATTCGTAAAAACCACGTCCTGATTTTTTACCCAGATGGCCCTGCGCGACCCGCTCCATCAGGCATTGGGGTGGTGATGTAACAGCCGAGAGCTGCTGGCCTGCGGCAAGCGCAATATCCAGGCCCACGGTATCGGCCAGCTCGATCGGACCCATTGGCATGCCGAAGCGGCGCATTGCGGCATCAATGACGCTGGGCGCAACACCCTCGTCGAGCTTGCGCATGGCGCCCAGCATGTAGGGGGCGAGCACCGCATTGACCAGAAAGCCCGGCGCACTCTTAACGGGCAGTGGCAGCTTATCAATACTGCGGACAAAGGCTGCCGCATCGGCAGCGGCCTGGGGCTGCGTGTCAGCAGCAGCAATCACTTCGACAAGCGGCATCATCGCAACAGGATTGAAAAAGTGAATCCCGACCAGTCGGGAGGGGTCAGCCAGCACAGTCCGGAGATCCTCGATTCTCAGGCTTGATGTGTTCGTGGCAAGAATCGCGCCCGGCTTTAAACGGGGTTCGATCTGCCGAAAGAGCGCATGCTTGGCCTCAAGGTTTTCAAAAATTGCCTCAATCACGACATCGGCATGCTGAATTCCCTGGCCGTTGGTGTCTGGGATGAGACGATCCATCGCGGCCCGACGTAGCAGCGGATCACGCAGCCGTTTTTTAAACAGTGCGCCTGCCCGCCCCATCGCTGGCGCGATTCGGCTGATGTCTTGATCCTGCAGCGTTACGGTAAGGCCGCGCAGCGCTCCCCAGGCGGCAATATCTCCGCCCATCGTGCCCGCACCAATCACATGCAGATGCCTTGCCTTAAACGCTGATTCCTTACCAAGTGATTTCAGCCGCTCTTGCAAAAAGAAAACGCGCAAAAGATTTTTAGTAGTCGGTGAGTTAATGATGGCCTGCATCAGCTGTGGCATTTTCAGCGGATCTCCATCGGTTTTTTGCCAGAGATCGATGATGGCGTACGGTGCCGGATAGTGTTCAGGCCGGGCTTTTTTCGCTACTTGTTTTTTTGCCATGGCTGCGATGATCGGACGCATCAGCGGAAGATTCATCAGTGCCGGCAGACCCGAGAGCCGATGTGGTGGCCGGCCCGATCGAAGCAGCTCTGCGGCGGATCGCTCCATCAGTCGCGGGGGCACCGCAAGATCGACAAGGCCGGCGCGCTTTGCGCGGCGCGCATCCAGCGTCTTCCCGGTGAGCATCATATCGAGGGCTGCCTGCGGTCCGATCAAACGCGGCAGTCGCATCATGCCGCCCCAGCCGGGCACAATGCCCAAGAGCACTTCAGGCAGGCCGAGTCGTGTGGCTGGCTCGTCGACGGCGATGCGATACCGGCAGGCCAGTGAGATCTCGAGGCCTCCGCCCAAGCAGACGCCGCGAATCAATGACAGCGTGGGATAGGGCACGGCTGCCAGTCGATTAAAGAGATGCCATCCACGGGCGATGATCTCCTGGGCCTGCTGCGGCTTATCCAAGGCTTTGAACTCTTCGACATCTGCACCAGCAATAAAGCCCGAATCTTTGGCGGACTGAATAATCATTCCTGCCGGCGGCTTGATATCGAATTGATCAAGCTGCGCTGAAAATTCAGCAAGCACCTCAGCGCTGAGTTTATTCATGCTGGCACCGACCGTATCGAGTCGCATCCAGGCGATGCCATGGGCATCGATCGTGAGATTCCAGTGACGCATCACAGGGCCTCCATCAAAATGGCGCCGCCCTGGCCGCCCCCAATACAGATGGCGGCAATACCACGACGCTGCTGCCGTTGTGCCAGCGCGTGGGCCAGGTGAAGGGTGATGCGCGTGCCGGAGGCCCCTACGGGATGGCCAATCGCGATTGCACCGCCATGAATATTGAGCCGGGATTCATCCAGCATGCCGGCGGCCAAGCCTTCAAGCTGCGGCAGTGCGGTCCGCAAATACTCCGCATCGGCCATTGCGCGGATACAGGCCATGACCTGCGCGGCGAATGCTTCATTGATTTCCCAGAGATCAATATCGCGATGCTGTAATCCATGGCGATGCATCATTGGCAAAGCGGCATGCACAGGCCCTAGCCCCATCTCTGCTGGATCCAATCCCGCCCATTGCAGATCCAGTAACCTTGCCATGGGCTTGAGCCCGTAGCGCTGGACAGCCTGTTCAGAGGCCAAGAGGCACCAGGCAGCGCCGTCGGTGACCTGAGAGCTATTGCCTGCAGTGATGTTGCCGTAAGGCTTATCAAAGACAGGTTTAAGTTTTGCAAGGCCTTCTAAAGAGGAATCTTCACGGACACCATCATCAATTGCATAGATTTTTCCTTTTTCATCCAGGATTGGCACGATCTCATCGAAAGCCTGAGATTGCAGGCCTGCCTGCGCACGCTGATGGCTGCGTATCGAAAACGTATCCATCTCGGCACGGTTGATGCCGAATCGGTAGGCGAGATTTTCTGCAGTCTGCCCCATCGATAGGCCCACGACAGGATCAGTGAGCCCCCGCAGCAGTGCAATCACGGGGGAGAGCAGCTGGCCAGGCTTTAGCCGAAGAAAATGTTGGAGCTTGGCTGAGACTGTTTTTTTTGTGGCCATCTCGGAAAACCAGCGCACCATGGCATCTGAATACAGCAATGGTGTACGCGAAAGCGCATCCACGCCGCCGGCTAAGACGAGATGGGATCGGCCGAGTCGGATCTGAGACATCGCAGAGTCGATGGCCTGCAGTCCCGAGGCGCAGTTGCGCATCACTGTCCAGCCGGTAACTGCGTGACCACAGCCCATGCGTAAGGCAACGAGGCGGCCAATATTGACTTCATCGGGCGCCGGTGCTGCACAGCCGAGAATCACCTCATCACAATCTGACGGCGCAAAAGGCTGGCGAAGCAGCAATGCCCTGCCGGCTTGAGTGGCCAGGTCAGAGGCGCTAAAGGGGCCCGGCGCGCCGCGCGCCTTCAAAAAGGGCGTACGAGCACCATCAACTAAGTAAACAGGGGCTGACTGGGCCAGCATCAGGCAGCTCGTGCGTGAAGTGATGCCGCTGCCGAATGAACGACAGTGGAGTCAGCCGATGTGACATGAATTTCAAACGGAAAGTCATCCACATGAATCACACGGTCCCGCAGAACATCTCGGCGTTTGAGCACCGCCGATTCTTCAGCGGTGATGACTCCCCGATCAGCAGCAAGTTTGCCAATGTCTCGTACATTCCCAAGCGGCTCCGCCTTAAAGAGCCCCTTCTTTTCTGCGGCACGGATTTTGGCTTCAATGGGCTCGGCTGCGAGCACTGCGGCGAGCGCGTGCTCAATTGCACCCACGGCGTCATGTTCGTCATGATGCACAAAACAAATCGGCGTCAGGCGATCACGGGCCGCACCGGGGTTGGCCAGAAGTTGTGCAATTCGATGGCCCAGCTGGTCGGAGGGCGCATGCGCCGTGATGCCCCAGGGAAAGAGCAACCCACGCAGCAGTCGGCCAACGAAACGATTGGGGAAGTTTTCAAACACACCCTCAAAGGCCTGCGCGATGTTGACTTGGCAGTCTTGCAGGCACCAGCGGGCAAGATCGGCATCTTCTCGAATCCGGCCTTCCATCTCATAGCGCTTCAGCACACAGCTGGCTAAAAACAGATGGGCAAGGATGTCACCCAACCGTGCCGAGAGCCGCTCTTTGCGCTTTAAGCTTCCCCCGAGCATCAGCATCGTGATATCGGCGAGAAATCCGAATGCAGCAGCATTGCGGTTGAGTTGTCGCATTGCCCCACGCATTTCGACGGGCCCTTGGCCGCCTGGCCCTGCAAACGCTGATGCCGTGAGGCCGTGCCAGATGGCGCGAACACCATTGGCAATCGTGTAGCGGACATGGCCCCAGAAGGCGTGATCAAAATCGTTGAGCCCCTGATTGCGATCGGGATGCTGGGCGGCCTGCATCTCTTTGAGCAGATAGTTGAGCAGATAGGGGTGGCAGCGAATCGCGCCCTGACCAAAGAGAATCAGGTTTCGGGTTAGTACATTAGCCCCTTCTACCGTGATGCCAATCGGCATCTGCTGATAGGCAAGGCCAAGAATGTTCGAGGGACCCAGGCAGATGCCCTTGCCACCCACAATATCCATGCTGTCTGCCAATACCTGCCGGGCCCGCTCAGTGACGTGATATTTCGCAATCGCCGAGACGACTGATGGCCGCTGACCCAGATCGATACTTGCGGCCGATAGCGTGCGTACGGCATCGTTAAGGTAGGTATAGCCTGCAATTCGCGCGAGCAGCTCTTCGATGCCTTCAAACCGAGAGATGGGTGTCTTAAATTGATTGCGAATTCGCGCATAGCCACCGGCAACCCTTGCGGCCAGCTGGGCCAGGCCTGCATTGGCCGAGGGCAACGAGATCGCACGGCCCGCCGATAGACACTCCATCAGCATGCGCCAGCCTTGGCCGGCCATGTTCGGCCCGCCGATAATGAATTCCAGTGGCATAAACACCTGATCGCCCTGTGTCGGACCGTTCATAAAGTAGGTGTTCATAGGAATATGACGGCGGCCGATTTCAACGCCGGGATGATTGTGAGGCACAAGCGCACAGGTAATTCCTAAATCTTTTGTGCTGCCGAGCAAGCCATCGGGATCGTAGAGTCGAAATGCCAGACCAAGAAGCGTGCAAACTGGCGCCAGCGTGATATAGCGCTTATTCCAGGTGACCCGCATACCGAGCGTTTCTTTGCCCTGCCAGAGGCCTTTACAGACGATTCCAAAATCAGGGATCGCTGCGGCATCTGATCCTGCCCAGGGGCTGGTGAGTGCAAAAGCGGGAATCTCCTCGCCACGGGCCAGCCTTGGCAGAAAATAATTTTTTTGCTCCTCGGTGCCATAGTGCAGCAGTAGCTCGGCGGGCCCCAATGAGTTGGGCACCATCACTGAAATGGCCAGTGGTGATGAGCGGGTAGAGAGCTTGGCGACCACCTGAGAATGGGCATAGGCCGAGAATTGTTTGCCGCCGTAGGCCTTGGGAATAATCATGCCCAAAAAACCTTTCTGTTTGATGAAGTCCCAGGCAGCTTTGGGCATGTCGTAATCTTTGAAGTTGACTTGCCATTCATTGACCATCCGGCAGGCTTCTTCGACTTCATGATCGAGAAAGGATTGCTCTTCGTCGGTAAGCTGAGGCCGGGCAATCGCAGTCAGGCCCCTCCAATCCGGCCGGCCACGAAACAAATCGGCTTCCCACCAGACCGTGCCCGCTTCCAGGGCTGCCCGCTCGGTTTCTGACATTGAGGGCAAGGCCGCCCGAAAGCCTTTCAAGATTGGGGCAGTCAGCAGCCGCTTTCTGAGTGGCGTTACGGTGATTAGCACTGCACAAGCAGCAAGAACAATCAGCATCATTAGGGTCAACGACATGGCGTTTTCCTCTCGGGTGGGTCAATTGATTTGGGAAGTGGTGCACGCAGGCCGCCGATGAGAAAACTCATCAGCCGTTCGCTCAGCTGATCCGCATCGCGGGCCGTTTTTCGAGCCGAGCGCGGCACCTCGGCGCTCTCAGGCTCGGTCCAGCGGGTCACGAGCTTTAAGCTGTCGGTGCCCGCAATGGCGTAGGCGGTTGCCCCAAGCATGAAGTGAAAGCGCCAAATGATCTCGGCCCGTGGCACATCGGGCAGGGCCCGAAACAGGGCTGACTTATAGCGCTCCAGTACATGCTGGTATTCGTCGGCCAGAAATGCGCGAATGAAATCGGCAGGCTCGGTCATCGTGCGTCCCAAGAGCTTGAGAAAAGTGGGCCCGCTCTGCGGCTCTTCTTTGGCAATACGCAGCAGGGTGCCAAAAAATGCCTCAAGAATTTTGCTTGGCTTTAGCGGCTTTCCTGCGGCTGCTTTTTCAAGCGCATCCAGTGCAAGCAGCCGCTCTCGATTGACGCGATCGAGCCGCCGGCGCAAGACTTCTTGGACTAAGGACTCCTTACTGCCGAAGTGATAGTTCACAGCAGCAAGATTGGCGCCCGCCTCGGCCGTGATTTTGCGCAGCGAGGTCGCCTCAAAGCCATGGCGAACAAAAAGCCGCTCTGCCACATCTAAGAGCCGCTCGCGGGTTACGACGGTGCTGGCGCTGGCCGTCGGCAGGGGGAGTCCGGTATCATTCATACGTTCGTTTGAATTGAACCCGGGGCTGAGATTTTTTGCAAGGCACCGGACGTGGGAAAGACCCTGAAAAGGAGACTGGTTTGCCGATTCCACAATCCCTTGCCCAGCTGCGGCTGCCGCTAATCGGCGCGCCGTTATTCATCGTCTCCAATCCTGAATTGGTCATTGCCCAGTGCCGGGCGGGCATTCTGGGGTCATTTCCGGCGCTCAACGCCCGAGAGCCCGGCGAGCTCGCGCAGTGGCTGGAGCAAATTCAGCAGGCCTTAGCCCAGCCTCAGCCGGCCGGCTGCCCCTATCCAGTGGCGCCTTTTGCGGTGAATCAGATCGTGCACCCCTCGAACCCGCGGCTTGCGCAAGACATCGAGTTGGCGGTGCGCTATCGGGTGCCGATCATGATCACGAGCCTGCATGCGCCAACACCCGTTGTGCAGGCGGCCAAGACCTATGGCGGACTGGTGTTTCATGATGTGATCAGCCTGCGACATGCTGAGAAGGCAATCGAGGCGGGTGTTGATGGCCTGATTCTGGTGACCGCAGGTGCGGGTGGCCATGCAGGCCCATTAAATCCCTTTGCCTTTATCGAAGAAGTAAGAAAGATTTACTCGGGCACCATCATTCTCTCGGGTGCGATGAGTCGTGGCCACCACATTCTCGCGGCCCAGGCCATGGGTGCTGATCTTGCGTATATGGGCACGCGATTCGTTGCTTCATCTGAGGCCCGCGCAGTTCCAGAATACAAGCAGATGGTAGTCGAGTCGGGCGCTGAAGATATCGTGAGCTCATCAAGTTTTACCGGCGTATTGGGAAATTATCTGCGCGGCAGTATTGTGCGGGCCGGTTTAAATCCTGATGAGCTCATTCAATCCGATAAATCAAAAGTGGATTTTGCAAGCCTGCGCAAAAACGCTGGCCAGAAGGCCTGGAAAGATATCTGGGGCGCGGGCCAGAGCGTGGCGGGTATTACTGAGGTGATGCCGGCGGCGCAGATTGTGGATCAGCTGGAGCGGGAATACCGCTCTGCCCGTCAGCGGCTTGGCGGATAGTTACCAGCTCGGGCTGTAAGGTGGCATGGTCGATGCCATGCCGATCCCGTAGCATCTGCTGTGCGGCGTGCAGCACCTCAGGCCAGTGCGCAAGACTGTCGACCTCAAGATGGGCGGTGAGGCTAATTTCGCCAGGCATGGTCTCCCAGATATGTAAGTTGTGTACCCGGGTCACTGAGCGCATGGCCTGAAGATCAGCACCGACCGTTTTGAAATTTACAGAATCCGGTACGTGTTCCATCAGAATCCGGGTCGAGCTTCGCAGTAGGCTGAGTGTCGACTTCAGAATCAGGACGCACACCAAGAGTGAGAGCAGGGGATCAATTGGTGTCCACCCGGTGAAGGTGACCACCGCCCCCGCGATGATGGCCGCAATCGAGCCGAGTAAGTCTCCCAAAACATGAATCAGGGCAGCTTTTGAATTCAGGTTGTGCTGATCTTTCGAGAGCAGCCAGGCCACGACAAGGTTGACCAGTAATCCGATCGCAGCCACTGCCATGACGGTAATGCCTTCAACGCGATGCGGCTGCTGAAATCGGTGGATGGCTTCCCAGGCAATCCAGATCACCATCGCGAGCATGGCTAAGGAATTCACAAAAGCCGCCAGTGCTTCGGCCCGGCCGTCACCATAAGAGCTGGTCTCGGTGGGCGGTCTGCGGGCAATGATTTGCGCTGCGAGCGCGAGAAACAAAGCGGTAGCGTCAGTGATCATGTGGCCCGCATCGGCCATCAGGGCCATGGAGCCTGAGAGCAGCGATGCCGCAAATTCCACTGCGGCAAAGCCCACAGTGAGCGCAACTGCCCAGCCTAAGACAGTTGCATTTAGCACGATACGGGCATGGCCGCGGGTAGTGTCATGGGCACTGTGGCCGTGCAGATCGTGATGGCCTGCGGGTCTGGGTGTTATGGCGTGCGACTTTCGATCTGACATGACTGAGACTTTAGTACGCCTTGAAAAGAGTAGATTTAGCCGCGTTTTTTCAGGATGGACGATTTAGGCGGGCAGAGACCTCGCGCAGGGTGTGATCGACGGTTGGATATTGAAGGCTGATACGGAGTTCGCGGCCGATTCGTGCGGATTTCACCCGCCGCGATTCCGCAAGAAATCCCATCATCATGGGATGGACGGCGCCCTGTGCTGCGAGGGATTTCATGTCCTCGCGTGAGACGCGCGGAGGCCGGGTTAGGCCGAGTGCGTCAGCAACTGCATCAAAGTAATCCGCCATTTTCATTTCGGTATCGTCAACCGCATTGGTGATACGGCCTGGTCTGCCACGAAACAGTGCCGTGAGTGCGATGCGTGCAAGGTCATCTGCATGAATGTGGTTGGTAAACACATCCTCTTCTTGACGAAGGGCGGGCTGCCGTGCGGCGATACGCGAGGTAGGCAGGCGCTGATTGCTATCGTAGATGCCGGGTACGCGAAGCACATGCGCGCCGAGAGGCCGGAGGGCCCGCTCGGCATCAAGTCGGCGCAGTGACCTCGGCTGACGCGTTTGACAGCGGCTGGTCTCTGAGACTTCCGCGCCTTGATAATTTCCGTAAACGCCCGTCGTGCTGAGGTAGACCAACGGCATCGCATATTGACCGGCACGCAGGCCGCAGGCCAGGGCCCGTGCCCGCCGGTCCCGACCGCTGGCCGCAGCCTGTGATGGGTCAGGCTCAGCGGTTGGGAGATAAACGATAGCGGCCTGCAGTATCCGCACCATGCGCTGAACCGATTTCTGTTGATCTAGATCCAGGGCAAGCGCGCGGTGTCGGCCTGCAAAAAATGCGGGGTGGAGCTTTGGTGGTAGGCGCCGGGATGCGGCGCGGCCCACCACGATCAGTCGGGGGCCATGCTTTTGGGATGGGCGCGATAAGCAGAGCTCAAGTGAGCGGCGTGCCACATCCCCAAAGCCGATTAAGCCGAGTCGCAGACGCCGAAATTGTCGTGGCAGTGCCATCGCTTTACTTTAAAGGCTCTAGAAAGCAAAAAACCCTTCGATCGCTCGAAGGGTTTTTTGATATTTCCGTGTGAGCGATTTACTTCACAGTTAACACGTATCTCGCCATCGTCAGGGCGTCCGCATCGGAGACCTGGGGGTGAGGAGGCATAGGAACCGGTCCCCATACGCCTTGGCCGCCAGCCTTGATTTTCTTGGCCAATTTTTCTGCAGCGCCTGCATCTGCTGCGTATTTTGCAGCGACATCTTTGTAGGCGGGGCCAACCATTTTTTTGTCGTTGGCGTGGCAGGCTGTGCAGTTGAATTTCTTGAGCAAATCGGGTGAGGCGAACGCGGCACCGGCGGAGGCCATCATGCCTGCGGCAACGGTCAGAGCAACAAACTTACGCATGGATACTCTCCTAAAGAAAAACCAAACAATTTTTGGCAGATTCAATGCAGTGCATCTGCTTCTTATAACGGGCCGACGCAGCGGCCGGTTGACCCGAATTGTAGCCGCAAATCCGTTTACTCCCGGATCTCGGGCTGAGAGAGCTCGGGGTCGGTGACGGCGCCTCGGCTCGCCGAGGCTGCAAGTTTCGCGAATTTAGCCAGCACGCCACGGGTATAGCGGGGCTTCGGTGCGCGCCAGGTGGCCTTGCGTGCCTCGAATTCGGCCTCGCTGATATTTAGTTGGATGAGCTGTTTGTGGGCGTCGATGGTGATGGAGTCACCCTCTTTGACCAGCCCGATGGGACCGCCGACTGCAGCCTCGGGGGCGACGTGGCCTACGACCATGCCCCATGTGCCACCCGAGAAGCGGCCATCGGTAATCAGGCCCACCGACTCGCCGAGGCCCTGGCCGATGAGTGCTGATGTGGGAGCGAGCATTTCGCGCATACCCGGCCCGCCGCGGGGGCCCTCGTAGCGGATCACGACAACATCACCGGCCTTGATCGCTCGGTCCATGATGGCCTGCATGGCGGCATCTTCTGAATCAAATACGCGAGCTGGCCCAGTGATAACAGGATTTTTCAGGCCTGTGATCTTGGCCACACAGCCCTCGGGAGAGAGGTTGCCTTTCAAAATCGCAAGATGGCCTTCGGAATAGAGCGCTTTTTTAATGGGCAGAATCACATCCTGATCTGCGCGGGGTTCGGCAGGGATATCGCTGAGCATTTCGGCAACAGTTTTTCCTGTGATGGTCAGGCAGTCTCCATGCAGGAGGCCTGCTTGCAGCAGAATCTTCATGACCTGCGGAATGCCGCCGGCGCGATGCAGATCGGTGGCGACATAACGGCCCGATGGCTTTAAATCGCAAATCACTGGGACTTTTCGACGGATGCGTTCGAAGTCATCGATCTCCCAGTGCACGCCGGCCGAGTGCGCAATCGCCAGGAAATGCAACACCGCATTGGTAGAGCCACCGACGGCCATGATGACGGCAACCGCATTTTCGATCGACTCGCGCGTGATGATGTCGCGCGGCCGAATGCCTTTGCGAATGGCCTCGACCAAGACCCGCGCCGACTCGGCTGCGCTTGTGATTTTTTCCTGGTCCTCATTGGCCATGGTGGAGGAGTACGGCAGGCTCATGCCGAGCGCCTCAAAAGAGGAGCTCATGGTGTTTGCGGTATACATGCCACCGCAGGATCCCGATCCTGGACAGGAGCGTTTCTCGATCTCTTTGAAGTCGGTTTCGCTCAGGCGGCCTGCTGTGAATTCACCGACCGCCTCAAAGGCGGAAACAATAGTGAGGTCTTTACCTTTGTAGTGGCCGGGTTTAATGGTGCCGCCGTATACATAGATTGCGGGCACATTGGTGCGTGCAATGGCCATCATGCCGCCGGGCATATTTTTATCGCAGCCGCCAATCACCAGCACGCCATCCATCCACTGGCCATTGACGCAGGTCTCGATTGAGTCCGCAATGACTTCACGGGAGACCAGCGAATACTTCATGCCCTCGGTGCCCATGCCAATGCCATCCGAAATGGTGGGCGTACCAAAGAGCTGGGCGTTTGCGCCTGCCGATTTCAATGCAACGACCGCTGCATCTGCTAGTGGCTGAAGGCCGCTGTTGCAAGGCGTAATGGTGGAGTGTCCATTCGCGATGCCAACCATCGGCTTGTTGATAAAGTCTTCTTCTCTGTAGCCCATCGCGTAATACATCGATCGATTGGGCGCGCGGGCTACCCCCTCGGTCACCATGCGAGACCGCTCGTTAAGTCGTTTGGGCGGGGTGGGGTCCGGCTTTGCCATGGCGCTGGTCTCCTGGAGAAGGGTCAAAGGTTATATTGTGCCGTATGGCGCCATCTGCTCTTGTTCATCCGCAGTTTGATCCCGTTGCGATTTCCTTCGGCCCGCTCGCGATACGCTGGTATGGCCTGATGTATCTCGTGGCTTTTGCTGCAGTCCTGATTCTGGGCAGGCTGCGTATGAAGGCTTCGGGTGCGCCTGCGGTAATCGATGCCCGGGGCCTGGATGACCTGCTGCTCTACGGTGTGATTGGTGTAGTGCTCGGGGGCCGGCTGGGCTATGTACTGTTCTACAAGCCTGCCTATTACCTGCAACATCCTGCGGAAATCGTGGCGATCTGGCAGGGGGGAATGGCCTTTCATGGCGGCATGCTGGGCGTAATCGCCGCAATGGGATTTTTTGCGTGGCGACGTCGGATTGAGTTTTTCCGAGTGGCCGATTTTATTGCGCCACTCGTGCCGCTTGGGCTTGCCGCAGGCCGGCTCGGTAATTTTATTAATGGTGAGCTCTGGGGCCGGCCTGTTGAGTCCGCACTTCCATGGGCCATGGTCTTTCCCCAGGCAGGCGATATGCTTGCCCGTCATCCTTCGCAGCTTTATCAGATGCTACTCGAGGGCCTGCTGCTATTTGTCGTGTTGTGGCGCTTTTCAGCGCGCGCTCGGCCAATCGGTGCGGTTTCAGGTTTATTTCTTTTCGGCTACGGCCTGGCACGCTCACTGGCGGAGATCGCGCGTGAGCCGGATGCGTTTCTCGGCGTATTGTCCCTTGGCTTGACCATGGGACAATGGCTTTCCTTACCCATGATGTTGGTGGGTGCTGTGATTCTGTTGTGGTCTTATCGGCGATCAAATTAACGTGGCGCAGTCTGAACATCATCCTGGCGGCAGTATTGGCTGGACCTCGGTGCCGCCCGTAGCCCGGGTCACGCTGTCGCACGCAGGGCAGTTAAACGCAATCTCAATTCAGATGTGGCGAGAGTTGAGGCGATGTTTCGAGGAAATTTCCGCCCGACCGGGATTGCGGCTGGCGGTCATCTCAGGGCAGCACGGCGCGTTCGCCGCCGGCGCCGACATCTCCGAATTTTCCGCGCAGCGCATGAGCCGAGAGCAGGTCCGGGCCTATCACGAGGACATCATTGCACCCGCACTTCGCGCAATCGCGCATTGCCCCATACCTGTCGTGGCAGCCATTGATGGGGCCTGTATCGGCGGTGGGCTAGAGATTGCCTGTGTCTGCGATCTTCGCCTTGCCACCGATCGCAGCCGCTTTGGCGTGCCGATTAATCGACTTGGTTTTCCCATGGCTCCGCAAGAGGCTGCCGCCTTGCTCGGGTTAGTCGGCGGTGCGACTGCCCTTGAACTCCTTCTGGAGGGCCGACTGATGGATGCCGAGGAGGCGTATGACAAAGGCCTGGTGAATCGCGTCGTGCCGCAAGCGCTGTTTGATGATGCATTGGATACATTGATACGGCATATTGTGGCCGGTGGGCCTGCCGCTGCCCGGCGGAACAAGTGGCTGATTCGACGGCTGATGGAACTTGCCCAGGGGCCCGGGCTCACCGCAGCCCAGAAGGATGCGAGCTGGGATTTTGCAGACTCCCAGGATTATCGTCGCGGCATCAGTGCGTTTTTCAATAAGACGCGCCCCGATTTTCAAGATGACTAAGTGTGCAGGGTCTAAATGAGTAATCTTTACCGAGTTTTAGAGTCTCAGTTTCCCCGGTCGACGGACACCTGTGCGTTTGAAACGCCGGATGGCCGCTATTACACCTTTGATGACCTCCGTGCTGGCAGTGCCAAGATCGCCAATTGGCTGGCGTCACTCGGCATCGCCCGTGGAAGTCGAATCGCAGTTCAGGTTGAGAAGTCAGTCGAAGCGGTCATGCTTTATCTCGCTGCTTTGCGTAGCGGTATGGTGTTTTTGCCGCTCAATACCGCCTACCGAGAATCGGAGATGAGCTATTTCATCAAAGATGCTGAGCCGGCAGTCGTGGTCTGTAGTCCTGCGAATGTTTCGTGGGTGGAGCCGATCGCGCGGGCCCATGGCTGCGGTCATGTGATGACCCTGGGGGAGTCTGCTGATGGCAGTCTGATTCAGGCGGCAACACCGCATCGGACATCGTTTAAAACCGTCAGCAGTCGGCCCGATGATCTCGCAGCGATTCTGTACACCTCGGGCACGACAGGCCGCAGTAAAGGCGCGATGCTTAGCCATCGAAATTTGGCCTCTAATGCCCGCACCTTGAAAAAGGCTTGGCATTGGCAGCGCGGCGACGTGCTACTGCATGCCCTGCCAATTTTCCATGTGCATGGTCTTTTTGTAGCGCTGCATGGTGCTTTGATCAATGGCAGCAAGACCCTGTGGTGTTCGAAGTTCGATGCCGATCAAATCATTAGGCTGCTGCCGCGGGCAACGGTGATGATGGGCGTGCCGACTTTTTATGTTCGGCTTGTCGCCGATGATCGTCTCACGCGATCTTTAGTGAAAGGGGTGCGGCTGTTCATCTCTGGATCTGCGCCGCTTCTCAAAGAGACCTTCGAAGCCTTTCGTGCGAAGACTGGCCATGTGATTTTGGAGCGTTACGGTATGAGTGAGACCGTCATGCTGACTTCGAATCCCTATCAAGGAGAGCGTCGTGCGGGGACGGTGGGCCTTCCGCTCCCCGGGGTCGGGCTGCGTTTGATTGGTGATCATGGCCGCATCGTACGTAAGCGCCGGCAAGGCTTATCGGAAATCGGCGCCGTTGAAGTCCGTGGTCCAAATGTGTTTTCGGGCTATTGGAGGATGCCTGAGAAGACCCGCGAGGAGTTCACGACAGACCGCTGGTTTCGGACAGGTGACATGGGCCAGTGGGATGCTGACGGGTATCTGCAGCTCGTGGGCCGAAGCAAAGACCTCATCATTACCGGCGGCTATAACGTCTATCCGAAAGAAATTGAGATGCTCATCGATGAGATGGCCGGCGTAGATGAGTCCGCAGTGATTGGTGTTCCGCACCCCGATTTTGGCGAGGCAGTGACCGCCGTGGTGGTCCCTAAGCCCGGCGCATTATTGAATCCGCAGGCGATGATCGCTGAGATCAAGACAAGGATCGCCAACTACAAAGTACCCAAAGCCATTCACATCGTGCAGACGCTACCTCGCAACGCGATGGGCAAGGTCCAGAAAACAGTCCTGCGTGAGCAATTCAGCTAGTGGGCCCAGCCCACGCGGTGGCGGGTCGGCGGTTTAGGGCAGGCGCTCGACAATGGCCTCAAGCTTTTCCGAAGCCTGCTGCAGCCGCTCTCCCATCGCGCGGTGTTCAGCGTTTAACTGGGCATTTTGATTGCGCAGCCGAGTGTTCTCCTGGCGCAATTGATTCACGACCGCAATCAGGGCGTCGGCCTTATCGGCCAGGGCGGTTAATTCATTGAGCATGGCGCTAATGTTACCAAGCCGTTCGAAGGTGGAATAATCCGGCCATGAAATTTCTTCAATTATTGGTTTGGCTGCTCATGGCTGCAGCGCCCGCTTCACAGGCACAGGGGCTGCTTCAAAAGGCTCAGCAGGCGGCTGATGTCGCGGCCCCCGCTGAGGGTATGACTCGGGTGGGCCATTTGCAGGCCGGACTGATTGCTGAGCGCAGGGCGGTGGCTGCTGGGCAGAGCCTCTGGGTTGGCCTGCGTCTCGTTCACGATGAACACTGGCACACCTATTGGAAAAACCCAGGGGATTCGGGACTACCCACACGAATTGATTGGCGTTTGCCTGCGGGCTGGAAAGCCGGCGCGATTCAATGGCCCACGCCGAAACGATTACCGGTGGGCCCGCTGGCGAATTTCGGCTACGAGGGAGATCTGCTGCTGGCAGTCGAATTGATTGCACCCTCGTCGATATCTGCGCGCGAGGTTGTCCTGCAGGCCCAAGCCAGCTGGCTGGTCTGCAAAGATGTCTGTATCCCGGGTGAGGCCTCTTTGGCATTGCGATTGCCCGTGGCAGCAGATGCGAAATCAGTCGAGCCTTCGGCTGATGCGTCCTTATTTGCGTTAGCACGAGAGCGTCTGCCGAAAAAGGATTCTGGCCGGCTGATCACAGCCCATCTTGTGGATCGCCAGCTGGTTTTATCGTGGCCGAAATCGGATGCCGATGAAGTTGCGGGCCTGTTTCTTCCCTACATCGAGGGCCTCATCCTGCCGGCTGCTGCACAGCGGCTTTCAAAAACAGAGCAGGGCTGGCGGCTGGATATCCCCCTTGGCGAATCATCGACCGCTGCAGTTGAGCAGATTAAAAAAGCCAAGATCGTTGAGGGGATCTGGATCGCTGGCGCACAGCCCGGACTCGAATGGCGGGCGGCGCTGACGATGCAGTCGCCTCCCGCTGTAGTGAGTGTGGTCTCCGAGGGCCAGACAGCCGCCGCCGCAGCGCCTAGCTCAAAGCCTGCTGCAAGTTTTGGCGGCAGCGCATTCTGGTCAGCATTGGGTGCTGCATTGTTGGGCGGCCTGATTTTGAACCTCATGCCCTGCGTTTTTCCGGTGATTGGATTGAAGGTGCTCTCGTTTGCCGAATCGGCACATGCCACATCGATCACTGTCTTACGGGCCTTGTCATTCTCGGCGGGCGTGATTCTGACCTTCGCCGCCTTGGGCTTACTTATGGCGGCGCTGCGTGGCCTGGGTGAGGCCATCGGCTGGGGTTTTCAGCTGCAGAATCCAGCGGTGGTTTTGGGCTTATCGCTTCTGTTCGTATTTATTGCGCTTAACTTTTTAGGCGTATTTGAGATGGGTTTACTTGCGGTGCGCGTGGCGAATTTAGGGTTTGCAGATCGTGCTGCGGCCCAGGCCAATGCCGGCGGTGCTTTTGCTTCCGGCGTGCTGGCGGTCGTGGTCGCTTCACCCTGCACAGTGCCCTTTATGGGCAGCGCAATCGGCTTTACTGCGACCGCAAGTTTTTGGGAAACTTTGTTGATCTTCACGGGACTTGGAATCGGCATGTCGCTGCCGTATCTGTTGATGGCCTTTTTGCCCGATCTTCTCAAAGTGTTGCCGCGGCCTGGCCCGTGGATGATGATTTTTAAGCAGGCCATGGCCTTTCCGATGCTCGCTGCAGCGGCCTGGTTGATCTGGGTTTTAGCGGGACTGCAGGGCTCCGATCGTGTATTGACGGCACTGATGGCGGCGATCGCAATGTCGCTGCTGCTCTGGATTTATGGCCGGTTCTTGCAACAGGGCAAAGCGGGGCCGGTGTCTTTGGTGGGCGCATTGGTGGCTTTTGTCTTTCTGGTCTTAACGATCGCATGGACTTTGCGCGAGGCGCCGGCCAGTAGTCTGCGTTCATCAATTCCGGCGATATCCCTGTCGGAACCTGCCGCTGTCGCGGGCAGCGAAGTGCGTTGGCAGGCCTGGGCCCCGGGACTGGCCGAGCGGCTTGCGCTGCAGGGCACGCCGGTCTTCGTTGATTTCACTGCGAGCTGGTGCATTACCTGCCAGGCCAATAAGGTCCGCGTCTTACAAGGCGATGCGGTGATCAAGGCCTTCAAAGAAAATCGTGTGCAGGCATTGCGGGCTGATTGGACCCGCCAGGATCCTCAGATTGCTGCTGAACTCTCTCGGCACGGAAGAAACGGCGTGCCGTTATATCTTGTTTATCGGGCTGGCGAAACAAAGCCGCGCATCCTATCGGAGTGGCTCACGGATCGAGAGGTGATCACGGCCTTGCGCTAGCGATGCATGCGCCTGCTGTGGTTCGGGGCCCTTATTTCAGGCCCAATACATCCTGCATGTCATAGAGCCCAGCGGGCTTTTGCATTAGAAAGAGTGCAGCGCGCAGCGCGCCTTCAGCATAGGTCGCACGAGAAGACGATTTGTGGGTGATTTCGATGCGCTCACCCGTACCCGCAAAAAGCACGGTGTGATCGCCCACAATGTCGCCGCCACGAATGACCGAAAAGCCGATTTCTTTGGCCGGGCGCGGACCTGTGTGCCCCTCGCGGGTATAGCGGGCATCTTTGCCGAGATTGCGGCCAGCAGCCTGGGCAACTACCTCGGCCATCTTCAGTGCTGTGCCGGAGGGCGCATCCACCTTGTGTCGATGATGGGCCTCAATGACTTCGATATCAAAGCCCTCACCAAGATAGCGGCCCGCAGACTCCAGTAGCTTTAAGGTGATATTCACGCCCACACTCATGTTGGGCGCCATGACCGTAGGATTGTTTTCGCTAAACGATGTGATTGCTGCGCGGCCCGCCGCATCAAAGCCTGTGGTGCCAATCACTGCCCGTACGCGATGCTGTGCGCAGGCGTTTAGCAGCTCAAGTGTGGCCTGAGGCCGCGTGAAGTCGATCAAGACATCAGCGGCCTGAAGAGCGGCTTTAGGATCCGCAGAAATCGCAACATTGCAGGACTGGCCCATAAACTCGCCCGCGTCTCTCCCGATCATCGGACTGCCGGGCAGCTCCAGGGCCGCGGCAAGCGTCATCTGCGGATGGGCGAGCACTGCCTCAATCAGCATACGGCCCATTTTTCCGGTTGCGCCCGAGATGGCAATTCGTGTGGGTGTTGTCATGATGAGTTAGCGCGCGGGCCGAGATGGCAGCAGTTCCTCGCCGCCCTCGCGTGGAAGCGGATCCCCGCCCCAGGATTCGAGTGCGTCATCTTTGAATTGCACGAAAAAGCGTCGACGGTCTTGGCGGCCATCACCGCGTTTGAGTTTAAAGACATAGTCCCAGCGGTCATTGCGAAACGGATCGATGAGTAGTGGCGTGCCCAGCACCCCACGAACCTGCTCACGGCTCATGCCCTTTTTCAGCTGGCCGACCATCGATTCGGTAACGTAATTGCCTTGGCCAATGTCAATTCGAAACGGTGTTAGCCAGTTCGGTGGATTTTCGCGAAGATTGGTCAGGCGGTCTTTGGTGGCGCAGCCGGCAAGGAGCATTGCGCTCGTCATTGTGACAATGGTGCGCCTGAGCCAGCCCTGATGGGCGGCATGCGGGTCTTCGCTAAGGTCTGGGTTTTTTATCGACATAGGCCGCTATGATACGGCCCATGCCCGGCGCCCATGATTTAAAAACAACCGGCCTGAAGGTGACTGCGCCCAGGCTGAAGGTCCTGGATATTTTTCATCGGGCAAGCACGCGGCATCTCACGGCGGAAGACGTCTATCGGGCGCTGCTGGCCGATGCGGTCGATATTGGTCTGGCCACCGTGTATCGCGTTCTGACCCAGTTTGAGCAGGCGGGCATCCTGTCGCGCAGCCACTTCGAGTCGGGCAAGGCAGTCTTCGAACTCAACGAGGGATCCCACCACGATCACCTGGTCTGTCTGGATTGCGGCCGGGTGGAGGAGTTCTGCGATACGGAGATTGAGGATCGACAGCGCCGTATCGCGCGGGAGCAAGGATTTGAGCTGGCTGACCATGCCCTGTCGTTATATGGCCACTGCCAGCGCAGCCACTGCCCCCATAAATCATCCGCTGCCGCCTCGGCTGTGCGTTTATCAAAGAGCAAGTAAGGAGCGCGCGTGATCGCGTGACGTCTTTTCGGCACCTTGATCGCCGAGCATGCGTGCGATTTCATCGATCCGGTCCTCGGGGTTTAAGGGCGTCAGGGCGCTGATGGGTGCGCCCGCAATTGATTTTTTCTTCGAGACTCGCAGATGGTGATGGCCACGGGCCGCGACCTGCGGCAGGTGCGTCACGCACAACACCTGTCGAGACTGCCCCAGTTCACGCAAGAGTTCTCCAACGGTGTGGGCCACGTTGCCGCCGATACCGGAATCGACCTCATCAAAAATTAAGGTGGGAGTCTTATTTGATGATGAGGTGACCACAGCGATCGCTAGGCTGATACGGGCCAGCTCGCCGCCTGAGGCAACGCGGCTCATCGGGAAGGCGGCGCCCTGGCCGTGACTGCGCAGCATGAAGACGATATCTTCCAGGCCGTGGCCAGCGGGTTTTTCACGAGGTTCGCAGGTCGCCTCGAATCGCATCTCGCCCATGGCCAGCTGGGCAAACCAGTGATTGACGGCCTCGGATAAAGCCTTGCAGGCTTTCTGGCGCTCACGCGAGAGCACCCGGGCCCGCTGATCGTAATCCTGCTGCGCCTTGGCCAGCGATTTTCGAAGGGCCTCGGTATCGGCAGCTTGGGTGGCCCGAGCCAGATCCTCCTGGGCAGCGGTTAAAAGCGACAGCAGGTCTTCAGGCCGGACTTTCAGCTTTCGAGCAGTGCTAAAGATCGATTGCACCCGCTCCTCAACTTCGGTGAGTCGGTCGGGATCGAGATCGCTTTTATCGAGATAGCGCTGAAGGGCATCGGCGGCCTCTTGTAGCTGAATGACCGACGATTCAAGGGCTTGTGTGGCTGGCGTAAGCCGAGGATCTTTATCAGTGAGACTACCGAGTCGTTGCTGTAATTTTTCCAGCTGCGTGAGTATCGACGGATCTTCCTCTGCGATCTGTTGGAGGGCTGATTGTGAGCTTTGCAGCAGCTCTGCCGCGTGGGAGAGTCGCTTTTGCTCTTCTGAGAGTGTCTCCCATTCGCCAGCCGATAGTTTCAGTCCATTGATCTCCGAGATCTTCCACTCCAGCTGATCTCTGACAGCAGACAGTGCCTGTGCCTGCTGATCTGAGTCTGCGACTGCCTGCTCAAGACGTTGCACCTCGCGCCATTGAAGCGCGAGTGTTTTTGCGGACTCGGTCAGGCCAGCATGTGCATCCAGCAGTAACCGCTGGGCCTGGGGCCGCAGCAGCGCCTGATGGGCATGCTGGCCGTGGATATCTACAAGCTGCTCACCAATTTCTTTAAGTTGCGTCAGCGTTGCAGGCTGGCCATTAATCCAGGACTTCGATTTTCCCGCCGCATCGACCACCCGGCGAATCACGAGTTCATGGGGATCCTGGTCTGAGTGCAGCTCTGCTTGCGCTAGCCAAGTCTGCGCCTCGGGGGCACCGGAGAGATCAAAGCGTGCAGCGAGATCTGCCTTTGCCGCCCCCTCACGCACCACTGCCGCATCACCGCGGCCTCCGAGTAGTAGATCGAGCGCATCAATCAGAATCGATTTGCCCGCGCCGGTCTCGCCAGTCATCACCGTGAACCCCTGACCGATGTCAAGATCCAGCCGTTCGACAATCACGAACTGCTGCACGGACAGCGAGACAAGCATGATGCGTTGTGGTGGCTAGTGGGTCTCGGTCGGCGGGAGGGGATCGGGCCGGCCGGCGAAGAGGGGATTCGTGCTCCAGTGCAGTTTGCGACGGAGCATGGCGAAATAATCGTAGCCTTTTGGATGCAGCAGACGCACTTTGTGAGAGCCCTGGCGGACCACAATCTTGTCGCCATCTTGCAGCGAAGTAAGAGCCTGCATATCGCAGTGCAGACTGGTGCCAGCACCATCATTAACGACGACTTGCACCTCGACATGCTCCGGCAGCACGATGGGCCGGCTGGAGAGGGCCTGCGGAGCAACGGGCACCAGGGTGATGCCGGCAAGACCCGGATGCAGGATTGATCCCAGGGCCGAGAGTGCATAGGCGGTGGAGCCGGTCGGCGTTGAGATGATCAGACCATCAGCCCGCAGGGTGTGCAGATAATGGCCATCGACAAACACTTCGACTTCCACCATGCGACTGACTGCGCCGCGGCTGATCACCGCATCGTTTAATGCTGGCGCATCAAAAACTGCGGTGCGCGCTGTCGAGCCTGGCGCCTTACGCATCACGGCGACCTGGAGCATGGCCCGCTCTTCTTTTACATAGTTGCCCGCGATGACTGCAGGCAATTCAGACTCTACTTGTGAAATATCCAGATCGGTCATAAAGCCAAGGCGGCCTTGGTTCACCCCAATTAGTGCGATTCCGGTGGGCGCTAGCTGGCGTGCGATTCCCAAAAGCGTGCCATCACCGCCAAGAATGACGGCCAGATCAATCCGCTCGGCAAGCCCATTTAGGCTGGCCTGGCCATCGCTTTCAGCTGATGTGAGCCCGGCGCTTTTAGCGGTTTCGCTCTCGACCCATACCGCAGTGCCCTGCTGCCGAATGCTGGCAAGGATGCGCCGAAGCGGGGCGCCCAGGCCCTCGGTCTGCGGCCGACCGAATACACCGACGCATCGAAAAGGAGTCTGGCCTTGGCTCATGTCTGTCATTACACCATAGGAGCAGGGATGGGGAATAATGCGGCCTATGCTAGATGATCGGTCCCGCAACCTCTTAAAAACCTTGATCGAGCGTTACATCGCCGAGGGCCAGCCGGTCGGGTCGCGGGCGCTGTCAAAGTTTTCGGGATTGGATCTTTCGCCGGCCACGATTCGCAATGTGATGGCTGACCTTGAAGAGATGGGCCTGGTGGCCAGTCCGCACACTTCAGCTGGTCGAATTCCTACGCCGCGCGGCTATCGGTTATTCGTGGATCGCCTGCTTACTGTACAGCCGATTAAGCCCGATCAGGCGGCCATGCTCGAGGGCCAGCTGCAGGCCGATGCACCGCAGCGGGTGATGACGCATGCTGCACAGCTTCTATCTAGCCTTTCAAGTTTTGCTGGTGTTGTGGTTACGCCTCGGCGTGCGGGCGTGTTTCGGCATCTGGAGTTTCTGCGGCTTGGCGAGCGGCGTGTGCTGCTGATTGTTGTCAGCCCTGATGGTGACGTACATAACCGAATCCTTCAGACGGATCGGGATTATTCGCCCTCTGAGCTTACCGAGGCTGGCAATTACATCAACACACATTACGCCGGCCTTGATTTCGAGGCGGTGCGGGCCCGGATCAAAACCGAGCTCTCGGAATTGCGTAACAGTATTTCTTCGCTGATGACCCTAGCAGTCGAAAATGGTGAGGATGTTTTTTCTGCAGGTAATGATGAGGTGCTGGTTTCGGGCGAGCGGCGACTTTTAGACGTATCTGATCTGTCGGAAAATATGAGCCGCCTGCGTCAGCTCTTTGATTTATTCGAGCAGAAGGCTGCATTGGCGCGGCTACTGGAATCTTCATCGCGCGGCCAGGGTGTGCAGATTTTTATTGGTGGCGAGTCTTCCCTGGTGCCCATCGAGGAACTCTCGGTGGTGGCTGCGCCTTATGAAATTGATGGCCGGGTTGTGGGCACGCTGGGGGTGATTGGCCCGACCCGTATGGCTTACGAGCGCGTGATTCCGATCGTGGATATCACGGCGAAATTGCTATCGACGGCCTTAAGCCAGCCCGCCCAGGGCTAGCCGCGGTTAGGCCGTTTTCTTTTATGAATCCCACACTGCGACCTGAGCCCGACTATCAACATGGCACCGCGTTACGCACCGGTGTGTTGCTGATTAACCTCGGCACACCTGATGCGCCGACGGCAAAGGCTCTGAAGGTCTATCTGAAAGAGTTTTTGTCGGATCCTCGGGTGGTCGAGATTCCGCGGCTGGTCTGGTGGCCGATTCTGAATGGAATTATTTTGAATGTACGCCCCCAGAAATCGGCTGTGAAATACGCCAGCATCTGGATGGACGAGGGTTCACCGCTTCGGGTCTACACAGAGCGGCAGGCCCAGGGGCTGCGCGAAGTGCTATCGGCCCGTGGGATGGATGTCGCTATTCAGGTGGCGATGCGTTACGGCAATCCGAGCATTCCCTCTGCTCTAGCGGCCTTAAGAGATCGTGGTGTGCGTCGCTTACTGGTGTTACCGATGTATCCGCAGTATTCGTCAAGCACTACAGCAACCGCTTTTGATGTGGTGTTTAAGGAATTTGCCGGCTTTCGTAATCAGCCGGATCTTCGATTGATCCGCAGCTTTCATGATTACCCGCCCTATATTGCCGCGCTAGCCGGGCAGGTCCGCCGTCACTGGCAGTCAAATGGCCGCGGAGATCTGCTACTTTTTAGTTTTCATGGTGTACCCAAACGCTCGTTGCTCAAGGGTGACCCCTATCACTGTGAGTGCCACAAAACTGCGCGTCTTCTGGCCGAGGCCCTGGGGCTAACCGAACAGCAGTGGCGGATTTCATTTCAGTCGCGTTTTGGCAAAGCCGAGTGGCTAAAGCCGTACACCTCAGAAGTAATTGAGGGCCTGCCAGGCCAGGGCGTGAAAACACTGGATGTGATGTGCCCGGGCTTTCCCGCCGACTGCCTTGAAACACTTGAAGAAATCGCCATGGAAGGTAAGGAAGAGTTCCTTACTGCGGGCGGCAGCCAGTATCGCTACATTTCTTGCATCAATGATGAGCCGGCGGGTATTCAGGCCCTCGCAGATCTGATTGCGCTGAATCTCTCGGGCTGGCCAACTGCCCAGGATGCGCAGTCAGTGTCTACCCTTGAGCTGCAGCGACTGCGGGCAAAGGCCCTCGGAAGCGCCAATTAAGGGCGGCCGCGGCGGGCCTGCGGACATTGGGCAGCCAAGGGCTGTTTTTTTGGGCCTTGAAAAGCACCTATGGCGGCCCAATCTTCCAGCACATCGATAAGTTTTTGCGAAATGTCCATGCCTGATTCGACCGAAAAAAAATCATCTGAGGATAAGTCTGCGATGCCGACGACTGAGTCGGAAAGCACTCCCGAAACGTCTGCGGCTGCGCCTGAGCAAGAGGATTCGCCCGAGCAGGCCCCGAGCCTTCAGACTCAGCTCGAGGAGGCGCAGGCCAAGGTTAAGGCCTGGGAGGAGGAATACCTTCGGGCCCGGGCGGAGATGGAAAACCTGCGCAAGCGCAACGCCCAGGAAGTCTTAAACGCCGGTAAATTCGCGATCGAGGGATTTGCCGAAGCGCTGCTGCCCGTGGCCGATAGCCTAGAGATGGCGCTGACTCTTGAGCAGCAGACCCTTGAGGGCCTGAAGGGCGGTGTTGAACTGACGCTCAAGCAGCTCCAGCAGGCTTTCCAGAAGGGCCGGCTGACCGCCATCCACCCAGTGGGGGAGAAATTTGACCCCAATCGCCACCAGGCAGTCTCAATGGTTGATGGGGCCGCTCAAAATCCGCCGGTTCCCTCAAATCATGTGGTTCAGGTCATGCAGAAGGGCTACATGGTGGCTGAGCGGGTCTTGCGGCCGGCCATTGTGGTGGTCGCCCAGTAAGGACGCGCCGTTGGCGGCCGGGATCGGCCCCCTTGAAATGGGCGGATCGCGCCCCCACCTGTCTTAGCAATCCAACCCAATTTGTGAAGGAAAAGCATCATGGCAAAGATCATCGGCATCGACTTAGGAACGACCAATTCCTGCGTTGCGATTCTTGAGGGCGGCTCGCCCAAGGTTATTGAAAACTCTGAGGGTGCGCGGACCACACCTTCCATCATTGCCTACATGGAAGACGGCGAGATTTTGGTCGGGGCGCCCGCCAAGCGGCAGGCGGTGACTAATCCGAAAAATACGCTGTATGCCGTAAAGCGTTTGATCGGCCGCAAGTTTGACGAGAAAGAAGTGCAAAAAGATATTGCGCTGATGCCCTTTGAAATCACTAAGGCCGATAACGGTGACGCCTGGGTGAAGGCCCGCGATAAAAAGTTGGCACCCCCGCAGGTCTCCGCAGAGGTGCTGCGCAAAATGAAGAAAACTGCCGAGGACTATCTTGGCGAGGAAGTCACCGAGGCCGTGATCACGGTGCCGGCCTACTTTAATGATTCTCAGCGTCAGGCTACCAAAGATGCGGGCCGGATCGCAGGCCTGGAAGTCAAACGGATCATCAATGAGCCTACTGCGGCTGCATTGGCGTTTGGATTGGATAAGGCAGCCGGCAAGGACCGCAAGATTGCGGTTTACGACCTTGGCGGCGGTACCTTTGATATCTCTATTATTGAGATTGCAGATGTTGATGGCGAGAAGCAGTTCGAGGTGCTTTCCACCAACGGCGATACGTTCCTGGGCGGTGAGGATTTCGATCAGCGCATCATCGATCACATCATCGATGAATTTAAAAAGCAAAGCGGGGTCGATCTCTCCAAAGACCCCATTGCCCTGCAACGGATTAAGGCGGCTGCCGAGCGGGCGAAGATTGAGTTGTCATCCAGTCAGCAGACCGAGTTAAACGAGCCTTACATCGCCATGGCCAATGGGGCACCGGTCCACCTGACTTTCAAAATTACGCGGGCAAAGCTTGAGTCCTTGGTTGATGATCTGATTAGCCGCACGATTGAGCCCTGCAAAATCGCGATGAAAGACGCCGGCGTGTCAGCTTCTGAAATTGATGATGTGATTCTGGTGGGTGGCATGACCCGTATGCCGAAAGTCCAGGACGCAGTGAAGGGCTTCTTTGGCCGTGAGCCGCGCAAAGACGTTAATCCCGATGAGGCCGTGGCGGTGGGCGCAGCGATCCAGGGCTCGGTACTGGCAGGGGACCGTAAGGACGTGCTGCTGCTGGATGTCACGCCCTTGTCGCTCGGAATCGAGACACTCGGTGGCGTGATGACCAAGATGATTCAGAAAAACACCACCATTCCCACGAAGTTCTCGCAGGTTTTTTCGACAGCCGATGACAATCAGCCCGCGGTGACGATTAAGGTCTTTCAGGGTGAGCGTGAGCTCGCCAATGCCAATAAGCTTCTGGGCGAATTTAATCTGGAGGGGATTCCCCCGGCCGCCCGTGGCACGCCTCAGATTGAGGTGACTTTTGATATTGATGCTAACGGTATTTTGCATGTCTCGGCGAAAGACAAATCAACGGGCAAGGAAAACAAGATCACGATCAAAGCCAATTCGGGTCTCTCCGATGAAGAGATTCAGAAGATGGTGAAAGATGCCGAGGCCAATGCCGAGGAGGATAAGAAACGCGTGGCGATGGTGCAGGCCCGTAACGCGGGCGAGGCCATGGTCCATTCGGTCAAGAAATCGCTGGAAGAGCACGGCGATAAGATCAGCGCCGATGAGAAAGCCAAGATTGAAGAGGCCATCAAGGAGGCGGAGGCTGCGCTAAAGACCGAAGATCAGGCGGCGATTGAATCCAAGACCGAAAACCTCATGAAGGCCTCGCAGAAACTGGGCGAGAAGGTCTACGCTGATGCGCAGGCTGCCGCAGCGGGTGCTGCTGCGGGCGGTGCCTCCTCGGGCGGTGGTGCTGCCAAGGCCGATGATGTCGTGGATGCCGACTTCAAGGAAGTGAAGCGTGACTAATGTCCAAGCGCGACTACTATGAAGTGCTTGGTGTTGCCAAAAACGCTTCTGATGAAGACCTAAAAAAGGCTTATCGAAAGCTGGCAATGAAATATCACCCGGATCGCAATCCGGGTGATAAAGCGGCTGAAGAAAAATTTAAAGAGGCTAAAGAGGCCTACGAGATGCTCTCGGATTCCGAGAAGCGTGGGGCTTACGATCGCTTTGGTCATGCAGGTGTGGATCCCAATGCGGGCGGCTTTAGTGGCGGTGAGCAGGGCTTTGGCGGATTCGCAGATGCCTTCGGCGACATCTTCGGCGACATCTTCGGCGGCGCTGCAGGTGGACGCGGTGGTCGCAGCAATGTCTACCGTGGCGCTGATTTGCGTTACTCCATGGAGGTCACACTCGAGGATGCCGCCAATGGCATGACCACGGAGATTAAGGTGCCGACTTGGGAGAAATGCGGCACCTGCGATGGTTCAGGCGCAAAGCCGGGTACCAAGCCCGAGACCTGTAAGACCTGTGGTGGCCAGGGCCAGGTCCGTATGCAACAAGGTTTTTTCTCAATTCAGCAGACCTGCCCGAGCTGTCACGGCCGAGGCAAAACCATTAAAGATCCTTGTGGCACCTGCCGCGGTGATGGCCGAGTCCGTAAGCAAAAGACGCTTGAAGTAAAAATTCCCGCTGGTATCGATGACGGCATGCGCATTCGTTCTGCTGGCAATGGCGAGCCGGGTGTGAATGGCGGGCCAAGTGGCGACTTGTATGTCGAGATCAGCATCAAGCCACACCGCGTATTTTCTCGCGATGGAGATGATCTGCACTGCGAAGTGCCGATCAGTTTCGCGCGGGCAGCCCTGGGGGGTTCGGTGGATGTGCCCACTCTGGGGGGAAAGGCGAGCTTTGAGGTGCCCGAGGGTACACAGAGCGGCAAAACCTTTCGGCTACGAAGTAAAGGTATTCGTAATGTGCGCTCCGGATTGCCAGGAGATTTGTATTGCCATGTGTTGATTGAGACACCGGTAAAGCTCACCGACAAACAGCGAAAGCTTTTGCAAGAGTTTGAGTCGTCGTTACAGGAGGGGGGCGAGCGCCATAATCCCCAATCCAAGAGCTGGATGGAGAAGGTCAAGGATTTTTTTAACTAAGCTTTAATTTAGAAGGCGCGGCTTGCCATATATACGGCAAGTGTTAAAAGCAATAACGCAAACACCCGCTTTAAGAATCCGACATTCATCCGATGGGAGGTTCTGGCGCCGATCGGGGCGGTGATCAGCGAGGCCAGCGCACAGGCTGCAAGCGCTGGCAGGTAGATGTAGCCGACTGACCAGGCCGGGAGATGTTCCACCGATAGCCCTGCAATCACGTAACCAATCAGGCCGCCAGCAGCAATTGGAAATCCAAGCGCTGCCGAGGTGCCGATGGCCTGATGGATTGAGACGTTGCACCAGACCATGAAGGGTGTGCTCAAAAATCCACCGCCCGCGCCCAAAAGACTTGAGATAAATCCAACACCAGAGCCCACCGCGGCTAAAGATGCGGCACCAGGAACTTCCCGCGAGGGTTTGGGCTTTGCGGTACGAAACATATTGATGGCGGAGTAGCCAACAAACACGGCAAAAAAAATGGCCAGCCATTCGCTTTTCAAGGCGCTGGCGAAGTTTGCGCCGATAAACGTTCCCCAAAAAGCACCTACTCCCATCGGCTTCACAATGTCCCAGCGGACCTTGCCACTTTGATGATGGGCCCGCACGCTGGTGACCGAAGTAAACAGAATGGTTGTCAACGATGTTGCTAGCGCCATCTTGATGACAAGTTCTTCCGGAAAACCCGCAGAGACAAAGAGAAATGTCATGAAGGGCGTAAGCATCATGCCACCTCCGACACCGAGCAATCCCGCCATAAATCCTGTGAATGCGCCGATCACCAGCAGCGCGGCCATCATCAGGAGCATGAGGACTGGCTAAAAAAGCTTCTCTTGGGGCACGAGCGCTGCATCCAGCGCCTGACTAATTCCAGCAATCTTTTTTAACGCCTCTTCGCGGCTGCTTGCATCCTGCGGCGCTCCGCCGCCCAAGACATCCCGGGCAAGTGTGAGTGCTGCCATGACAGCGATGCGGTCGGCACCTTGAAGCTTGCTGGAGGCTTTGACCTGGCGCATGCGCGCATCAACAAGCGCCACACACTCCAGCAGCATGGGCTTGTCTCCGGGCGCACAGGAGAGCTGGTAGGCGCGGTCCAGAATCTGGACCTCGATCCGTTCTTGTTCGGTTTTGGACATCGGTCGGGCCGCCATAAGAATTTTGGCAGCCCCTTTGGACTGCCTAACTGCCGGATTTTAGCCGAGACATTGCCTGCGAGATAAACGGCCAGATAAAGATGGCCAGCGCAAGGACCGTGAGTGACCCGACGAGGCCGTTGGAGAAGAAGACCCCGAGGCTTCCGGCGGAGGAAAGCATCGACTGACGGAAGGCCTCCTCGGTACGATCCCCGAGCACGATGGCTAGCACCAGCGGGGCAAGCGGATACTTGAGTTTCTTAAAGATATATCCGATCACGCCGAAGATCAGCATCATGTAGATATCGAAAATCGAGGTACTGACCGTGAATGCGCCCACCGCACAAATCGCCAGAATCGTGGGCGCGATGATTGAAAATGGAATTCGCAGAATCGCAGCAAATTGCGGCACAAAGGCCAGCACCACGATAAAGCCTACGATGTTGCCCAGATAGATTGAGGCGATCAGGCCCCAGACAAAATCTTTTTGCTCAACGAACATCATCGGTCCGGGCTGCAGGCCCCAAATGAGTAGGCCGCCCAGCAGCACCGCTGCGGTGGGAGATCCGGGCACGCCAAGGGTGAGCATCGGCAGCAGCGCGCTGGTGCCTGCCGCATGGGCCGCAGTTTCTGGGGCGACAACGCCTTCGACCTGGGGATTCTGTGATGAGCCAAAATCTTTTGGTTTTTTGCTCATGCGTTTAGCAAGGCCATAGGCCATGAAAGAGGCCGGCGTTGCGCCCCCTGGCACGATACCCATGAAGCAACCTACTGCAGAGCTGCGAAGTGATGTCACCCAGTATCGGGGCAACTCGCGCCAGGTTTTGAGCACCGTATCGAGTTTGATTTTGCCGTTGCCGCCACGAAAGCTGAGCCCCTCTTCTAGGGTCTGAATAATCTCACTGATACCAAAAAGCCCGATCACGGCGATCAGAAAATCAAAGCCTTTGAGCAACTCGGTCTGGCCGAAGGTGAGTCGAAGCGTTCCGGTCACGGAGTCCTGGCCGACTGCGGCCAGGCCGAAGCCCAGCATCATTGAGGCAATGGTCTTAAAGGGCGGATCATGGCTCATGCCAACAAAGGCACAGAAGGTCAGCAGACACACCGCAAAATACTCGGGTGGCCCGAATTTCAGCGCGAATCCAGCGACAACGGGAGACAAGAAGGTGAGGACTAAGGTGGCGACAAAGGCCCCAACAAAAGAGGAAGTAAATGCAGCCGTCAGGGCCTCGCCTGCTCGATTTTTTTGCGCCAGCGGATAGCCATCGAAAGTTGTGGCAACTGACCAAGGCTCACCGGGGATATTAAAAAGAATCGAAGTGATGGCCCCGCCGAAGAGTGCGCCCCAGTAGATGGAGGACAGCATGATGATGGCCGAAGTCGGTGGCATGCTGAAGGTCAGGGGCAGGAGAATCGCAACCCCGTTTGCCCCCCCGAGCCCGGGCAGCACACCGATCAGTACGCCCAACACGATGCCGATAAGCATCAGAAGCAGGTTGTAGGCCGATAGCGCGACGCCAAAGCCGCCGATGAGGGATTGAATTTCTTGCATAAAGGCCTAGACCACGCCGAGGAGTTGTTCTAGCGGCCCCTTGGGCAATGGCATCTTGAACCAGAGTTCAAACAGGGCGAAAAGAACGGCGGGAATCCCGATAGCGACAGGCGCGGTACGGGGGAAACTAAATTTTCCTAGTCGGACCATGAACCAGCCGATCAGTAGCGCCGAGGCGACATAGATGCCGATAAAGCCGATCACGATCACAAACACAGTGGTGGGAATCAGCAGTGACATGACCATGGAGGCCTGATGCCGTGTCAGAAAGGATTCTGCGGCCGTCTCCGGATCGCGGATCGCATGCCAGAAATTGATCAGACTGGAGAGGCACAGAAAGATACCGATGTAAAACGGAAAATAGCCCGACTGCGGGCCATCCATATTCCATCCTGCGCCGATGCGCAGGCTGTCGGCGATCACCACCGCGCCCAGAGCAAATAAGACGGCGGCGGTGACGACCTCGAGACTTCGAACCGAGGCCGCTGACCGATGGTCACCTGCCTCGTGGTTTTCCGGCGCACTCATTTGGCGATGAAACCGGCTTCCTGCATCAGCTGGCGGTGGCGGCCCTCTTCTTTTTCCACCCACTTGCGGTAGTTTTCACCTGTCATGGTGGTGGTATTAAACGCACCACGCTTCATGAAATCTTTCCACTCGGTTGTTTCGCGGACCTTAGCCATTAAGTCAACGTAGTACTTCGTCTGCTCCGCGGTTACACCGCCGGCCATGAAAATGCCACGCAGCATCAGGTAGTCAACGTCAACACCACTTTGCTTACACGACGGAATGTCATTCCAGGACATATCAGCGGTGACTTTCTCTTTCAGCGGAATGCGCTCGTCATCAAAGACACATAGGGGCCGCAGTTTGCCACCACGCCAATGTTCGACTGCCTCGATGGGATTGTTTACGGAGGCATCGATGTGCTTACCCACCAGCTGGACTGCGATTTCACCGCCGCCTTTGTAAGGGATATAGGTGAACTTGGTGCCGGTCTGCTTTTCGAGGGCGACCGTAATGATCTGATCTTCCTGACGTGATCCTGTGCCCCCCATCTTCATCTTGCCGGGGCCCGCAGCTTTCACTGCTGCAATGAAGTCTTTCGGTGTTTTGTAGGGCGACTCGGCATTGACCCACAGCACAAACTGATCCAGCGCCATCATTGAGACGGGCGTGAGATCCCGATAGCTAAACGGCACTCCGGTAGCCAGCGGTGTGGTGAATAAATTGGAGAGCGTGATGATGATTTTGTGCGGATCGCCCTTTGCGCCTTTGACTTCAAGAAATCCTTCGGCGCCCGAGCCACCACTTTTATTGACCACCACCATGGACTGCTTCATGAGGTTGTTTTTGGCGATGATGTTTTGGATCAGCCGGGCCATCTGGTCGGCGCCACCGCCCGTGCCTGCGGGCACGACGAACTCCACTGTTTTGGTGGGTTCCCAGGCCTGGGCGGATACAGCAGCACCCAAAAAACCTATGGCGAGTGTGGATTGGACAAACAGTTTCTTTAAGGCGGGGAGGGCCATATTGAGTCTCCGAAAAAGCGTGCAGAATAGGGGACCGAAATTTCTCTTGTGACGTGCAGTGCAGGCTAGCACGACTTCCTGACTGTCTTGGACAATAGTGAATAAAAATATGAAGCGATGGTTTAGATTTTCTGAACTGAATGATCAGAGGCAAGAAATCAAAGTTGGCTGCCAAATGGATGGATCTAATTCCATACAAGTTTATTCAGGCAGCAGCATCATCGACCCGCAAGCCGCGACAGGCCGTGAAGTGGCCTTTGAATCGGTCCGGTTGCTCTATCCGGTAGTGCCCTCGAAATTCCTCTGCCTATGGAATAACTTTCACGAGATGGCGGCAAAACTCGGTCAGCCAGCGCCAGCCAATCCTTTGGTGTTTCAGAAATCAGCCAACAGTTATGCCAACCCGGGTGACGCCATCCGAAAACCAGTCTCATATGACGGAAAGGTGGTCTACGAGGGCGAACTGGGAATTGTGATTGGCGGGCAGTGCAGCAACGTGTCTGTTGATCAGGCGGAGTCGATGATTTTTGGATTCACCTGTGTGAATGATGTGACGGCCTTGGATTTGGTGAATGTCGATCCCACATTTCAGCAGTGGTCGCGGGCAAAGAGCTGTGATGGCTTTGGCCCATTTGGGCCGGCCGTCACCCAGGGTCTGGATTGGCGATCAGCCCGGGTGCGGACTGTCGTGTCGGGCCGCGAACGGCAGAACTATCCTGTCGCCGACATGATTTTCTCTCCGCCAGAAATTGTCAGCCTGATCTCCCGAGAAATCACGCTCATGCCGGGCGATATCATTTCATGCGGCACATCGCTTGGCGTGCTACCGATGCGGCCTTCGACAACCGTGGAGGTGAGCATTGAGGGCATTGGCACCCTCACCAATACCTATGAGCCGGCATAGCAACAGGCCTGCTAAGAAGTCGTCTTTTTGAAAAAGGTGAAGTAATGAGAATCTGTGTCATTGGAGCGGGCGCGATCGGGGGCCTCTTGGGAGCCCGGCTCGCTAAGGCCGGAGAAGAGGTCACGCTGGTTGCGCGCGGCCCACATCTTGAGGCCCTCAAGGCCAACGGCCTTCGCTTTATCGAAGAAGACGGCAGTGAGTTCGTTGTCCGGCCGAAGGCAGTCAGTAATGTCCGCGAGGCTGGCCCACAAGATGTGATCGTGCTGGGTATGAAGGCCCACCAGGTTGCAGCCGTGGTGGACGATCTCGCAGCTGCTTACACCGATGACACCATGGTGCTGACTGCACAAAACGGTATTCCGTATTGGTACTTCATGAAGCTCGGTGGGCCACACGAGGGCCGCATCGTGGAAAGTGTGGATCCCGGCGGCATTGTGGCCCGGGGCATTCCGATTGATCGCGTGATTGGCAGTGTGGTCTATCCGGCAGCTGAGATTATTGCCCCGGGTGTGCTCAAACATATCGAGGGCAATCGGTTTTCGATCTCCGAGATTGACGGTGCAGAGTCGTCGCGCGTGCGCCAGCTTTCTGAGACGCTACGCAATGCTGGTTTTAAAGCGCCTGTGACATCTGATATTCGTAGCGAGATTTGGACTAAGCTCTGGGGCAATTTGAGTTTTAATCCAATCAGCGCTTTGACCCATGCCACGCTGGTGGATATCTGCCAATTCCCCATGACACGGGAGCTCGCTGCCAAGATGATGACCGAGGCCCAGCATGTTGGTGAGGCCCTCGGTATTGCCTTCCGGGTTTCATTGGAGAAACGTATTGCGGGTGCCGAGGCGGTGGGCAAACACAAAACCAGCATGCTCCAGGATATCGAGCAGGGCCGGGCACCCGAGATCGCCGCTTTGGTGGGTTCAATTATTGAGTTGGGCCAGGTTGCCGGAGTGCCCACGCCCCATATTCAGGCGGTCTACGCCCTGGTGAGTCTCCTCGCTAAGACTCTGGCCGAGCAAAAAGGAAAATTAAAGATTGCGCAGTGACTTTCTGCGGCCGTACGACTGAAATCGATCGATAAGGAAAATCATGAAACGTTCCTCTACTCTCGTTGAACTGCTCTCAGCCGGGGCTGATGCTGCCCCGGTATTCGGCGCTCCCGCCACCCCCGATTTGAGCTATCGCCAGCTACGTCAACTCATCATCAATACAGTGGCACAGCTCAATGGCTGGGGTATCGGCCGAAATGATCGGGTAGCGATCGTCTTAAAAAACGGGCCTGAGATGGCGGCCTCATTCCTTGCTGTGGCCTGCGGCACGACCTCGGCCCCCTTGAATCCCGCGTATCGCGCCGATGAGTTTGAGTTTTATCTCTCGGATCTCAAGGCGAAGGCATTGATTGTTGAGAAAGGCAGTGATACTCCGGCCATTGAGGTGGCTAAAAAGCTTGGCGTAACTCTGTTGGAGTTGGTACCGACGCCGGCCCAGGGCGCCGGAAGTTTCACGCTGGAGAACCAATCGGGGAAAAAGATGCGGTTAAGGCAAGGTGGCTGGGCCCAGCCTGATGATGTTGCCCTGATTCTTCACACCTCGGGCACCACCTCGCGGCCAAAAATTGTGCCGTTGTCACACCGTAATGTCGCGGTTTCTGCCGGCAATATCGCCGAGACCCTGGCGTTTGCTCGGCAAGACCGCGGCCTGAATATCATGCCGCTTTTCCATATTCATGGACTCATTGCAGGAACCCTTGCACCGCTCTCCGCCGGAGGCTATCTTTTTTGCTCGCCGGGATTTAATGCCTTGAAGTTTTTCGGCTGGATGGAGGAATGTAAGCCTAACTGGTACACCGCGGTGCCAACCATGCATCAGGCTATTCTTTCACGCGCTGCGCAGAACAAAGCAACGATTGATAAGTATCCGCTGCGCTTTATCCGCTCCTCCTCTTCATCCTTGCCCACTCAGGTGATTCGCGAAATTGAAGAGGTCTTTAAGGCGCCGATGATTGAGGCCTATGGTATGACCGAGGCCTCGCATCAGATGTGCAGCAACCCGCTGCCACCGAAGGTCAGAAAGCCCGGATCGGTTGGATTAGCGGCCGGCCCCGAGGTAGGAATCATGGACGATCATGGCAAGCTGCTCGCAAAAGGCCATACCGGCGAGATTGTGATTCGCGGAGAAAACGTGACAGCGGGTTACGAAAACAATCCTAAGGCGAATGCGTCTGCCTTCACTAAGGGCTGGTTTCGCACTGGCGATCAGGGTGTCATGGATGCAGAGGGCTATGTCACCTTGACGGGCCGCTTAAAGGAAATCATCAACCGCGGCGGTGAGAAGATCTCGCCGGTTGAGGTTGACGAAGTCTTGATGGATCATCCTGCAGTGATGCAGGTGGTAACGTTCGCGGTGCCCCATGACAAACTCGGTGAAGAAGTTGGAGCGGCAGTGGTCTTGCGTGAGGGCATGACTGCAACCGAGCAGGAGATTCGCGCATTCGCTGCGACTAAGCTTGCGGACTTCAAAGTACCGCGGAAATTGGTGATTGTTGCCGAGATCCCCAAGGGCGCGACCGGAAAGCTGCAGCGGATCGGCATGGCGCAAAAGCTCGGTCTGGCCTGACGGCATCATGCAACTGCATCTGCAATAGCGTGGCACGACCTCAGCTTAAGGTATCCGTTCAGACCCAGTACCTGGCCGAGCAGTCTTCGGCGGAGGACGGGGTCTTCACATTTGCCTATTTCGTCACCATCGAAAACATCGGCGAAATCGCTGCCCAGGTGATTGCGCGGCACTGGATTATCGAGGATGCCAGCGGCGCAAGACAGGAAGTGAAAGGCCTGGGCGTTGTTGGACAGCAGCCTCTGATTCAGCCCGGCGCGTCGTTTTCTTATAACAGCGGCACCCGCATTGCCAGCCCTGTTGGCAGT
>RFRK01000031.1 GCA_009924525.1 Betaproteobacteria bacterium
AGCTGAATCAGAGGAGATTCACCGTAATCTGATTCAGGGTACGCAGATTTTCGGGATGATCGCAGTACTCGCGCATCTGCTGGCCTACATCTATTCACCCTGGTTGCATTAAAAGGAGCGGATCATGATTTACGGAAAAATCTGGTGCGTGGTCAAGCCGTCGGTTGGGATCCCTCTGTTCCTGTCCGCTGTTGCGATTGGCTCATTTGCGGTTCACGTCGCACTCGTGACAAACACCACGTGGGTGAAAGAGTTTCTGCAAGGCGGTCAAAAGACGGTGGCGGCTCAGCCGGCCGTCAAGAAGTAGCGCAGCCACTCCCTCGGCTTCGCTACAAAAGGGTTCCGGAGGTCATGACTTCGGGACCCTTTTCTTTTGGTGGGTGCTGTCATGGACGCAGCCTCCTGATACCTTGCCTAAAATGATCTCATCGTGAATCGCTTCAGCAGATCACTCGTTCAGTCCTGGACCTCAATGGGTTCAAGGTTTCTTCCTTTTGCCGATGCCGCAACACCTGATCTACCGTTAACAAGACTGCTGCGGCTGTCGCTGTTTCAAATCTCGGTGGGCATGGCGCTGGTGCTGCTGATCGGAACCTTAAATCGCGTGATGATCGTTGAGTTGAAAGTGCCAGCCTCTATCGTGTCGATTATGGTGGCGCTGCCCATCGTATTTGCTCCATTGCGGGCCCTGATCGGTTTTAAATCGGATATTCATCGCTCCGAACTGGGCTGGCGTCGGGTGCCATTTCTATGGATGGGTACGATGCTGCAGTTCGGCGGTTTCGCTGTGATGCCTTTTGCGCTGCTCGTGCTCGCAGGCGCAGGTCAGGCTGCAAACGCTCCGATCTGGGTAGGACATCTCGGTGCGGCAATCGCATTTCTATTGGTCGGTGCTGGCCTGCATACTGTTCAGACCGTTGGCCTGGCGCTGGCAACTGATCTTGTTCCCCAGGAATCACAGCCAAAGGTTGTGGGCCTAATGTATGTCACGCTTTTAGTGGGCATGGTTGTGAGCGCCTTATCCTTTGGAGTCTTGCTGGAGGATTACAGCCCGGGCCGACTGATTCAGGTGATTCAGGGCGCAGCGGTCCTGACGATCATTCTCAACGTGACCGCCATGTGGAAGCAGGAAGCCAGAGATCGTAATCGCAAGCGCTCTGCGACTCCCGATCCGTCATTTATGGATTCCTGGAGGACTTTTTCACAAGGGCCGGCGGCGCTGCGGCGTCTCGCAGTGGTGGGCCTCGGCACCATGGCGTTCACTATGGAAGATGTCTTGCTTGAGCCCTATGGAGGTGAGGTGCTCGGTCTGAGTGTGAGCGCTACAACGCTGCTGACCGCAACACTCGCTGTCGGCAGTCTGATTGGATTCTGGTTCGCCTCTCGGGTGCTGGGCCGTGGAGCGGACCCCTACCGGATGGCGGGTGCGGGAGCATTGGTGGGCATACCTGCGTTTTTAGCAGTCATTGCGGCGGCCCCAGCACAGTCTGCGCTGATATTCACGGCTGGCACCTTTCTGATCGGACTGGGGGCGGGGCTTTTTGGCCACGGAACACTCACTGCAACCATGCAGAGCGCGCCGAAAGAGCAGGTCGGCCTGGCGCTGGGGGCCTGGGGGGCAGTGCAGGCGACCGCAGCTGGCCTGGCAATGGCGATTGGGGGGGTGGTGCGGGATTTGGTGGTGGCAATGGGGTATAGCAATCCGATTTTTGGCAGGGAATTTGCCGGTGCCGCGACGGGATATGTGGTTGTGTATATCATTGAGCTCGCCTTGCTGATGGCCACACTGCTTTGTATGGCCCCGCTTGTAAAAAAAAGAAACACTAGGGAGTCCACTCAACAATCAGCCTTATGAGCTGATGCCCTCTGAGAAAGGTTGGTAGAACATGGAAGTTTGGCAAGTGATTTTGGTGATCTGGGCGGCAGTCGCAGTCACGTTGGTTGCAAACCATTTCAACCGTGGTGGCAAGTAAGCTTTAGCCCATAATCGGATCTGACAGGCCCCAAAAGGGGCCTGTTTTATTTCCACGGCGAAACCACATCCTGTGTGGTCATCACCAACCCGCGGCTGGCCGATAGTCGGCCGATGGAACATTACGCCTCGCGCTCTTCCTCTTTTGATGCGCCGATTCGCCTGAAATCATCGTCTGGGCCCGAGGGGTCTATTCGAGCGCTTTTTCGTCAGGCGGGTATCGAATTTGATGGCGGTCAGCCATTTGACATACAGATTAGACATCCGCGGGTCTTTGATGCGATCGCGCACAGTGGATCGCTGGGCTTTGGTGAATCTTATATGGCCGGTGACTGGGAGTGTGCGCAGCTTGACGAGATGGCCTGTCGGCTGCTCGCCGCGAGGCTAGATCAGCAACCGATCGGAGTTGCACAAATAAAGCTTCTCGCCCATCGGCTGCGATCACGTTTGATCAATCTTCAGTCACCCACGCGGGCCTATCAAGTGGGCGAGCAGCACTACGATATCGGCAATGATGTCTTTGAGCGGATGCTCGATCCCTTGATGATTTATTCCTGCGGCTATTGGGAGCGGGCTTTGGATTTAGCGCAGGCGCAGCAGGATAAGTGCGAGATGATCTGCAGAAAGCTTCAGCTCCTGCCGGGCGAGCGGCTTTTGGATATCGGCTGCGGCTGGGGCGGGCTTGCTGCGTACGCGGCCAGTCATTTTGGAGTGCAGGTTCATGGTGTAACGGTGTCCAAACAACAGGCCGAGCTTGCCCGCGAGCGCTGTAAAGGCTTGCCGGTCACGATTGGCTTAAGAGATTATCGCCTGCTGACTGGGCACTACGACAAAATTGTATCGGTCGGAATGTTTGAGCACGTTGGCCAGAAAAATTACCGCACTTTTTTCGATATGGTTCAGCGCCTATTGAAGCCCGAGGGAATTTTTCTACTGCATACCATCGGCACAGAGGTCACCTCCGGAGCAACCGATCCATGGATTGATCATTATATTTTTCCAAATGGACGCATTCCGGATGCTCGAGAGATCGTATCGGCCATGCAGGGCCGGCTGCTGCTCGAGGACTGGCACAATTTTGGCCCGGATTACGACCGAACACTGATGGCCTGGGCCACTAATTTTTCTGCACGCTGGCCGGAAATTAGTGGTCGATATGGAGAGCAGTTTTTTCGAATGTGGCGTTATTATCTTCTCGGCTGTGCAGGGTATTTTCGTGCGCGACAGGGCCAGCTTTGGCAACTCGTGTTGACGCGAGCAGATCGGAAAAATTCGTATAGGTCTTTTCGTTTCTCGCCGGCTCAAATAAGAGTAGGCGGTCGATCAGATCAGCCAGCGCCTGCCCCTTAGGAACACTGATGCGCCTGAGTATTTGCTCCCAACGCCCGATGGTTGAATTTAGCCACTCTGCCTCAGCGAGATCTTTATCGGGAGTCGGTTTTACAGATGGGGTGCTGAAAATCTGATTTGCATCCAGGTTCAGCCAGCCAATCAAGATTCGTAGATGTTCGTATTCCGGCATGCTTTCTCCGAGCATCCACCTTCGGAATGACTCCTGAGTTATGGCCTTGACTCCGAGGGCCCGAAGATTGAACTGGCGTGCAAGAAAAGCGTTAGAGGGGATTTTTCGATAGCGGTCCCAGATGGCGGCCCGCAGTAGTCGAGGGAGGGGAGACTCGAAGTGCTTCGGCATTGATTGCTCCATCACTTATAAGAGTGTGTTAGAAAGTATAAATACTATCTATACATTTTTTTCAATAAATTTCACTGCAGCGCGCAAAAAAGACCACGTTGCGCGTGTAATCCGCCCTGTTTCTGTGACTTAGCATGCGGATCCGAATTGAATACTTGGAGCCGCTTCATGAGATTAAGCGCGGAGACATTGCTTGTCCTTGCTGATGGCAGCAAGGCAGTCTTTTTCCGAAATCAAGGCTTTAACGGGCAGGTTCGGCTCAAGCAATTGCAGCGGTTTGGGATTGAAAATCTCGCGAGCCACGAAATGGGCTGGGATCGTGCGGGCCGCGCATTTGCCCCTGTTGGTGCACGGCGCTCAGCTTATGAAATTCCTGATTTTCACGAGGCCGAAGAGGCTCGATTCCTCGAGGACATTGCCCAGGCGATCGAAGGCGAGATGTCGCAGGGCCAATTTTTTAAGCTGGTCATCATGGCACCCCCTCGAGCCCTCGGCTTGTTAAGGGAGTTGTTGAGCTCCGATACCCTGGATAAGGTCTCTCTGGTCCTGCCCAAGGATTATCTGAATACGCCAATCTCTGATCTTGAAGAGATCCTGACTCGAGGCCTTCATTAACATGGCGATTCCGATCTCGACCCAGCGCAGGCCTCGCCCACCGTTTTACTTGTGCGCAGCCTCCGAGGAAGCCCTCTGGCAAGGCCTGCAGCTTGCTGGGCTGTCGGATCTTCAGTTTCCCCAGCTGGATGTGATCGGCTCATTATTTGTACCCACAGGGCTGGTGCTTGCCGATGAGCAGGATCATCGGTTTCCACACTTCGGCCTATACAGGGCTATTACGCAGCGATTTACCAGGATCTCACAGAGGGCCAGCGCTCAATGCTACCTATTGTGCCTCGGCCGGCAGCGGTTGTCCGAGTCTGCGCCTAAGTTTTCCACAGCAGGGATCAGCCAATCCAATTAAGAAGAGGTGGCTTGAGTCGGCCTCTGTGTTCTGATGGCCTCTCCTAGCGATGGAGGGCCATATGGCAGAAATAAATTTTGCAGAATCCTTGTTTAAACCATGGCTGCGCGACTTTCCGCGCCTGTGGATGTCGCCTTTGTCCGGCAGCTTCTCTGCGTCTTCTGATGCAGTTAAGGTGGATGTCCGAGAACAGCCCGAGATGTTTTTGCTAGAGGCAGAGCTCTCGGGTGTAAAAAAAGATAGTCTCAAGGTTTCAATTGACGGCAGTCGGGTAACGATTGCAGCGGAAATTCGTAATGGCGCTGGTCTGCCCAAAGACGAGCGGCTGATTCGAGGAGAGCGCCATGTTGGTCATGTTGAGCGAACACTGGACCTAGAGGCCATGCTTGATCCGTCTCGCTCAACCGCCCACTACGAAGATGGTCTGCTGACGCTGCTGCTGTATAAGCAGTGCGCCTCCGAGGCGACGCAGATTACGGTCAACTAGCCAACAAAAAAGGAAGAGGGGAGAGGGGGGGCTTACTGAAGCCCCCCTGCTGGTGCCTACGTGGCTGAGGCGTGTAATTGCGACAGGCGTGTTCTAAAACCTATTGTGGCGCGGATGCCGACGGCCGAAACCCTGACTTAATGAGCTCCAGCATCGCTCTTTTTTGTACCGTATCGAGCACCATCAGAAGCCTGAGAAGCTCTTCGTCATCAGGACTTGTGTGATTTAACGGTGAGGTTACAGAAGCGATTTCCGCTGCCGGGCGAGGCGGAGATGAGCTCAACCGACTGGCTGTGAGCGACTCGACAACTTTGGCCCGCTCAAGCTCGGCGGCCGGCCGCTGACTAAAGGGCTGAAGTCTTGGTTTTAAGGCCTCATTGAAGTCTAGGTTGAGCCAGTTTACTAATACGCGAAGGCGCTCTTCCTCTGGCAGAGAAACCCCTCTAAGCCAGCGCCGGGCACTTTCTTGCGAAATTGGTGTTGTGTCATACGCCCTGAGATTGAACTCTCGAGCCACAACGGCAGCAGAGGGGATTCGACCGAAGCGACTTCTGAGTGAATCCCGTAGAAGCGCCGAGAAGTTTTCCTTAATGTCGTTTGATTTAGCCATGAACGACACGATAAAAGTCATGGTCCGAAGCGTTACACCTTTAAGTTGTAACGTTGATAAATTCAACGTGAAACCTGCACATCTTGCGTGGATGTCGACATTCCACGGCTAAGTCTTTGATTTCAGCAAGCAATAAATCGAATTCCGCGATCTGCGGGGGATTTGGGGGCCTGCAAATCGAACGAGCACATTGGTTCGCATGATCTTTTCAAACTGCCTCCACCGCAGCGGCTTTGAGTTTGATTTCTAGCCGCGATTTTTCCAACTTCAGGAGGTTTTTATGGCCGAGCAAAATGTCTATCTCTATCAGTCCCAGTCGCCCCCAGAGAGCATTGACACTGGTCCGGGAGATTTTCCCGTTGCTCCCGGTGTGGTTCTTGCCGATGGCACGATCTTTTATACCTGGAAGGATGATCCCCTTAGAACATCGAGTTCTGGGACCGGCATTTTTGATCCCTTTCTGACAATCCAAGAAAGCGGCTCACAGACGGGCACCAATCTTTTTAACGGCACGACCTACGCTACGGGGGATGCGATCAGCTCCAGCGATAACCGGACCAGCCTGCTCGAAATCAGCAAGATTCCGGTCGTGGGGATCGGTGGAATGCAGTACCTGGAGATTCGGCTTGATCTAAATGAGGTGGGTGGTGGTGGAGGCTCAAAGTCCGAAGTTGTGATGACTGATCTTAAGATTTATGGATCGAATGACTCTCAATTGACATCGTTTAGTGGGTTGATGCCCCTGTATTCGCTCGATACCGATACGCTGAATCGTACCGTTTATATGTGGGATGACTTTAAAGGCAGTGGCCGGTCTGATGTCGTCATGCTGATTCCCAAGAGTTATTTTGAGTCGAATCCCACCTATCTTTATTTCCAAGCAAATTTTGATGGCACCGATGGTGGATTCGAGGAGTTTTCGACGCTGGTGCTTCAGGCCCCACTCAATCCAGCGGTAGAAATTATTAAGACTGCTGATGTGCTCAATGCAGACCGCAGTCCCGATGCGGATGATCTTGTCGATAGTGCCGGAGATATTCTGACTTATACAGTGAGTGCTACAAATGTGGGGGAAGTCGTCCTCACCAATCCGGTAATAACCGACGCACTAATCCTTGAGTCGCTTGACCGTAATGATGATGGAATCGTTAACGCACAGGACATTGTCAGCGGGGATACGAATAGTAATGGTGTTATGGATATCGGCGAGACCTGGGTGTGGCAGGGAGAATATGTTGTCAGCCAGAATGACTTGGATATTCGGGGAAATTATGATGGCCCCGATCCCGGTGAAATCAATGACAACATTATTCGTAATGACGTTGCGATCACCACCGATGAGGGTGCATCGGCCAGCAACGCAGTGGATAGCCTTCTGGACTACAAACCCCTTGTAACAATTAATAAGCTTGATGATGTGTTGAATTCAGATGGAACTGATGATACGGATGATGTTATTGATACCGCCGGGGATGTGATTCAGTATTCAATCAGTGTTCGCAATGACGGGAATATCACCCTGCGGGATGTTGTTCTTGATGATCCCCTAATTAATGAAGCACTCGATAAGAATAGCGATGGCATTGTCAACGTATTGGATTCTACCGGGGGTGATGATGGCAATGGCCAGCTGGATGTCGGTGAGACTTGGAATTTTTCGGGCAGCTATATTGTTACGCAAGCGGATATGGATGCCCGCGGTAACTACGATGAGTCAGGTGACGGCACAAATGATGATGTGATTCGCAATGCGGCAAGTGTCGCGGTGAAAACGCTAGATCAGACCCTTGATGCCACGACTCGTGTCTATACCCAAATTGACTATCGACCGCGGATCACGATTGAAAAAACAGAGGATCTATTTAACTCAGATCAATCGGCGGATAGCGATGGGGTCATCGATACAGCAGGTGACATTATCAAGTATACGGTGACCGTTAGTAATGGGGGCAATATTACGCTTTCCAGCGTTTCACTTACCGATGCATTGATTGCAAATTCACTGGATAAAAATGACGATAGCGTGATTAATGTCGCTGATGCAGTGAGCGGGGATGATGGTAACGGATTGCTAGATGTGGGTGAGACTTGGGTCTTTACAGGCGAATATACGGTAACGCAGGCAGATATTGACAATCGCGGTAACTTCGATAGCAATGACATTGATCAGATTAACGATGATGTCATGCGTAATGTAGCAGCGGTCACATCAAAATCGAGTGATCAGCAGGATCTCTCGGACGATGTATTTATTGATACACGGCTGATCTATGGGCCAGAGTTGGCGATCACCAAAACCGCCAATGTCTCGCAAGTCGACGCCTCTGGCGATGAAATCGTCTACACCGTAACGGTAGAAAACCGTGGCAACGTGACCCTGACCAAATGTGGTGGTGACCGATCCACTGTCGGGCCTAACGCAGACCATCGACTCGCTGGCCCCAGGCGGCTCTGAGTCCTTTGACGCCAGCTACATGGCCACCCAGGAGGACTTTGATACACGTGGGGGTGGAGATGATGACATCGATAACACGGCCCAGGCCGATAGCGATCAGACCGATGCGGTGACAGCCAGCTATGCGGTTCGAATTCTCTATGACCCAGAACTCAGTGTCCTGAAGCAGGCTAATGTCGAAAGTGTCGACGAAGTAGGCGACAAGATCCTTTACACGATCAGCGTATCAAACACGGGAAATATTACGCTAACCGATGTAACACTCGAGGATACCCTCATCGAAGATACCCTCAGTAATGATGCCGATCAAGATGGTGTCATTGACGGGGATGATGGCGATGGGCTACTCGAGGTCGGTGAGACTTGGATCTGGACTGGCGAATACACGGTCACACAAGCCGATTACGATGCCGCCCTGGCAACCCCGGGAACTTACTACATTCGAAATACAGCCACGGCTGACAGTGATCAGACCGATCCCGTAACGTCCTCGGCAGAGGTGAGCCTGGTTGAGGTTGCCTTTGAGGGGCTTTCACCGGGCTATTGGAAGAATCACCCCGGAGATTGGGACGGGATCTCCACTACCACAAGCTTTGAAAACTTTTTCTTCGGCAGTCAGCAATCCGGCCTGAAATGGATGGTTAAGACTCCCGGAAAAGGTAAGGAAAAATTTGTGAGTCAGCAGGATATTTCGATGCAGCAGGCCTTGGAGCTAACGGGGGGTGCAGAGGCCGCTCTGGCGCGACAGGCCGTGGCGGCGGTGCTCAATTCCCGCGATGAGGATGTGACCTACCGGTTTACTGAGGCCCAGATTAAGGAATGGGTTACCGAGGCGCTATCTGGAATGCCGGTTGACCTGGAGAACGACGGCATTATCGAATTTCAGGCAGGCAGTCAGGCGATCGAGGGTGTCAAGAACCTCCTTGACTACAACAACAATCTCGAGCTGATCTAGGATGGTCTCATCGGATCACGTCGCCGCCCCGCAGGGGGCGGCGGTTCCTTTGCTTCGGGAACTTCCTTCAGGAGCAGTTTTTTCGGCGCTGTTGCGCCATCGTCGCGCTATCGCCTCAGCGATGTTTTTCTCTGGGGTGATCAATCTTCTTTATCTGAGCCCCGCGATCTACATGCTTCAGATCTACGATCGGGTCTTAACGAGCCAAAACATCACGACATTAATTGCCTTAAGCGGGCTGCTGCTGGGTTTATATGTTTTTTTGAGCCTCTTAGAAGCAACCCGTGCTTCCACGATGGCACGAATCGGTGATGCAGTAGAAGCTGAGCTAACGCCCCGTGTCTACGAGTCTACATTTCAGCGACAGCTACGCGCGCCACAAGCCCAGGCCAATCAGCCGCTCTGGGATCTAAATCAAATTCGGCAATTTTTCTCTGGAACCGGGCTATCTGCGTTAATGGATCTACCGTGGTTTCCAATTTTTATTGTTGCGGTTTTCCTCTTGCATCCCACCGTTGGCTGGTTTGTAACTCTCGGTTCAATCTTACTTCTTGTCACATCTGTGATTTCAGAGCGAATCGCACGCCCGGGGTTGTCACAGGCTTCGGAGGTGGGCCTCGCAGCTCAGGGGCTCGCCGCAAGCCAATTACGCAATGCAGAGGTCATAACGGCTTTAGGCATGCTGCCTGCCCTGGCCAATCGATGGAAAGCGCTGCAACTTCGGGCCCGAACGTTGCAGCGCCAAGTCAGCGATCAGGTCTCAGCGATGGGGGGGATGAGTCGGCTGATGCGGCTGACGATTCAGTCCGGAACACTAGGGATTGGCGCCTATCTTGCAATTTTGGGTGAGATGACTCCCGGCGCCATGATCGCTGCGACGATTCTTTCTACCCGAGCGCTCGCGCCACTAGAGGCCTTGATTATGAACTGGAAGTCGATGCTTTCGAGTCTATCGAGCCAGCAGCGACTTGATCGACTCCTGAAAGAGCACCCAGAACCACTAAAAGGCATGTCGATCCCGCGGCCTCGCGGGTTCATTAGCGCTGAAAATATTTTTGTTTCCGCACCTTCCAATCGATCATTCATTCTAAAGGGCTTAAGTTTTGAATTTGAGCCCGGTGAGGCTATCGGCATTATTGGCCCCTCAGCCTCGGGCAAATCAACTCTGCTGCGAGCGATTTTGGGTATTTGGCCCACCGCCTTGGGAAAAATGAGAATCGATGGCTCTGATATTCGGGGCTGGCCACGCGAGGAGATTGGCCCAGCAATCGGCTATCTGCCGCAGGATATCGAGTTATTCGGAGGCACAGTTGGCGAAAACATCGCAAGATTTGGTGAGCTGAATTCCGAGCGCATTATCGAGGCGACCAATGCCTGCGGACTGCACGGCATGATGCTGCGTCTACCCAGCGGCTATGACACTGAGATCGGTGACGGTGGCATAACACTCTCAGCGGGCCAGCGGCAGTTGATCGGCCTTGCGCGCGCAGTCTATGGCCAACCCGTGGTGATCGCTCTTGATGAGCCAAGTTCCAATCTGGATGAGGTCGGTGACCGGGTTTTAGCACAGACAATCAAGGCTGCTAAGTCTTGGGGGAGCACCGTGATTGTAGTGTCACATGATCCGAAGTTACTTAAATTAATGGATCGCTTGATGATGATTTTTGATGGCCAGATTCGTGAGTTTGGACCATCAAGCGAAGTGATATCGGCAATAAAACGGCGCTCAACAAAACCCGCCCGCGAAGAGAGGGTTCAGTAATGGACATCTTGGTCAGGCGGGGCTTCTGGATCATTTTGATGATTTTGGTGGGTGCCGCGTTATGGGCCGCATTCATTCCGCTGGATGCGGCGGTGCCGTCTAACGGCACCGTCATCGTCGACGGCCGCAGAAAAGTCGTGCAGCACCCGCGAGGCGGTGTAATACAGGAGGTGCTGATTCGAGAGGGTGAGCCAGTCGTTGAGGGAGATATATTAATTCGACTAGATTCAAGTGCAGAGCTCGCGAATCGATCACAGGCCCAGTCCCAGCTTGCGGCTGCGCGATTTCAATCAGAGGCCCTTGGTGAGCAGCTGGATAGTTTGCGAGATTTAACAGACGACGGTTTTTATCCCCGCAATCAGTTAATTGAACTGGAGCGAAAGTACAAAGAATCCGTAGTCCAGCAGCGAGCATTGCAGTATCAGATTCTCGCATTGAATAAAGATCTGGAACGCACTGCAATTCGTGCGCCGATCTCCGGGCGTGTTATGGGAGTGGGGGTTAATACTCCGGGGGCGGTCGTGATTGCAGGGGCCAAGCTAATGGAAGTGGTTCCAAACGGTGATCAGATCTCTATTGAGGCACAGGTGCGGCCCTATCTCGCTGACAAGGTCATGCCTGGGGCCTCGGCTCAGGTCAGGTTTAGTGCGTTGCAGGCAGTACGCACACCGGTGATTCAAGGGACTGTTGAATGGATTTCTGCAGATCGTTTTTTAAATCCGGACGATAAATCCAACCCCGAAGGTTACTTTCTTGCAAAAGTCGTGGTTCCTCCATCGGAGTTAAAAAAGGTAGACGGCTTTCGGGTGATGCCTGGTATGCCTGCAGAGGTCATGATTAAAACGGGCGAGAGAACTTTTATGCAGTACTTGATGAAGCCTTTTATCGATCGAATTGCTGTTTCAGTGCGAGAGCGTTGATGAGGCGAAGTCTGGATCGTGCACCTGGTGCTATTGTATTGTTTGCTGTGCAGATGATTATGGTGAACACACCATCATTTGCGCAGCCATTGCAGCAAGACCCCATCACAAAAATGTCAACGTTAATCGCTCAGCATGTCAATCAGGCGCGGCGATCTGATGGAACCTACCTTGCAAGTGTGGCTTCCAAAGAGGCCTCCTGGCACGCTTTCCAGCTAAGCTCAGCAGCCCGAGGAATAAAAGTATCGGCCTCGGCGGGAAGTTTTTATGCTGATCGCACCGAGGAAAATCGCAGCGCGCTCGGAACAACAGAAACACAGCGTCGATTTAGCTCCTCAATTGTTGCACTCACGGCCCGTCAGCCGATTTACCGCAAGAAGGATCTCATCGCAATCGAGCAAGCGGCAGCCGCCTATCAGGGCGCCGAGGCGACGCTTCGGGCTGCCGAACATGCGCTGTTTGGTCGGGTCTTTAGTTCCTGGATTGAGGTTCTAACGGCGCGAGATCTTCTCCAACTATCGCAGTATGCCTTAGAGCAGGCGGGCGTAATCCGAGAGGAAATGGAGCGTCGAGTACAAGCAGGCGATGTTCCGATCGATCAGCTGGGTATTGAAATTTCAAGGTTTCAGCAGCGCCAGTCGGAGATGTTAGATGCTTCAGCCCGACTTCAGCTAAGCGAGAGGACCCTCACTGAGTTGGCAGGCCCTGAGGCTGTGGTACCGATAGGGCTATCTCTTGAATCGGTAGCACCCAACCCCTTACCCAACCTGACCGCTCAACAAATCGCGGGGCTTGTCGAGCAACAGAATCCAGAGCTCCGCTCAGCGCGCCATGCCGAGGATCAGGCAAGATTAGAGCGCGATCGTATGCTCGCCGAACGATACCCAACCGTTGATTTATATGCGTCGGTTTCTCGCGGAGAAAACGATACTGTTACTTTTGTTCGTGATGAAAGTCGGATCGGCCTGCAGTTAAATGTGCCGCTTTATACATCAGGCGGAATTGAGGCGTCTGTAGCCCAGGCAGAGGCCCAGTTTCGTCGAGCCCAGGCTAATGCGCAGGCATTGTTGGTTAAATTGCGTAGTCAGGCTATTGCCGCTATGACAAAGGTCAGCGTAAGCTTGGTAAAAATTGATGCAACCCGTGTCCATGTCGAGGCAACTGGCCTGCGCGCGGAGGCTGTACGAAAGGGTTTTCTCGCAGGGATTAAGACACGCGGAGATATTGCCCGCGCAGAGTCAGAATATATCCAAGCGCGACAACGCCGTGCGAATGAAATGCTGGAGTACGCGTCAGCCTGGGCAGAGCTTGTGGTGATCGCGGCCCAAATTGATCCGATTTTCCTGGAGGGCTCCCCGCCAGCGGTCAAGCTTCCCGTACGTATGGTGGCTTCCCCGTGAGATGAGGGGGTTTTCCACACGTTGGTTGGAGCTGGACTAATTTGCACAACTCAAACTTGCCGCATTGCGAGTGTAAGTGAGGGGGTTCATATGCGTCAGGTCCTTGCGGTCGTTGGAACACGATCCGAAATGGTTCGACTAGCACCAGTAATACGTCGACTACGCAATGACGGTGGCCGTGCAGTCACTGTCCGATGGATTCAGGTCGGCGATCATGCTGAGCAAATTTGGCAAACCGGTGCCATATTTGGCCTATCGCCAGATCATGAGATCGCGATCAACCACGGCCCCAGTCCCACTAACTTGCTGGAGCATAGCTGGGCTCTCACCAATGCAATATCGAAAGAGATGGAGTGCCGCCCTCCAGATCTTCTTGTCGTGCAGGGTGAGTCGCTTCCAGCGATGCTGGCTGCTCAGCAGGCTTTTATGCGGCGCATACCCGTGATTTACCTGGCGACACCCTCTTATTACGGCATACGACAGACCAATGGACAGAAAAACTCTTATCGAAAGCTGCTGAATGCGATATCAACATTTCAGTGTGTTGCCAACGAAGAGGACTTGATCCAGCTCCGGGAACGGGGCGTTCCTGCTTTTGAGATTGGCATTACTGGCGATACGGTAGTGGATGCGATCGATACCGTCACGCGACATGGTGTTCTTAATGGTGGAAAAGCTGTACATGACTCGGTAGATGGCCTAGCCAGCACGCGAATTCTGGTCCTACTGGGCGCCGAGTCCCGCTGGGTGGGTAGCCTTACCGATTTAGCGCTAGCGATTGCTGATCTGGCACATTCACTATCGGACGTCGACTTTACTGTTGTACTTGAGCCAGGCACGGCTTATCAAGACTTACTTACTGCGATTCTTGGGTCAACGCTAAATGTGGCCATTCGTGAATCCATGCCGTATCCAGAGTTTCTTCGGCTAATGCAGCAACATGATTTTGTATTGGCTGATTCCCTTGACTATTACGACGAGGCAGTTGCCCTTTGTAAGCCAACACTTTTAGCGCAGGATCTCACCCCCGGCCAGGATTTCATCCAGCTTACGGGGCTCACGTTTGCTGGTCAGCGGCGGGATCAGATTGTACGAGCTGTCTTGGCGTTACGACAGGGGTGTCGGCAAATTGTAGACCCAATTACAGATTCAATTTCAGCGATCAATTCGCTTGGGGATGGACATGCGGCATCTCGGATCGCACGCTTGATTTTGAATTGGTCCCGTAATCAGATATTGACACCGCGCGCCTTTGAACCATTTCGCTCAAGACAGGCACTTCAGGCCCGCGCTATTACTGAAGTAGCGTAATTTTTGCGCTCTGATAAAGATTATTACAAGGATTTGCCGAGATATTTGGATACATATTGCCGTTTAATGTAATCGAGTTGGCAACCAAAGTACCGTTGAGACTAAACGATGAGCTAGCGCCACTAATTGTGATGTTATCAGCGCTCAAATTCACTATGCCATTAAGCTTCAGCGTTACTCTGGATCCGTTGAGATCCAGTGACTTGGGAGCACTTGCCAATGGATGGCTGATCACTACGCCGCTGCCAATGGAACATCCGGGCGGTGTTGGAGCAGAGAGTGTGATGTTGCCAGTAAGCGATAAGATCTGTGTGCCGGGAATGTAAAACGATACCCCGCCCACGCTGTTCGTTACGCTCTTGCTGTTGGTATCCAGACCGCCATTAAAGACATAATTTCCTGAGGCGAAGGTTGTATTACCAGTAAGTCGCACAATCGAGTTGTAGATTCCAGGCTGGCAAGTGCCTGATGTACATGTGGATCCAGACCGCACCACTAAAGCGCTTCCGTCAAGATTTGTGGTGGGGATGGTTGGCGATGGCAGGCTCGGCAGAGAGGAGGTAAGCCCGACCGGTTGTGGCGAGCAGTTACCGCATTGGTTGGGGCTATTTCCGTTGTAAACCGAGATGCTGCCAGTAGCTCCCGATGCCACTTGTATCCCGGATCTGTTTGTCGAAGTCAGTGATCCACCAATATCAGCCGAGCAGTTGTTCAGAGTCATCATATTTGTACCGTTCGCACTGAAACCACTTAGTGTGGTGATACACGATGGTGCCCGCGCGTTGCGGCCTGCGATAGCTGTCGCCTGCGCCTTGGAAGTCGGGCTGCCAAGAAGCCCCATAAAAAATGTTTTCCATTCGGCATATGCTGTTGCCTGCGCGCATCCCTGTTGAACACTCGTATTTGGGCAGGCCACTGGATTGATTACCGTGACTTCGGCATTTTGGGGATTGGTCTCCGGAAAGAGGTTCTTGCCGCCGCTGCCACAGCGACTTGGACTAATTACACAGGCCAGAGCCTGGGCATCGGCAACTGCCTGTAGGCGGGTTTTTTGAACATGGGAATAACCGATATCAACCGCCAGACCAATAAAGCCGAATAAGACCAGGAAAAGAATCGCAACAATCACGGCGATTGCGCCAGAGGGCTTTTGAATTTTGCTATTCATGAATCATCACCGACTTGTGGCTATAGGTCTTAAGGTTTTGTTCACCGAAGAACCAGCCGATCCCTTTATAGGAATAGGTCACGGTGACGGCCTGAGGCGCCCCGGTACCAAATCCGCTGGAAGCCAGAAAGCTCACCTGCGGCGAACGGACTCCGTTAAAAGAAATAAGGCGATCATAGGCATAGCTATAAGCGA
>RFRK01000032.1 GCA_009924525.1 Betaproteobacteria bacterium
CACGGAGGACTTGCGCCCTCGCCGGTTTTCAAGACCGGTGCATTCAACCGCTCTGCCACGCTTCCACGCCACCAAATTTTATCAGGGTATTGCCCGAGGCCGTCCCGGCAGCCTTGGCCGCGAATCTTGATATCGTCGTTGTCTCAACACGACGCAATCCCTTATGAGCAGTAAATCAAAATCGGGGCTTCGCCAGGGGCTAGTGAGTTACGGTGATCAGGACTTCTCGCTTTTTTTGCGAAAGGCCTTCATCAAGGGCGCGGGCTTTACCGATGATGCGCTGAATCGGCCTATTGTTGGCATCACCAATACCGGCAGCGGCTTTAATCCCTGCCACGGCAACATGCCGCAACTCATTGAGGCAGTCAAACGCGGCGTGATGCTCGCTGGCGGCCTACCAATTGAGTTTCCAACCATCTCGCTGCATGAGAGTTTCGCGCGGCCGACCAGTATGTTTTTACGCAATCTCATGGCTATAGAGACCGAAGAGATGATTCGGGCCCAGCCTATGGATGCGGTGGTGCTGATTGGTGGCTGCGACAAGACTGTTCCCGCGCAGCTGATGGCGGCCGCATCAGCAGATATTCCAGCCGTTCAACTCATCACGGGATCCATGCTCACCGGATCCCACGCTGGCACACGGGTTGGTGCCTGCACCGACTGCCGACGCTACTGGGCGAAATTTCGGGCTGGCGAAATTGATCAGCAGGAAATTGATGCGGTAAACGATCAGCTGGTGGCCAGTGTTGGCACCTGCTCAGTGATGGGCACCGCAAGCACGATGGCCTGCGTGACCGAAGCACTTGGCCTGTCAGTGGCAGGCGGCGCCTCACCACCTGCTGTCAGTGCCGATCGTATCCGGGCGGCGGAGTCCAGCGGCGCAGCTGCAGTAGCGTCCATCGCCCGACAACTGACGCCCACGAAAATTTTGACACCACAGGCATTTGAAAATGCGCTGCGTGTTTTACTGGCCATCGGCGGCTCGACGAATGCGCTCATCCACCTGACAGCGCTGGCCGGCCGGCTGGGAATCAAAATTGATTTACAGCGGCTGGATCGTTTCGCAAAAGAAACGCCGGTGCTTGTTGATCTCAAGCCCTCAGGCCAGCACTACATGGAGGACTTCCATCAGGCTGGTGGGATGCCCCGCCTGCTTCGAGAATTAAAGCCCCTGCTGCACCTGGACTGTCTGACGATCTCGGGAGACACCCTTGGTGAACAAATCGATCGCAGCCCTGCACCGTTTGCGCAGAGCGTAATTCGGCCGCTCTCGGACCCTATCTATGAGCAAGGCGGCCTTGCTGTTTTATTTGGCAATCTTGCGCCGCTTGGTGCCATCATCAAGCAGTCTGCGGCAAGCCGTGCACTGATGCAGCACGAGGGCCGCGCTGTCGTATTTCAAAACCTTCAGGATATGGCGGCACGGATTGATACTGATGATTTGGATGTTCATGCCAATGACATCTTGGTACTTAAAAATATCGGGCCCAAGGGCGCCCCAGGAATGCCCGAGGCAGGCGCACTGCCGATTCCACGCAAGCTGGCTCGCCAGGGAATCACGGACATGGTGCGCATCTCGGATGGCCGAATGAGTGGCACGGCAGCGGGCACAGTGATTTTGCATGTCAGCCCAGAATCGGCAGTCGGCGGTCCACTTAGCCTGGTGCAGACTGGGGATCGGATTCGCATCGACGTTGCCGGCCGCGCGATCAGCCTGCTTGTGGATGAAAAGGAACTGGGTCGTCGCCGGGACGCTCAGCCCTTTACACCGCCAACCGCAGAGCGCGGCTATCGAAAACTTTTTCTTGATGCAGTCATGGGCGCCGATGAGGGAGCCGATTTTTATTTCCTTCGGCCGCCCAGTACCGTAACGATTCCGAGATAAAAAACATGGCCCATCACCCCTCGACACTTCCTGCCGTTTTAGCACCTGTCATCACCCCCTTTGATGCAAAGGGCGTCCCGGACACCCAGCGACTTGCGCGCCAAAGCCGGTGGCTGCTGTCCCACAAAGTGGGCCTTGCAGTCTTTGGCACGAATTCCGAGGCCAATTCCATGTCGGTTGCTGAGCGCATTCAGACACTCCAAGCGCTGATTGACGCCGGCCTGCCCGCGGAGCAAATGATGCCGGGGACGGGTGCCTGTGCGGTGACCGACGCCATCACGCTCACCCGGGCCGCCGTCCAAGCCGGCTGCGCAGGCACACTGACGCTGCCGCCTTTTTATTACAAAGAGGTTTCTGATGATGGGCTCTTTGCCTACTTCGCCACCATCATCGAATCTGTCGCCCACCCGAAGCTGCAGATCTACCTCTACAACATCCCGCCAGTGGCCAAGGTGGGCTTCTCGATTGCCTTAATTGAGCGCCTGATCAAGGCCTATCCACAGACGGTTGTCGGAATGAAAGACAGCTCAGGCGACTGGGCCTACACGGAGTCGGTGATGAAAGCTTTCAATGGCACCGGTTTTCGGATGTATGCCGGTTCCGAATCTTTTTTACTGCGTACCCTGAGGGCAGGCGGTGTGGGCTGCATTTCAGCCACAGCCAATGTCAACCCCGGTGCGATTGCTGGCCTTGCCGCCAATTGGAAACAGCCCGATGCGGATCAACAACAGTCCGATTTAGACCGGGTCCGGTCGGCCTTTCAGCGCCGCCCGATGATTGCTGCAATGAAAGCAGCTGTGGCCCGATATAGCGGCGATACCCAATGGGCTGTGGTCCGCCCTCCGCTCGTGGAGCTCAGTCCCGATGAACGGGACGGCCTTTTTGCCGACCTGGATTCAATCGGATTTTCGATCCCGGGCCTCTGAAATCTCAGCGGCTAAGAGCTCGCTTGCGGCGGCAAGCAGCATCTCATAGCGCTCTCGCTCGCTTGAAATTCTCTCGGGCGTCCAATCATAAAAGCCTCGGCCGGCCTTCATGCCCATCGCCCCCTCTCTGACTAAGCGCGTGAGCGACGCGCTGGGCTGCGCGTCATTGCAGAGATCGGGATAAATCGATCCCGCGGCGGCATGATGAATATCGAGCCCCGCATGGTCGCGCTGCAGACAGGGGCCTGCAGCAAGATAGCGAAATCCAAATCCAAACCGAACTGCTGCATCGATATCCTCAGCCGAGACAATGCCCCGATCCATAAGGCTAAGCGCCTCACGCGAGACTGCATGCTGGAGACGATTCACCAAAAAACCGGGCAGGTCCCGCTTTACACGAATCGGCACCTTACCCACAGCCCGCAACAGTTCTGCGACCGCATCTGCGACCGCAGGATCCGTCTGCGCAGAACAGACCACCTCCACTCCAGGCACCAAATGGGCTGGCATAAAGTAATGCGTGCCCAGCATACGATGTTGAGACTGAAGACCTTGGCCGATTTTGCTGATTGGCAGGGCTGAGGAGTTACTGCAAAGCGGCGTCTCGGGCCGGGCAAACGATTCGAGCTCTCGAAATATGCTCTGCTTAATCGGCAACGACTCTGGAGCTGCCTCAATCACCAAGCCAATCCCAGCCCAGTCCACCTGGGAGAGTGCCTGCATCACGACAGGCCGGCTGCTGGCGGGCCGGCTAAGCCGAGCAATCGCCATATCAAATCGATCTTGGATCGAGTCAAACCGGCCATCGGCCGGATTAACAATCGTCACTGTCCAACCATAAATCGCAAATGAGGCAGCGATATCAACACCCATGGTGCCTCCGCCCACAACCAGCAAATGCTGCTTTGTATTCACGCGTTTTCTCCAGAAAAAAACGTACTTTTCTAGGGGTTCCTAGTAGTTTTCCTAGGTCTGTTCAGGGCCAAACGACTTGAAAAAATAAACCCCACCTGAGACCCTCTAGGGCTTCTGTGACCCATCTCAAAAGGACTATACATGCGCCTTCCTAAGCTTCTTGCCGCACTCGCTCTTGCGGCCTCCAGCAGCGTTTTTGCCCAGAACATCTCGATTGCCACCGGAGGTACCGGCGGGGTCTATTACCCCATGGGCGGGGGCCTTGCGGCCGTGCTCTCAAAGCATGTCCCCGGCATGCAGGCCACCGCTGAGGTCACCGGCGGCTCGGTCGATAACCTGAACCTGATTGCCAGCGGTAAGCCCTATGTCGGCTTCTCCATGGTGGATGCCGCCTTAGATGCCGCCCGTGGCGTTGATAAATTCACCGGTCGTAAAGTCGATCTGCGCACCCTGCTGGTGCTGTATCCCAACCGTATGCACGTCGTCACAGTGGAGTCCACCGGCATCAAGACGATGCGTGACCTCAAGGGTAAGCGGGTTGCCACCGGAAGCCCGGGCAGTGCCACTGAAGTCATGGCCCTGCGCTTAATCGAGGCCGCCGGCCTGGATCCCAATAAAGACATGACCCGTGAGCGCCTAAGCGTTGCCGAGTCCGTCAATGCGATCAAAGACAAAAAAGTCGACGCATTTTTTTGGGTCGGTGGCCTGCCGACTGCGGCCGTAACCGATCTGGCTAGCACCCCAGGGACCAAGATCCGCATGATCGATCACGCTGATGCCGTCGCCGCCATGAACAAGAAATATGGCGACCTTTACTATGCGGATACGATTCCTCGCGCGACATACTCCGGCATGGATGCCGATAACAAGATCGCCTCGGTCGCCAATATTCTGGTGGTGAATGCCAAGATGCCCGATGACCAGGCCTATAAGATCGTCAAGGCCGTCTTTGATCACCACAAGGATCTGATCGCGGTCCACAAAGAGTACGCCAGCGTCACGATTCCCAATCAGAAACAAGTCTCAAGCCCCATTCCCTTTCACCCGGGCGCAGTGAAATTCATCCGGGAAAAGGGTGGCAAGATCGAATAACCCATCGGCAATTCATCGCCGTAGCCGAGCTGAAAGCCCGCATAATGCGGGCTTTCGCTTTTAAATCCGACCCACAAGTCTGGCCAGCGCAAGCGCGAAAGTATCGATATGAGTGACTCCCTGCAAAAGATGGGTGTACCCGAGGGCGATCTTGATGCCGAGACCCGGCAGCGGGTCGAGAGCCTAATTAAGGAAGAAGAAGGCGATACCAGCAGCTACCGCGGCGTGCTGGCGGTGATCCTTACGCTGATCGCTGTCGGCATGTCACTGTTTCATCTGTATTCCGCCTATGCGATCGTTCCGGCCCAGATCATGCGAATGACCCATGTGGTCATGGTGCTGGCGTTTATCTTCATTACCTTTCCGATCGCGGCCCGCTACAAGAATCGGTTAATGTGGTGGGATATCATTTTTGCTGCTCTGGCGATTGCGGCCTTGGTCTATGCGATTCGCGGCGGCGATAACTTCACAGATCGAAATACCTTTCCGCTGCCAATGGATGTCGCCTTTGGCGGTATCCTGATTCTGCTCATCCTAGAGGCGGTACGCCGCACCAATGGCTTGGTGCTACTGTCGGTGACAATCGCGTTTTTGTTGTATGCGCTTTTTGGCGACTTACTCCCTGCGCCCTGGACCCACAAGGGCTACGACTTATCCCGGCTGGTTGGCTTCATGTACATGACGCTAGAGGGGATCTTCGGGGTAGCTGTGGATGTCTCGTCATCGCTGATTATTCTTTTCACGATTTTCGGCGCATTTCTTCAGTTCAGCGGTGCTGGAAAATTTTTCATTGATTTTTCGTTTTCTGCGATGGGCGGAAAAACCTCGAGTGTTGGCCGCACCGTAGTGCTCTCTTCGTTTCTGATGGGCGGGCCCTCGGGCTCTGGGGTAGCCACCACCGTCACGGTAGGTTCGGTTGCCCACAGCATGCTGACCAAGGCCGGCTATGACCGCAATGCCGCCGGTGGACTTCTGGCCGCAGGCGGCCTGGGCGCCATCATCTCGCCCCCAGTCCTGGGCGCTGCGGCGTTTTTGATTGCAGAGTTTTTAAAGATCTCGTACCTCGATGTGCTGCTCATGGCCACCATCCCCACCTTTTTGTTTTATCTGGGGCTCTTTGTGATGGTGCAGATCGATGCGCGTAAATACAACATGTCAGGCCAGACCCTGCCTGGAGTGGAAAGCGCCTGGGCGCTGACCAAGAAATATTGGTTCCACTTCTTCTCGCTGATATCGATTGTGCTTTTTATGTTGATGGGCTTTTCGCCCATCATGTCCGTCTTCTGGGCAACAGTCGCCTCACTGCTCACGAGCTTCTTGCGCCGAGACTGCGCCATGGTTCCCTATGAAGTCCTAATGGGCCGGGCCCCATTCTGGAGGGGACTGTATCAATCACGACTGACCGAAGCGCTTTCCAATGGATTTACACAGGTCCTCTCAATTGCTGCAACCTGCGCGGGTGCGGGCCTGATTGTGGGTGTCGTGGTGCTCACGGGACTCGGTCTGAAATTTAGCGCTATCGTTATTGAATATGCCGGCGGGTCGCTTTTTCTCACCGCCCTCTTCACTGCGCTGATTGTCTGGATTGTGGGCCTGGCCGTTCCGGTCACCGCCTCTTACATTATCTGTGCGGTGGTGGCTGCCCCCGCCTTAATCAAGCTCGGTGTGCCCGAGTTTGCCGCGCATATGTTCATTTTTTACTACGCAGTGCTCTCTGAGGTCTCACCACCAACCGCCTTGGCCCCTTTTGCTGCCGCAGCGATTTGCAAAGGCAACCCCTATCGCACCACATTCCAGAGTTGGAAGTATGTTGCCCCAGCGATTCTTGTGCCCTTCATCTTTGTGCTGGATCCAGCTGGTGTGGCGCTGCTGTTGATGGGCTCAACCAAGGCTCTGGCTAAGGCCAACTGGGCCGATATCGCATGGATTACGTTTACTGCGTCAGTGGGTATCGTCGCTCTAGCAGGCGGCCTACAAAACTGGTTCATTCTCAAAACCCATGCTATCGAGCGCTGGACGCTGATTGCGGCAGGCCTGGCGCTGACCTACCCCTCGGCAACTACCGATATCGCAGGATTTATTGGATTTGGTCTGGTGGTCGCCAGCCAGCTCTTTAGAAGATCTCGCGGACCGCACGGCCAATCGCCAGGCATGACGTAAGGCCGGGTGATTCAAAACCAAATAAATTGATCAGCCCCGGGCGCCCGTGAACCGAGGGGCCCTGAAGCATGAAATCGGCCGCGGGCTCGCCCGGGCCGGAGAGCTTGGGCCGAACACCCGAGTAGCCCGGCGTAAGTGCGCCCTTCGGCAGCCCAGGCCACCAATGGCGCACATCACGCTCAAAGTCTTTTAGCTCGTCTGCATTCACTGCGTAATCAAAGGCCTCAATTAATCCGGTTTTCATCTGCTGCACAGAGGGTGTATCCAGCCATCGCACGTTTGGGCCAAACTGGGCCTGACCACCGCAATCAAGAGTCAAGTGTGTGCCCAGCCCACCAGGAACAGGCACCGGATAGATCAGTCGCGAAAACGGCGACCGGCCCTGCAGCCGAGCATAGCTGCCCTTGGCGAAAAACATCTTTGGAATGTGCTGCACACCAAGGCCTTCGATACGGCCGGCTACTGCAGCAGCGTCCAAGCCTGCAGCATTGATAAGCCAGTCGCATGCAACCTTCTGGCCAAGAATTTCACACTCCCACCGCCCATTGGCCCAGACGCTACAATCAAATCGACTTTGTAACGCAAGCGTTGCACCGTGGGCCTGCGCGTCCCCCAAAAGCGCGAGCATCAGATCGTGTACATCAATAATGCCTGTTGATGGCGAATGGATCGCAAGATCACAGTGCAATTGCGGCTCCATGGACTGGGCCTTTTCTCCGCTGATCATCGTCAAGTCGTCTACGCCATTGGCACGGCCGGTCTGAAAAAGCTGCTCCAGCCTGCCCGACTCTGGCGCTGCCGCCACGATTAATTTTTCAGTACGCCGATGCGTAAGGTTGCGCTGCTTGGCATAGGCATACAGCAGATGCCGGCCCTCAACACACCACCGCGCCTTATTGGAGCCCGTAGGGTAATAAATTCCCGCATGGATCACGCCCGAATTGCGTGAGCTCGTGCCAGTGCCGATTGCCGACTGGCCCTCCAGAATCACAACCTCGCGGCCCGCCTGGGCCAGCTCGCGCGCGATGGCCAAGCCAATGACGCCGGCCCCAATGACGAGGACGTCGACCCGATCCATACAAGAATTGCTTAGAAAAAGGCCTGCAGGCCCGTCTGCGCTCGGCCTAGGATGAGCGCGTGAATATCGTGGGTGCCCTCATAGGTGTTAACCACTTCAAGATTCACCATGTGACGAATCACGCCATATTCGTCGTTGATTCCATTACCACCCAGCATATCTCGGGCCGTCCGGGCAATATCAAGGGCCTTGCCGCAGTTATTGCGTTTGACGATCGAAGTGATTTCAACTGCTGCAGTGTGTTCATCTTTCATGCGGCCAAGACGCAGCACGGCCTGTGTTGCAAGCGCGATTTCGGTCTGCATGTCCGCAAGCTTGCGCTGAATCAGCTGGTTAGCTGCTAAAGGCCGGCCAAACTGCTTGCGATCCAGCACATATTGGCGGGCGGTATGCCAGCAGGATTCAGCGGCGCCCAGCACTCCCCAGGAGATGCCATACCGAGCGGAATTCAAACAGGTGAAAGGCCCCTTCAGTCCCCGGATATCGGGGAAGGCATTTTCCTCGGGCACAAACACCTGATCCATCATGATCATGCCGGTGATGGAGGCTCGCAGGCCAACCTTGCCGTGAATTGGGGGAGCCGTTAGGCCTTTCATGCCTTTGTCGAGAATAAAGCCGCGAATTTCATCGGCATCATCCTTGGCCCAAACCACAAAGACATCCGCAATCGGGCTGTTGGAGATCCAGGTCTTTGAGCCAGTCAGCAGATAGCCCCCGGGCGCTTTTTTGGCCCGAGTCACCATGCCAGCAGGATCCGAACCATGATCGGGCTCCGTTAAACCAAAACAACCGATCCACTCCCCTTTGGCAAGTTTTGGGAGATATTTCTGGCGCTGCTCCTCAGTGCCAAATTCATAGATCGGCAACATGACAAGAGAACTCTGCACGCTCATCATGGAGCGAAAGCCACTATCAATGCGCTCAATCTCGCGGGCAATCAGACCATATGAAACATAGTTGACACCGGCGCAGCCATAGTCCGAGGGAAGATAAGGCCCCAAAAAACCCATCTCGCCCATCTCACGAAAAATCGCTGGGTCAGAGGACTCCTGACGAAACATTTCCAGCACGCGGGGCTGCAGCTGCTCCTGGCAGAAAGAGCGGGCGGCATCCATGATCATGACCTCGTCTTCTGAGAGCTGACGGGACAGTAAAAAAGGGTCTTCCCAGGAAAACTTTGGATTTGATTTCAACATGACGGGACTCCTATCCTCCGATGCTTGCAATCATGCCACCATCGATACGCATCATGCATCCGGTGATGTACGAAGCCTGCCGACTACATAAAAACCCAACTGCCGCACCAAACTCATCGGGCTCGCCATAGCGGCCCAACGGGATGGCGGAGAGGCTTTCGCCAATGACATCATCGACCGGACGAGACTCCCGCTTGGCGCGGCCCTCATCGAGGCTACGCAGCCGATCGGTAGCAATCCGGCCTGGCAGGGCCATGTTGACCGTGATGCCCTTGGGCGCAAGCTCTCGGGACAGGGTCTTGGACCAGCCAACCAGCGCACCGCGCAAGGAATTCGATAGGGCCAGGTTCGGGATGGGTGCGACTACCCCCGATGAAGCAATAGTGACAATTCGGCCCCAGCGAGCGGCCAGCATATCGGGAAGCACTGCATCGGTGATCGCAATCAGACTCATCACCATGCCACGAAAATGTGTGGACCAGAGATCAAGTGGCTGGCCTGCCGCGGGTGATGGCGGCGGACCTCCGGTGTTATTCACGAGAATCTCAATCGGGCCAGCCTGGGCACGAATCTCAGCAATCCGGCCTGCGGCCTGCTCAGGACTAGAGACATCCCAGACTACCTGCGTGGTTGGCCCGGCCATCTTCGCGGCCGACGCTGCCAGCACCTCGGGCCTTCTTCCCACTAAGACCACATGGGCCCCTTCTGCTGATAAAGCACGAGCCGATGCAGCCCCGAGTCCGCTACCCGCACCAATCACCAGCGCCGTCTTTCCTTTTAAGCCGAAATCCATGTCACGCTCCACTTATGTTGTCGTATTCGCTCCAGCCACAGGCCGCACGCGAGTGTCTTGCTGTCAGTAATTTCGCCACGAAACACGGCATCAAAAAATTCATCTTGCGTAAGCAGCACAATCTCCATGCATTCGCCCTCTTCTCGGGCAGATGGCCCAGCCTTCAGGCCACGGGCGACAAACAAATGAATCGCTTCAGTCGAGTAGGCAATCACCGGATGCATTACGCCAAGCCGGGCCCACTGCTGGGCCCTATAGCCAGTTTCTTCAATCAACTCACGCTGAATCGCAAGTAAAGGATCCTCGCCTGCATGAAGCTTGCCTGCAGGAAATTCAAGAAAGCTGCGATTCATGGCGTAACGCCACTGCCGCTCCATGACCAGACGGCCGTCGTCAAGAATCGGGATCACTGCCGCTGCACCGGGGTGCAGGGTGTATTCAAACGCCTGTTCATGGCCATCCGGCGCCCGGACCCAATCCCGATGTACATGCAGCAGTCGACCCTCATAGACCGATTCACCCTTTAGCCGTTCTTCGGCAAGTTCGGGATGAGGCTCATCGTGCCGACGCGCGGGCCGGGGATCTGACCGATCCATTAGGAACTGCCCCCAGACGGCGCACGCCGCGAGCGGCGTAAATAACGATAAATAAAGCCCGGATAGGCCAGTACTAAGAAGATTAGAAGTGTGATTGCATAAAACTGCCAGGCCTGGGCATGCAGTCTGCCGACATAGGCCTCGAGTCCGCGGCCAAGGCCGACAAAAAGGCCGTAATACACCAAGACCTCAAACAGTCGCCACCAAAGCGACTTGGGCTGGCGAAGCGCAAACAGCAGAAAAAGACGCTCTGTGAAAAATGCAAGATTGGCAAGCCCTACTGCGATCACTAACAGCAGGAGCGCCGCTGCGCCGGTATTCATGCTGAAAGCGACATGCGCACCGTGTAAAGGCAGGCTGCCATCAGCGGGCCGGGCAAGACCCCGAGCAGCAATACGGCAGCGCCATTCATGGTCAGTACCGACTGGGCCAAGCGGCCACAATCCAACGGCGCTTCGAGTTTCGACTCATCGAAATACATCACCTTGACCAAGCGCAGGTAATAAAACGCGCCGATTAAAGAGGCCAGCACTGCAAAGACCGCCAAACCAATATGGCCAGCCTGCACGACCGCCTCTAGCACAGAAAGCTTCGCGTAAAAGCCGACAGTGGGCGGAATCCCAGCCAGCGAGAACACCAGCACCAAAAACACCGCTGCCAGCCACGGATGCCGTCGGCTAAGGCCTTTGATGTCATCAAGCGTCTCACACTCAAACCCCCGCGATGAGGCGAGCATCAGGACCCCGAAGCTGCCTAAGGTAGTGATCACATAGGTCACAACATAAAACAGTGCGGCCGCATAAGCATCCACGGCGCCTACGGTGTCACTGCCGACCACCCCCGATCCAATGCCCAAGAGCATAAAGCCCATGTGGGCGATTGTGGAATACGCTAAAAGCCGTTTGACATTGGTTTGCATGATGGCAATTAGATTGCCAACCGCCAATGACAACACAGCAAGAATGAGGAGCATCTGCTGCCAGTCTGCAGCAACGCCCAACAGGCCAGAGACGAGCAGTCGAATGGTGATCGCAAAAGCGGCGAATTTTGGCGCACCGCTAATGAGCAGTGTCATGGCCGTGGGCGCACCCTGATAGACATCGGGAACCCACATATGAAACGGTACGGCGCCTAGCTTAAACGCAAGGCCCGCCACAAGAAATACCGTACCGAACACCATAATAAGCCGATCGGCCTGACCCGAGGCGAGCTTATCGGCCACGAGAGGCAAATCCAGCGTGCCCGTAGCGCCGTAGATCATCGACATGCCGTAGAGCAAAAAACCCGAGGCTAAAGCGCCCAGTACAAAGTACTTCATCGCAGCCTCGGTGGCCACCGCATGATTTCGCCTCAGGGCAACCAAGGCATACAGCGATAAGGACAGCAGTTCAATGCCCAGATAAATGGTGAGAAAGCTGTTAGCCGAAATCATCACGTACTGGCCTAATACTGCGAACATCGCCAGAACATGAAATTCGCCGCTGGCGATCTCGCGATCCACAATGTAATGACGGGCATACATCAAGCTAATGGCTGCTGCAATCGAGACCCCGCCTTTGAGAAAGGCGGTCATGGAGTCAGCCACCACCAGGTTATTCATGGCATATACCGTCTCGGTATGGCCACTCTCAATTAGCTGCCATAGTCCCAAAAGCAGCAAGCCGCCAACAGCTAAGCCATGGACCAGCAGCTGCGAACGCTTCACAAACAGATCTACAAGCAGCGCTGTGCTCAGCAGAATCAGCAGCAAAATCTCAGGAAGGGCGGCGGCGATCTTGATTGATTCCAGAGTCATGAGACGATTTCCTGAGCTTATTGGGCTGGAAGTTTTGGGGTAGCCACGTGCTGCAGCAGATCCTGTACCGAGACCTGCATGACCTCGACAAACGGCGCCGGCCACAGGCCCATTAGGAGCACGAAAAATGCTAGCCCCATCAGCATCCAGAATTCTCGAGGGCCTACATCCTTCAGTTCCGCGACATGATCATTAGCGACCTCGCCGAACACGACCCGCTTAATCATCCACAACGAATAAGCAGCGCCGAAAATTAGTGTCGTGGCCGCTAATAACGCAATCCAGAAGTTGTAATCTACGGCGCCTAGAATCACCATAAATTCGCCAACGAAGCCGCTGGTCGCAGGCAGGCCGCTGTTGGCCATTGCAAAAAGCACAAACAGCGCTGAGAACTTTGGCATACGGTTGACGACTCCGCCGTAATCAGCAATCTGACGGGAGTGCATCCGGTCATACAGCACGCCGATACACAGAAACATCGCGCCAGAGATAAAGCCGTGGGAAATCATCTGCACGATGCCGCCTTGGACACCCAGCGCGTTGAACATGAAAAACCCCAGGGTCACGAATCCCATATGGGCAATCGAGGAATACGCCACCAGCTTTTTCATATCCGCCTGTACCAGGGCGACTAAGCCGATATACACCACAGCAATTAACGACAACACGATCATCAACATGTCGAGCTCGCGCGATGCATCGGGTGCAATGGGTAACGAGAACCTTAAAAATCCGTAGGCGCCGAGCTTCAGCATGATGGCGGCCAGCACCACCGAGCCGCCCGTCGGTGCCTCGACGTGTGCGTCGGGCAGCCAGGTATGCACCGGCCACATCGGCACCTTGACCGCGAAGGCCACCAGAAAGGCAAGAAAAATCAAAATTTGCGCCTCGAGGGGCAGTGGAAGGGTGTGCCAGGCAAGGACATCGAAGCTGCCCGACTTCATGTACAGATAAACAAAAGCTACCAGTGTCAGTAGCGACCCCAGCAGGGTATAGAGGAAAAACTTAAAAGCGGCGTACACCCGATTCGGTCCGCCCCAGATTCCGATGATCAAATACATCGGGATCAAGGTGGCTTCGAAAAAGACATAAAAGAGCACTCCATCCAGCGCTGAAAATACGCCAATCATCAGACCAGACAGCAGCAGGAAGGAGCCCATGTACTCACCCACCCGGTCCTCAATGATCTCCCAGCCAGCGATCACTACAAAGACGGTGATGAGCGCAGTCAGCGGAATGAACCACATCGACAGGCCATCAATCCCCAGCGTGTAGTAAATGCCGAATCGCTCAATCCAGAGCGCCTTTTCAACAAACTGCATACCCGAGGCTTTCACATCAAAGCCGGTGATTAGCGGAATAGTCACCAAAAAGCACAGTACCGATGCGGCAAGAGCGGCCTGCCGCAGCACGGCCCGCTCCACCGAGCGACTCACGAAAATAAGTGTCGCTCCCAATAAAATCGGAAGCCAGATGGCCAGCGAAAGTATCGGGAAGCCGGCCGACATTACTTGACCACCGGAGCTGGATTCATGACCGGTGCAAACCACCAGAGCATGAGTGCGACGCCAAGAATCATGGCAATCGCATAGTGATAGAGATACCCGGTCTGACCAATTCTCATAATCGAGGCAATCGCAGCCACGACCCGGGCGCTGCCATTAACGAGAAAGCCATCAATCAGACCCTGATCAGCCCGCCTCCAGAGCTGCCCACCCAGCAGCCGAGCGCCGCCAGCAAAGACGACCTCATTGAAGCGGTCCATAAAGTATTTCTGATCGAGCAGCCGATGAATCGCGGAGAACTGGGCAGATAGGCGCGCAGGAATGGCAGGATTCATTAAATAGAAATAAGCCGCCGTGCCAACGCCAGCAAGCGCGAGCCAAAACGGCAAGGTCTGAATACTGTGCAGGCCCAGGGCAAGCGCACCGTGAAAGTGAGACGCCAGCACCGCCATTGCAGGATGCCCGGGGTCCACTGTAATCACGCCCTTGAAATAATCTCCAAAGAGCATCGGGCCAATCGCAATCGCGCCCAGAATAACCGACGGAATTGCAAGCGCAATCAAGGGCAGTGTCACCACCCAGGGCGACTCGTGCGGCTCTCCGGCGTGGTGATCATGATCGCCATGCCCGCTGTGGGCCTGGCCGCCGGCAGCCCAGCGGGGGCTACCGTGAAAAACCAGAAAGAACATCCGAAAACTGTAAAAGGCGGTCACAAATACGCCCAGCAGCAGCATCCCGTACACCACCGGCGCGGCGGCCAGAGTCGAAGCGCCCACTGCCTCGATGATCATGTCTTTGGAGTAAAACCCAGAGAAAAACGGTGCTCCGATTAGGGCCAACGATCCCAGCAGGGACACTGCCCAAGTAATCGGCATCTTTTTCCACAGGCCACCCATGTTTCTGATGTCTTGATCATGGTGCATGCCGATAATGACTGAGCCAGCTGCTAAAAATAAAAGCGCCTTAAAAAACGCATGGGTCATGAGATGGAAAAAAGCCACCGAATAGGCCGAGGCCCCGAGTGCTACCGTCATATAGCCTAACTGCGATAGCGTCGAGTAGGCCACCACACGCTTGATATCGTTTTGAACGATACCTAGAAATCCCATAAAGAGTGCCGTAATTGCGCCGATGATCAAGACAAACGACAGCGCGATATCACTTAACTCAAACAGCGGCGACATACGGGCGACCATAAAGATTCCTGCGGTCACCATGGTGGCCGCATGAATTAGCGCAGAAATCGGCGTCGGGCCTTCCATAGAGTCGGGCAGCCAGACATGCAGCGGAAACTGGGCCGACTTGCCCATGGCACCGATAAATAGGCAAATACATGCAGCTGCCAAGAGCGGCCACTCCTGCTCAGGCAGTAACGTGATTGTTTTTCCGGCAAGCTCAGGCGCCGCGGCAAAGGTGGCGGCGTAATCCAACGATCCTGTTGCTGACAGCAGCAGACCAATGCCGAGAATAAAACCAAAATCGCCAACCCGATTCACCAAAAACGCTTTTAGGTTGGCAACAATTGCGGTCGGCCGCGTATACCAAAACCCAATCAACAGATAAGAAACTAAGCCCACTGCCTCCCAGCCGAAAAAGAGCTGCAAAAAGTTGTTGCTCATCACGAGCATGAGCATTGCGAACGTAAATAGCGAGATGTAGCTGAAAAAGCGCTGATAGCCTGGGTCATCCCGCATATAGCCGATGGTGTAGACATGTACGGCAAGCGAGACCGATGTGACCACCACCATCATGGTG
>RFRK01000033.1 GCA_009924525.1 Betaproteobacteria bacterium
GAGTGTTCGCGCAAGGCATGGGCCATCTCATGGCCCATGATCATGGCAACTTCATCATCTGTGAGCTTAAGCCGATCGAGAATCCCGGTATAAAAGCCAATCTTTCCGCCAGGCATGCAGAAGGCATTGATGGCATTCGATCCGAATAGCTGCACCTCCCAGGGCCAGTTCACCGCCTTGGAGTTCCATCGGCCGATGTGGGGCATGAGCCGCTTTGCGATCGCACGCAGTCGAATCAGCTGCGGATGATCATCCGCTGCCAGAGCATTTTTTTCTGATGCCTGACGTTTCATCTGCGCAAACTGTTGCTGTGCGGCCCGCTCGAGCTGTTCGGCAGGGACTAGGTTTTTAAGTCGCGATGGCCGTTCAAGCGTGATGCCTTCTGAGGCGGGTTGCGCAACAGAAGGCATTCCTGTTGCCAGGAAGGCCATCCCGATTACGGCTGCAGTGCCCGCCGACCAATGAGAAGCAAAAAATCGCATATCCGATGACAATACTGCCTCATGAATCCAAATCGCAATGGCCAGCAGCCGGCCATCATGGCGCCGCCATCCCGATCCCTGCTGACTATGACCCTGCTGCTGGGCTTTGCGAGTGGGCTGCCGCTGGCGCTTTCGGGCGGCACACTGCAGGCCTGGCTGACGGTTGAGGGGGTGAATTTAAAGACCCTGGGCTGGCTGACCCTACTGGGACTGCCCTACACCTATAAGTTCCTCTGGGCGCCGCTTTTAGACCGATATCGATTTCCTGCCGCAGGAGATTGGGCCGGCCGCCGCCGGGGCTGGCTCGTCGCCCTGCTGTTGGCCATGGCCGCTGTGCTCGCGGCCATGTCTTTTCAGGCACCCTCTTCGGATCCAAATAGTCTGATTTGGCTTGCTGTCCTGGCGTTTGGCCTCGTGATTCTCTCGGCAAGTTTTGACATTGTGTTTGATGCCTGGCGGGCGGAGTCATTACAGCCTGCGCAACGTGGACTGGGCGCCGCTTGGTCTGTGATTGGCTACCGGCTTGCAATGCTGACCTCGGGAGGGCTTGCCTTGATGCTGGCTGATCTCTGGCTGGGATTCCAGGGGGTTTATCTTTTGATGGCGGGTTTTGCAGTGGTCTTTGCGGTGATTGCAGCAATTGCTCCTGAGCCTGCCGAGGCCCCCGCACCGCGATCACTCGTATTTGCGGTTGTCGAGCCATTCAAGGAATTTTTTAGCCGGCCTGGGGCCCTGCTTTTTCTTTTGATGATCGTGCTTTACAAGTTTGGAGATGCTTTTGCTGGCAGCTTGTCGACCGCATTTCTGATTCGTGGCGCTGGCTTTACACCCGCCGAAGTGGGTGCAGTGAATAAAGGGATGGGCCTTCTGGCGACTCTGGTCGGCGGTCTGGCCGGTGGATTGCTGCTATCGCGAATCTCGCTTTGGCGCGCCTTGCTCGCTTTTGGCGTACTCCAGGGCATTACCAATCTAGGTTTTTGGTGGCTGGCATCCACTTCCCCTACGCTTGCGGGGATGACGGCGGTCGTGCTTTTAGAAAATCTTGCGGGGGGCATGGGCACAGCCGCTTTTGTTGCCCTGCTGATGGGCCTCTGCGATGTACGGTTTACTGCGACACAGTTTGCACTGCTATCGGCGTTAGCGTCGATTGGCCGTGTGGTGATCGGCCCGGTTGCTGGTGTAGTGGCCTCAGACTGGGGGTGGCCTGACTTCTTTTTGCTGTCGACAGTGCTGGCGGTGCCAGGCGTTGTGGTGCTGGCGCTGATGCGCCAGCGTTTTGATCGGTTTACTTCACCACCAGCACCGGCACAGGACTCACGCTGATCAGTTTGGTGGTCACCGACCCCAGAATGAGATCGCTTAAGCTGCTGCGGCCCTTGCCACCCATCACCATCAGATCAATTTTTTCTTTTTTGATGATCTCGATGATTGTGGGCGCGACCTCGCCATGGCCTTTGATGACTTGCGCAGCAAGCCCAGAGTCCGCCACTATCTGGCGGGCGGCGTTGAGTTCTTCCTCGGCGATCTGATCCATGTACTGCTCGATTTGATGGCGATCGATCCCTTTTGCAACCGGGGAAATTAGAGCCGACAAATGAACATTGATGAGGCTGAGTGAGGGAGTCTGCTTAAGTTGCTGGGCAAGTTCAATCGCATGTTTTACCGCCCGCAAGGAATTTTCTGAGCCATCAACGGCAATACCAATGTGCATCGCAACCTCCTGAGTAAGGCTGTCGATTCTATTCGACCGTGACACTCTTGGCGAGATTGCGTGGCTTGTCCACATCATGGCCTCGTGCACACGCCACGTGGTATGCAAGGAATTGCAGGGGAATAACATGGAGTATCGGGGATAGAGGTCCCGCATGATCCCCAAGTGTGATCACATGAACACCATCCGAGGCCTCAATTCCCGAGCCTTTGTCGGCAATGATATAAAGCTCGCCCCCGCGCGCCCGGACTTCCTGCAGATTGCTTTTAAGTTTTTCGCTGAGCTGATCGTTTGGTGCGACCGCTATAACAGGCATCGATGCATCGACCAAGGCGAGCGGCCCGTGTTTGAGTTCCCCAGCTGCATAGGCCTCTGCGTGGATATAGCTGATTTCTTTTAGTTTTAAAGCGCCCTCCATCGCAATCGGATAGTGAATACCCCGGCCAAGAAAGAGTGCATTCTGCTTATCGATGAAATGATTTGCCCAGGATTTAAATTGCGCCTCGGCTGACAGAATCTGAACCATTGCAGCCGGCAGGTGCCGCAATGACACCAGCGCTTCCTGCTCCTGCTGGCTGCTCAGATGACCCCGGGCCTTAGCGAGTAGTAGCGTTACGAGAAATAGGCTGGCCAATTGTGTAGTGAAGGCTTTTGTCGAGGCTACGCCGATTTCAGGACCGGCCCGTGTCAGCAGCCGTAGCGAGCAAGAGCGCATCAGTGATGATTCAGGCACATTACAGATCGCTAGGCTGGCTGCTGCGCCGTTACGATTTGCAAACTGAAGTGCGGCGAGGGTGTCGGCCGTCTCACCGGATTGCGAAATGGCAACCACCAGGGTATCCGGCAGCATGACTGAATCCCGGTAGCGATATTCGCTAGCGATCTCAAGTGAAACCGGAATTCGTGCAATCGATTCAATCCAGTAGCGGGCTACCATTCCTGCGTGAAAGCTGGTGCCGCAGGCTAAGATCAGTACTTGTCGAATACGTCCGATGATGTTCTCGCCATCCGGACCGAGGATGCCGGGAGATAAAGCACGGGCGCCCATCGCCTCTTCGAGGGTGGCTGCTACTGCGCCGGGCTGCTCCAGAATCTCTTTGTGCATGTAGTGGGCATGCAGACCCAATTCAACATCGTCTGCCGAAAGCTTACTGATAACCGTATCGCGCTGAACGTTTTCGCCTCGGGTATCTTGGAGCTCTGCCGAATTGGGGGTGAGCCTGACCAGATCACCGTCTTCCAGATAGATGATGTTTCGCGTGACCTGCAATAAGGCTGAGGTGTCCGAGGCGAGAAACATTCCCTGTTGATTTTCAGTCAGCCCAACCAATAGCGGCGCGCCCTGCCGTGTGCCGATGATTTCTTGTGGGTCTTGGCTACTTATGACAGCGATTGCGTAGGCACCCTTAAGCCGTTGGCGGGCCTGATGCACGGCCTGCTTCAGGCTGCCACTGCGTTGACGATACAAATGAATCAAATGCGCGATGACCTCGGTATCGGTCTCCGAATGAAAAACATAGCCTTGTCCTGAGAGCTCTTCGCGCAGAACATCATGGTTTTCTATGATTCCGTTATGAACAACACAGATTGCCAGGCCGTCACGCTCCGAAAGGTGTGGGTGGGCGTTGGTCGCGGTTACACCGCCATGAGTGGCCCAGCGGGTATGGGCAATACCCATCGTTGCGATTTGGCCGCGAGACTTCTGCTCAAGCTCTGCAACCCGACCCACAGCGCGAATGCGACGAATTTCGTTTTCTGAGGCAATCGCTAGTCCGGCGGAATCATAGCCGCGATATTCGAGTTTTTTTAGTCCCTCAATCAGAATGGGGACAACATTTCTCCCCGAATTCGGAGCGATAACTGCTCCGACAATGCCGCACATATCAGTGTTCCTTTTTCTGGGGACGTCGGTAATTCTTGATGGTGACCTGCTGGGCCCTTGAGATCGTCAGCGCATTTTCGGGCGCATCCTGGGTCAGCGTTGTGCCCGCACCGAGGGTGGCACCCTTGCCGACGGTGACCGGCGCCACCAGCTGAGTGTCTGAACCAATGAAGACATCATCCTCGATGATTGTCCGATGTTTTTCGGCGCCATCGTAGTTACAGGTAATGGTGCCTGCTCCGACGTTGACTCGACTGCCAATGCTGGCATCGCCAAGATAAGAAAGATGATTGGCTTTCGATCGTGGCCCCAGCACACTATTTTTGACTTCAACAAAATTTCCGATATGAACGCCTTCTGCGAGTTCGGTTCCAGCCCGCAATCGGGCGTAGGGCCCAATCACTGATTTAGGCCCGATCGTCGCACCATCGATATGACTAAAAGCCTCAATAACGGCATCATGGCCGATGCGGGAGTTACGAATGACGCAGTGTGGGCCGATTACCGCACCCGCCTCAATCTGAACATTGCCTTCAAAAACACAGCCAATATTAATGGCGACATCCGGAGCGCATTCAAGCTGGCCAAGCACGTCAATTCTTTCGGGATCCTGCAGTCGGATGCCTGCTGACATCAGCTGTTGGGCAATCCCGCGCTGGTAAATGCGTTCAATCTGAGCACGATCTTCTTGGCTATTCACGCCGAGGATTTCCTCGCTAGAGTCTCGCCTTAGGGCATGCACCGCGTTGCCTTGGGCCACTGATTTCGCAATGATGTCAGTGAGATAAAACTCCTTTTGAGCATTGTGGTTATCGAGCGCGGACACCCATGCGGCGAGATTCTCTGCTGGTGCTGCCATGAATCCAGTATTAATCTCACAAATAGAGCGGATTGAGGCATCGGCATCTTTTTCTTCAACGATTCTTTCAATGTGTTGATGCGCATTACGAACAATTCGACCATAGCCGGTCGGAGAATCAAGCATGGCGGTGAGCACCGCCAGACCGCGATTCTTTTCTGCGGTGTCGATTAGCTGCTGCAGAGTCTGTCGGCTGATTAGCGGAACATCGCCGTACAGAATGAGTACCATTGATTTTGGATCGAGCTTTGGCAGCGCTTGGGCCACTGCGTGGCCCGTGCCCTGAGGCGGATCCTGGATGACCCAGTCGATCGGGGCGGGCGCGGAGAGTTCGGGCAGCATCTGCATTGCGGCCTTGACCTGATCTGCACCATGTCCGATCACAACGATAATTTTTTTAGGCTTTAACGACTGTGCGGTCCGCAGCACATGACCCAGCATCGGCATACCCCCGATGGGATGGAGCACCTTGGGTAGCCCGGAGCGCATCCGGGTTCCCTTACCGGCTGCCAGAATCACTACATTCATATATGTCGGGCTTCCCCGCCATGGCCATGGGCCCGATTCGGCGAAATCGCGGAGCCAATTAGCATGCCCAATGCGCTGGCGATGAGCCCGATCAGCTGGGGCTCTACGGGCTCCTCAATTCCAAGTATCTCGAGCACCAGCCAGACACTGAGGCCTGCGGTGATCGCGAGTCCTGCCCCGAGATTGCTGGCCCTTTTCCAGAAAAGGCCCGCTGCCAAAGGCACAAAAGCGCCGGCAAGTGTGATGCGGTACGCATTTTCAACCATGCCGTGAATGCTCTCATCAGTCATGATGGAATAAAACGTGACGATGATGGTGAAGATCAAGACAGTCAGCCGTAATGACCAGAGGAATTGCTGATCATTCATGCGGGGTGCAAAGCCTTTAAGTACGTTTTCGGCAAAGGTCACCGATGGCGCCAAGAGCGTGCCAGAGGCGGTACTCATGATGACAGAGATGAGCGCCCCGAAGAAAACAACCTGCAGCCAGAAGGGCATGTGGCCCATGATCAACGAGGGCAGAATCATCTGTGAATCATCTGAGAGAAATTTCTTGACCATCTCTGGATCGATAATGGTCGCGGTATAGGCAAGAAATAGCGGCACGGCGGCAAAAAAGAAATAGCTTAGGCCGCCAAGAGTCGTGCCCCACACGGCAACCGTTTCATTTTTTGATGAATTAACGCGTTGGAATACATCCTGTTGGGGTATTGACCCCAGCGCCATGGTGAGAAGTGCTGCGACCCAGCCGAGAATCTCAATCGCATCCATACTCGGAAGCCACTCAAACTTCCCCTCTGCAGCAGCTTTAGCAAACACCTGGGCGATGCCGCCGGCTTGGTCGGCGGCATTCTGAGTCACCAGAAGCAGTCCAATCACAATCACAATCATCTGAACAAATGTGGTGAGGGCTACTGACCACATTCCACCGAAAATGGTGTAAATCAGGACCACACCAGCCCCAATGAGCATGCCCTGCGCCTGAGAAATGACATCCTCTGACAGCACATTAAAGACAAGCCCCAGGGCAGTGATTTGTGCTGACACCCATCCCAAGTAGGAGATTACGATGCAGATGGACAGAATCAGCTCGGTCTGACGGTTATAGCGAATGCGAAAATAGTCGCCGAGTGTCAACAGATTCATTTTGTAGAGAGGCCGCGCGAATATCAGGCCAAACAGCACCAGACATAACGACGCGCCCAGCGGATCAGAAATCAGGCCGCGTGCACCCTCTTCAAGGAAGGTCGCCGAAATTCCCAGTACTGTCTCCGCGCCAAACCAGGTCGCAAACACCATGGCCAGAACAACAGCCATCGGCAGATTTCGGCCGGCAGTGACATAGTCGCGCGCATTATGGACTTTAGTGGCGCCATACAGCCCGATGGCAATGGATACGACGAGATAAGCGATAACCAGACCAAGCAGCATGGTGACCTCCTTTCGGCAGCAAGCGGGAACGCGGGCAAGCCCCGATTATAGGAGGGGGGTTTGGGTCTTTTGGTTTAGAAAAACAGCGGGGTTCCACCAAGTCCAAGCCCCAAGACAGCAAGCACGGCAAGCAGCAATCCGGCCAAGATCCAGATCGCCTGGCGCAGTCGCTGCTGCTCGGCGGCAAGCTCGCGCAGTCGGATCTGAAGTTCGCTGTGGCCGCCCTGCGCTGCCTGAGCGAGCGCCTGATGGATCAGCCGTGGCAGCTGTGGCAGGGTCTGGGCCCAGCGCTCGGATTCTTTTTGTAGATTTTTTCTTAGCGCCCGAAAGCCAATCTGTTCCTGCATCCAGCGCTCAAGAAATGGCATTGCGGTCTTCCAGAGATCGAGATCGGGATCCAGCTGCCGGCCGAGGCCTTCCACATTGAGCAGTGTTTTTTGCAACAGAGTCAGCTGTGGCTGGATTACGACATTAAACCGGCGCGAAACCTGAAAGAGCCGCACCAGCACCTGACCTAAAGAAATTTCCTTTAAAGGCCGATCGAAAAACGGCTCGCAGACTCCTCGGATTGCGATTTCAAGCGCATCGACCCGGCTCTCAGCTGGGACCCAGCCAGATTCGACATGTAGTTCCGCCACACGCCGGTAGTCGCGACGGAAAAAAGCCAGAAAATTCTGCGCAAGATAATTTTTATCGACCTCAGACAGCGTGCCCACGATGCCAAAGTCCAGCGCGATGTATCGGCCGAAATGCGGACCCCGGTCTGCCACCAAGATATTGCCTGGATGCATATCAGCGTGGAAATATCCATCACGAAACACCTGGGTGAAAAAGATTTCCACCCCGTGCCGCGAAAGCTGTTTCAGATCGATGCCCTTGGCTTTAAGTTCCTCGAAGCGGTTAATTGGGATGCCGTAGATGCGCTCCATGACAATTACATCTGGCCGGCAGAGATCCCAGATCATTTCTGGAATTTTTAGAAGTCCGGAGTCGGCGAAATTTCGACGCAGCTGACTCGCATTGGCCGCCTCACGAACAAGATCGAGCTCATCATGAAGATAGCCATCGAACTCTTCGACGTTTTCAACAGGCTTAAGCCGCCGACCATCGCTGGAAAATCGGGCAACAAATCGAGCAATCAGCTTTAGCCATGCCAGATCCTGCTCGATGATTTTTAGCATTCCAGGTCGAAGCACCTTCACAGCGACTTCCCTGCCATCAGTCAGTCGGCCAAGGTGGACCTGAGCGATTGAGGCGCTGGCAATCGGCGTCCGATCAAATTCGGAAAATAAGACTGATATTGATTTTCCGAATGAACGCTCAATCGTGGCGACCGCAAGATCGGAGTCAAAGGGCGGCACCTGGTCTTGAAGTTTTGCCAGCTCATCCGCGATGTCTTCCGGTAAGACATCGCGTCGGGTTGAGAGTACTTGGCCGAACTTCACAAAGATTGGACCAAGCTCTTCGAGGGCGAGTCGTAGCCGAATACCGCGTGGCGTGGTGAGGGTACGGCCGATGCGCGAGAGCTTTAAAACAGTAGTGAGCAGCCGGGAGTCAAAGGTTCGGGCCGCGCCGTCAAGCGCAAGCTGATCCAGGCCATGACGTAGAAAGACCCGAACAATTGCTAAAAGGCGAAAAAAGGAGCGCATGAGCCTGGCTTAACAATTCGGATCAAAGGCCCGATCACCCTCTGGATTTGGAATAAAGTCCGGGCGAATGTTTTTAAAATCGTGACGTCGCGGATCCAGCAGATGCGAGGGCGCTACGTTGCTCAGGGCCTGGAACATGGTGGCGGCTCGGCCCGGATATTGGCGATCCCATTCTTGCAGCATGCGCTTGATTTGCTGTCGCTGAAGGTTTTCCTGAGAGCCGCACAAATCACAGGGAATAATTGGAAACTCCTGCAACTCTGCCCAGCGTTGCAGATCCGATTCTTCACAGTACGCCAGCGGCCGAATCACTACATGCCGACCGTCATCGGACACTAATTTGGGCGGCATGGATTTTAGGCTGCCGCCAAAAAAAAGATTCAAGAAAAATGTCTGCAGGATGTCGTCACGATGATGGCCTAAGGCAATCTTGGTTGCACCAAGTTCTGAGGCAAGGCGATAGATGATTCCTCGCCGCAGGCGTGAGCACAGCGAGCACATGGTTTTTCCCTCGGGAATTACGCGTTTTACAATCGAGTACGTATCTTGGGATTCGATGTGAAACTTCACGCCGCGCTGGCGTAAGTAGTTCGGCAGCGTTTCTTTTGGAAAGCCCGGATGGCCCTGGTCTAGATTGACTGCGATGAGCTCGAAAGTAATCGGTGCACGGGACTGCAGGCTTAGAAGAATATCCAAAAGGCCGTAGCTGTCTTTGCCGCCCGATAGACACACCATGACCCGATCACCCGCTTCAATCATATTGAAATCGATAATGGCCTGGCCGGTCAGTCGGTGGAGGCGCTTTGAGAGTTTGTTGGCCTCAAAGGCCGCTTTGTCGTGATGTCCCATAACGGCTAGCCCCAGCGAAAGACTTCAATGCCCACTGTTCTGCAGTCTGGATAAACATCGGGCTTCTGGCTCTCTGCCCGAACCGCACGCACGCCTGGTGTTTTGAGGCAGAGCTCACAGATCTGATCGAGCAGAGTTTCTTGCAGATTAAAGTGCCGTGATTGCGCGAGGGTTTTGACGCCCAGTCGGACAAAGTCATAATCAATGACATCTTTAACTTCGTCGCGGGCCGAGGTGCTTGCACTTATTGGAACAAATAAATCAATACTGATCAGAACACGCTGGGGAGCCTTTTTTTCAAAGTCATGAAAGCCAATCGATGCGTCGATTGCAAGATCGTGCAGAAAAATTCTTCTGCAGTCTGAGAGTCGGGGGTCAAGCAGCATCATGATCGAATCATCATCATGACATCTCTTGAAAGGGGGCTCAGATGCTGGCCGCCATCAATGAGCAGCATGGTGCCGGTGACCGCTCGTGCCCGGGCAAGCCAGACTACCGCATCGGCAATCTCGTCAGGTCGGCTAGAGGCACCCAGCGGTGTCATCCTATGGGCCTTTTGAAATTCCGCTTCTGTCTGGTCGGCAGAGGGCAGCGTAATTCCGGGTGCAATCGCTGCAACCCGCAGCACAGGTGCCAGTGCGGCTGCGCACAGCCGCGTGGCTTCCAGTAATGCTGCCTTAGAGAGGGTGTAAGAAAAAAAATCAGGATTCGGGTTCACAAGTTTCTGATCGAGAAGATGTATCACAACACCCGCAGGATCTTCGCCGTGTTGATGTCCGGCCGCAAGAAACTGGTGTAAGTGTCGGGTGAGCAATACAGGCGCAATGAGATTGGTCTGGGTATGGGACTCAAGAAGTGCTGCGCTGACGGTCTCGGGCCGATCGAACTCAAACTGCGAGGCGTTGTTGATGATGCAAGATAGCCGCGGGAAGTGTTGAACGACACGATCAAAGAGCTCGGCGATGGCCTGGGCCGATTCGAGATCTGATTGAAAACAAGCGGCTGAGCCGCCATTTTGTGTCAGGGCTTCGGCCAGCTCCTCGGCGGCCGATTGAGAGCGTCGGTAATGAATGGCCACATCCCAGCCGGCAGCCGACATCGCTTCGGCGATTGTTTTGCCCAGTCGGACAGCAGCGCCGGTAATCAGGCAGGCAGGCCGCGTGGCTGAGGCAGACGCTGAAGAATTGCTGGGTCGGGATGCTTGCATGGCCTGAAGTTTAGCTTTGATACCCTGAAGGGCATGGACGAGCTGTTGTTACGTATTCGCACCCAGATTGAGCAGTCGGGCGGCTGGATTGGGTTTGATGAATTCATGCATCAGGCCCTGTATTGCCCCCAGCTCGGCTACTACTGTGGCGCAGGCGAGCCTTTTCCATCCCAAAAATCACTCACAGATGGAGATTTCGTTACAGCACCGATGCTTGGCCCTTGGCTGGCTAAGGCCATCTGGTCCTGGGCACAGCCCCTTCGGCAGGCGCTATGCCAAACGGGCGGTAAGGCAGTTGCCCTGCATATTCGCGAGTTTGGCGGCGGGCGAGGAGATTTGGCAGCGGCCCTTCGCGCGGCTGCCCCGGCGGGTGAGATCACGCTTGAGATGATTGAGCCCAGCGCTGATTTGCGGCAAAGACAGCAGCAACTCACGGCTGATAGCCAGCAGATTCAATGGCTGACAGGCCCCAAGGCCGGATTTTCTGGACTCGTCCTGGCCAATGAGGTTTTAGATGCGATGCCCGTGAAATGTTTTGAGTGGGCGGGCGAGGACCACGTCTTGGAATGGGGGGTCAGCCTTGATCCCGGTTTTCGGGAAGCCTCTGCCCAGGAGCCGGGGCTCATCTGGGCGAGCCGTGCTGCCGGCCCCATGCTCAAGCAAGCGGTGATGGAGCGGCAGATTGCGGCCAAGCAGCGGGGCCTGCCCTGGGATCGGGGCTATCGTGGAGAGTGGGCGCCCTGGACCGGCCCATGGCTGCACTCCCTATTCGATTCAATGGATTGTGGTGCAGTCTTGCTGTTGGACTATGGATTCAGCCGGACTGAGTTGGATCAGCCGGGCCGATCGGATGGGTCGCTTTGTGCCCACTGGCGCCATCAGCGAATTGATGCGCGTGATGCGCTCTTAATGCGCATCGGACAGCAAGATCTCACCGCCCATGTTGATTTCACACAGATAGCAGTGGAAGCTCGGACCGCAGGCTTTCAGGTCTGCGGCTTTGTCAGCCAGGGCCGTTTTTTGTTGAATTGTGGAATCTTGCAGATGTTAGAGCCCATGTTGCTCACGATGACGCAGGCACCCCAGCGGGCGCAGCTTCTTCAGCAGCTTCAGATGCTGGTCGAAGAGTCTGGTATGGGTGAGTTATTTAAAGTTTTGCTGCTTACAAAAGGACTTGAAGACAAAGTCCTTTCATCTTTGAAGGTGCCTGCCTTTGCCGAAGGTGATCGGCTGTCCAGCATTTTCCCTGCCTGAGCCCCAGGTATTACGGGATTGTTCGTAAGTCTGGATGAGATCGCAATACTTCAAGCCGTGCATGGCGGGCGGCATCCGCAACGGAAGTACCAGTTTGCTGTGCCTGTCGAACCGCAAGCGAAATTTTTTGATGGGCCGACTCCCTGGAAAGATGCATTGCGAAGGAGCTTAAGCGATCGATCTGCTGCCCTGAAAGCCGGCCTGCGATGCGTATGCAGTCCAGAAGCTGTGAAAACCGCTCTGGCCGACGTTGGATATCGGCCTGGGTGAGCCACTCTAAAAGTGCCGCGAGCATGTCTGCATTTTCTGGATAAACAAGTGAATCAAGATGATCGGGCTGCAAGACTTGTCGTTGTAAAAGCTCAGCGAATTCTAGGCAGGCCCGCGGCGCCTTAAAGAGCCCAAGCTGCAGCGGATGCTCCCCTGCATTGAGCATGAGCAGCCCGAAGCGGCACTCCAAGGCTGCGGATTCTGCTGCTGCCTGATCGAGATGCTGTCGAGCCGATACAGATAGCGCCGGAATTTTGTCGGCAAGGGCTGCCCATGCACCCGTCGTTACCAAAACATCGAGCATTCGTGAAGGCTTAGACTCCATGAGCCCTTTGGCGATCTCCTGCCAGACTCGCTCAGGGACAAGGGCATGGGCCTCGTGCTGCGAAACAATCTCTTTGCACAGCGCCAAGGTAGATTCTGAAATCGAGAAGTGTGGCCAACGCGCTGCAAATCGAGCCAGGCGTAATAGCCGAACAGGATCTTCAGAAAATGCTGGCCCAACATGACGTAAGCAGTGCGCCTCTAGGTCGCGCAGGCCCCCGCAGGGATCAATGATTTCGCCATCGCGACTTAGTGCAAGTGCATTGATCGTTAAGTCTCGTCGCTTTAGATCCTGCACAAGCGTGACAGAGGGGTCTGCCTGAAAGCTAAATCCTTTATAGCCGCTTGCCGTTTTACGCTCGGTGCGGGCCAGCGCAAATTCCTCGTGAGTAATGGGATGCAGAAAAACGGGGAAGTCTTGTCCTACGGGCGTAAATCCTGCGTTGTGCATTGCCTCGGGGGTGGCGCCAACGACGACATAGTCACGATCGCTATCTGGCAGACCAAGCAGCGCATCACGCACTGCTCCACCCACACAAAAAATTTCAATCGATGCAGGCAGTCTCGCCCGAATGGGATCGGCCTGATGGAGGGCGTCCATCAGGGGCTTTAGGCGGTCTTGGACATCCTTGCGCAGTCTGGGCCTCTCAGGTTTTTGCGCGTCGATCTGCTAATCGGGCACGCGGCGTTTCCTTGCCAAGATAAGTCGGCACAACCGAGTGAATGGACTGTGGACTAGGAATGCCAAGCTCTGCCGCCATCGGGCCGCTGCCCACATTCGGTACGCTGGCGGAGGCGAGGTTATCGCGTGACATCAAGGGCTTGCCAGGCAGGTTCTCCATGATCCAGGCCTGCACCCATGCGGCGCCATCCGGCAGAGGAATAATGGGCCGTGGACATCCGGCGTAGACGCCTGCCCAGTGAACCAGTTCATAAAGTGTTAACACCTCGGGCCCGACACATTCATAGTGCTTTCCTGCCGTTGTCGGATGATCCAGGCAGTTGGCAATTACGGTAGCCAGATCCGTGACCGCAATCGGCTGGAAACGGGCATGCGGTGTGGCCAACGGAATAATTGGCAACACTTTTTGCATTCTGCCGAAGAGATTCATGAACTGGTCCTCAGCACCGAATACAACGGAGGGCCGAAGAATTGTGAGCTCAAGAGATTGATTTGCCCGAAGGGCCGCCTCGCCTGCGGCCTTCGATCGCAAATACATCGAGGGTGCTTGATCCGAGGCGCCCAGCGCGCTGATATGAATTAGCCGAGAGATTTTTCGTCGATTCATGCATCGAGCGATCCGTGCGGGGAGCTTCACATGGGCCGTATCAAAATCGGGTCCCCAGGGTTTTCCAGTTTTACTATGAAGTACGCCGACCAGATTGATGACCGCATCCGCATTTTCCAGGGCTTCGTAAAGTGAAGCCTCCTCATTCGGATTGGCCTCCACGATTTCGATTCGAGGCAGTGGCCAGAGCGCTCGGGCCCGCTCACGCTTACGGGTGATGATGCGTACGGATTTGTTGCGCGAGATGAGCGTGGCTGCAAGGGCCCGGCCGATGAAGCCGGCGCCACCAACAATCACAACATCAGCGTGTAAAAGCGACATGAGAGGACCTTCACTGAAAAGGAGGCGTGGCGGCTAGGATGATTCTGCCGGCGCCACATCCCCGAGCAGTCGCCGAAGCGAGGGAACCGATCCGCCATTATGAACCGCGTGATACAGCACTGCATTGGCCAGCACCCGCTTCACGTAGTCACGGGTTTCGGCAAAGGGGATCGATTCTGCAAAGGCGGCCCCATCGATGCGCCGCGGCAGGGCGGCCCGCCAATTAACGGCCCGTGAGGGGCCCGCGTTGTAGGCCGCAGATGCCAGCAGTGCTGAGCCGCCAAAGCGGTCTTGTAACTGGCGCATATAGGTGGTCCCCAGTTTCACATTAAGCTCAACATCTGCCAGCATCAGAGGCCGCGCGTTGCCGAGCCCAACTTCTTTGGCCAGCATTTTTCCGGTGGCAGGCATGATCTGCATCAGCCCTGTGGCACCTACCGACGACTTAATGTCCGGTATGAATCGCGACTCCTGCCGAATTAGGCCAAGCACCCACCAGGGATCAAGCGACCGTTGTTGAGCAGCAGAAAGCACCTTGTCTTTAAAGGGCGTCGGATAGCGTAGTGAAAAATCATGCTCTTGCTGAGTCCGATCGGCCGCGGCAATCATGCGATCGTAAAAGCCCGCCTTGCGGGCATGCTCTGCTGCTCGAATGAGTTCCGCATCGCTTCGATGCCGCATGGCAGCGCCCCATTCCAGCACCGCCTCGGCCCGCATGCCCGCCCGAACCAGCGCGTAGCTGCGCTGAATTCCAGAATCTCGATCCAGTTTTTTCTGATCTTCTGCGCTTAGCGTGATCTCGGGGCGGGCGGGGAGCCGGACTGAGGCGCCAAGCATCTCTTGGGCAAGCAGCCCATA
>RFRK01000034.1 GCA_009924525.1 Betaproteobacteria bacterium
CGGGCCTCTGCGGTCTTGCCCTGGGTCTCTAAGGCCACTCCCATAAAGGCCTGTGTCCAGGCCGTGCGCGGGTGCTTAGCGCCTTCAGCCTTTAAAAAGGTCTGATACATATCCCGAGCGATCGTCTCAGCAAACGCGGCATCATTGGTGCGAACCCGCGCAACAACTTCGTCTAGGTCGTTGACACGCCGGACCCGGGTTCGCATTTGGACGTCTGACTCCAGAGCTGTGCGAATAACCTTGAACTGCTCTGTGGCCTCGTCAAACTTCTCAGCGTTTACTAGTGCGGCAGCTAGACCGCGCCGGGTAAGAAGGATCGCCCAGGAGTCTTTTGAAGCAGTGCTCTCCTGAATCGCCTGCAGAGAGTATCTCGCTAAAAGCAGGCTTTCTTCGACTCGCCCCTGTTCAGCAATGCAGTTGGCTAACAAACTCAGCACCCCAGATACATGCACCGTGTTTTTCGGAATCACGCTGAGGTAAGTCTTTAATGCTGAGCGAAAATAATATTCTGCTTCAGCCAATTTTCTTTGATTAAAAAGAGCCTGGCCCATGCGCTGCAGCAGGATCGCACGCCCGAAGATATTTTTTTCTTTTGAGTGCGCGAGCTGATTAGAGTTTTTAAATGCGCCGCGGTCAATTGCCTCCAGCCATTTTGTCGATTCAGAGAGTGCCCGTGCAAAAGCAAGCTCTGCTGCGACTGCCTTACCAGACGCAAGGAAAAATTCTCCTCTCGCCCGCTCAGCATTTAATGTCCAATGCGGGCCCCACTCAGCCCACGCAGGGATTCGCCGAAGCATGACCAGTGTTCCATCAACATCACGCAAGGTTTTTTCAGCGGACTCAAGATCCCCGACAAACCGATACGCATTCACCAAAAGCATCTGCAGCGACAGCGACCAGCCCAGGCTAGGATTGGTCGCCAGCATCGCTTTAATCTTCTCGATGGCACCGAGGGGATTTCCATCGTTGAAGTCGGCCTGAATGCAGCTCATTCGCGAATCATTGACTGCGTTCTGGTTTGATCTCGGCGCGAGTTCGATTGTTTTTAGACAATCTTCTTTCATCTGCTGAATACGGCCCAGTTCTTCAGCGGCTGCTACACGCCGACGATAGTAGGTCCATAATTCCAGCTGGCTTAAACCTTCAGGCGGCTGAGAGTCAACGATCTCTTGATTTTTTTGGATCACCTCAATATTGGGCTTGGCCGCATCTAAGGCTTTAATTAAATCGTCAATCGTCTTTGGGGGTGCCGGCACCCGATCAATTGCGGCCAGTATTTGCTGATCAATCTGCGCAGATTCCAGATTCTGTGAAACTGCTGGCAGCGCAATGCATCCGAAGGCAAAGCCAAGTATCAGTGAGAGGTAGTTTTTCAATTCAGTAGCCTCCTTTTGCACCACAGAGTGCGGGCGGACGCGACTCACTGTCCGCTTATCTCCATGAATTGTCGCGCATTGAAGATGTTCTTGGGGATCAGGCGTTGCCAATGACGGTCAACCGTGCTTAACTTGTATGGCATAACGAATCTGTCGATGCAGAGACGAGCTCTCTTATCATCGATAGCCCACCCAAAGCGATAACAAGGGACTCAAAAGTGACCATCCGCCACAAGGTCCATGCCGTCATGAGCTACAAACAGGGCAGCGCCCTGACGGTGGTGTTTTCTTGGACGCTGACGATCATGGTGTTGGCGAATGTAGCCGCCGTAATACTGGAGTCTTTGCCCGAGCTTCATGAGGCCTACGCACGAGAGTTCCACCAGTTCGAAGTGTTTTCGGTGATCGAATATCTGCTGCGAATCTGGACTGCACCCGAAAATCACAGCAACCCAAAACAAAAAACCGCCGCAAGTCGCCGAATGGGCTATGTGCTGAGCTTTCACGGAATCATTGATTTGCTTGCGATTCTGCCCTTTTTCTTACACAGCCTTCTACCGGGGCTGGATCTGCGATTCTTAAGAATCGTACGAATTCTGCGGATACTGAAGCTCTCGCACTACAACAGCGCACTAGAAGACTTAATCAGTGCGATTTACGCAGAGCGTCACTCATTTATCTCTTCGCTTTATCTTTTGGCAATCGCACTACTGGTGACTTCGTGCTTGATGTACTACGCAGAGCACAATCTCCAACCCGATAAATTTGGAAGCATTCCAGAGTCGTTATGGTGGTCGATTGTTACGCTGACGACCCTGGGCTATGGCGATGCAGTGCCAATCTCCGGCATCGGAAAACTCATTGGGGGATTCACTGCGCTCTCTGGCGTGCTCACGGTGGCTCTCCTTACCGGGATTGTCGCTAGCGCGTTCACTACAAGGATGCGACGACAAGAGATCGTCTTTGAGGCAGAGGTAGAGACCGCACTTGCCGAAGATGAGCGAATTTCGGAAAAAGAGCGGCTCATCATTGAGCGGCTTCGTAACGAGTTTGGCCTCTCCAACGCTCACGCACAGGCTGTAATTCGTCGGCTTAGGGCTGAACACAAATCGAAGTAAGCCCGACGCTGATTTCAGTACAACTGAACATCGCAAGCGCTGCTGCAGCCGAAGCAGGTGCGGGAGTTCAAACCGGCTAGGCTCCCCATCCCTCGTGTGTTACTGCTGCTCTGAGTACAGCACGCTAGTGCTTATGGATCTATCAGCGCAGCCGCTTTCTCAGACCGTGCTGGCGCAAAAATACCTGCAGCCCGGTGAGAGCAGTATCGACCAGGTGTTTCTTCGCGTTGCGCGCGCGGTCGCTGCAGCCGAGCCGCCCGAGAAACAAAGGGACTACGAGAGGCTTTTTCTCAATCACTTTCGACAGGGCGCGATTGGTGCAGGGCGAATCATGGCCAATGCCGGAACCCCCCTTAAAGCCACACTGATGAACTGCTTTGTGCAGCCCATCGGTGACAGTATTTCCGGCTGCGATGGACAGGGTCTGCCGGGAGTCTATGAGGCGCTACGCGAATCAGCAGAGACCATGCGTTGCGGCGGCGGCGTCGGCTACGACTTCTCTCCAATCCGACCGAACGGCGCCTGGATCAGTGGTACGCGCTCGACAGCCAGTGGGCCCTGCCGGTTTATCGATCTTTTTGACACCTCCGCGACCGCACTACAGGGCACCGGGGCCCGCCGTGGCGCGCAGATGGGGGTACTCCGCGTTGATCACCCCGATATCTTGGAGTTTATTGCTGCAAAGCAGACGCCTGGTCGCTGGAAAAACTTCAATGTCTCAGTTGCAGTGACCGATGCGTTTTTCGATTTACTTGAATGTAACGCTGATTTACCGCTAGTTCATTCGGCGCGACCGGGCCCCGAAAGCATGGCCCGCGGGGCTAAGCAACGTGACAACGACGGAAAATGGATCTATCAATTGCTGCCCGCAAGAGAGTTGTGGCAAACACTTTTAGAGGTGGCCTATCAGGTCTCTGAGCCCAGTGTCTTATTTATTGATCAAATTAATCGCGATAACAATCTGCATGATCACGAAGTCATTACAGCAACCAATCCCTGCGGAGAGCAGCCGCTGCCCGCCTATGGCAGCTGCGATCTTGGTCCGCTGATCCTTCCAAAATTCGTAAGGCATCCCTTTGGCCACGGTGGTACGCCCACATTCGATTTCAAAAAGTTTATCGCCGCTGCAAGGCTTCAGGTTCGGATGCTCGATGACGTTATTGAGATCACACAATGGCCGCTGTCGCAACAAGAGACAGAGGCAACCCTAAAACGGCGCATTGGTGTCGGCGTCACCGGCTTAGGTGATGCACTCATCATGCTAGGACTGCGTTACGACCAGCCGGAAGGCCGCCACATGGCAGGCAAGGTCGTACGAACACTTCGCGATACCGCGTATCTTGCATCGGCTGAGCTGGCTCAGGAGAAAGGGCCGTTTCCGCTCTTTAATGCAAAGACTTATCTCGCCGATGGCACATTTGCAAGCCGCCTTCCCGCTGCAATCAAAAAACAAATCTTGAAGGCTGGCTGTCGCAATAGCCACCTGCTGTCAATTGCGCCCGCTGGAAGTGTCAGCATCGCCTTTGCGGACAACACCTCCAGCGGAATTGAACCCGCGTTCGCCTGGAGCTTTCGCAGAAAAGTCCAGCAGCACTCGGGCCAAAGTCAGGAGATTGCGGCCGAAAACTATGCCTGGCGTCTCTACAAGGCCCTATTTGGGACAACGGCAGCGCTGCCTGCCGCCTTCATCTGTGCACACGAGATCGACCCACGCAGCCAGCTTGCAATGCTACGAGCTGTTCAGCCCTTTATCGATGCGGGGATTTCAAAAACAATCAATCTGCCAGATGAATTTCCATTTCATCGATTTCGGGATCTTTACCTGCTGGCCTGGCGCTACGGCTTAAAAGGCTTCTCCACTTTTCGCTTTAACCCTGCACAAAACGCCGTATTACTGCGCTAGGGATTCAGCCCTGCCGAGGGATGGCAGCGCTTTCCTTTACTATCCGAGCTTTAGGGCTACTTCTCGAATAAGCTCAAGCTCATGAGTCCAGAGGTCTTACAAGTCGGCCGGTTATCGGCAAGTGGAGAAGCGCGCATTCGCGCAGCACTGCGGGTCACGCTCCTGGCAGAGCAGGCGGATCCCGATGGATTTTTGCGCTCTGAGGGTCCGCGATTTAGCGGCCTGATTACGATCGCCCCAATCGGTGCTTCACGAGGCCTGCTTTCGCAGCTGCCAAACCTAAAAGTGATCGCCTGCCGCGGAATTGGAGTTGAAAAAGTCGATCTTGAAGCTGCGCGGCAGCGTGGTATTGCGGTCTCCTCCACTCCCGATGTGCTGACCGACTGCGTCGCCGATCTTGGCATCGGTCTCATGATTGATACGGTTCGGGCCATCAGTGCAGCTGACCGCTATGTGCGGGCGGGCCAATGGCCAAACGGCGCCTTCCCACTGGCGACTCGCTTTAGCGGAAAGAAGCTGGGGCTACTAGGGTTAGGGAAAATCGGTCGCGCGATTGCCCGGCGGGCCGAGGGCTTTCAGATGCAAATCCGTTATCACAATCGACAGCCGGATCCCAATTGCGGCTATGCCTACGAGCCCTCTGCAGCGTCATTGGCCGGCTGGTGTGATTTTTTAATGGTAGCGGTCTCGGGCGGCCCTCATAGCCACCATCTGGTGAATGGGGCAGTACTGACAGCACTCGGGCCAGAAGGGTTTCTGTTTAATGTATCTCGCGGCTCGGTAATTGATGAGCAAGCCCTCGTCGATGCATTGACCGAAAAAACAATCGCGGGTGCTGGGCTGGATGTCTACGCCCAAGAGCCCCACGTGCCCGAGCAGCTCAAGAGACTTAATAATGTGGTCTTAGCACCCCACATTGGAAGCGGCACACACGAGACCCGCACAGCCATGGAGGCCCTAGTGCTGGAGAATCTGCAATCTTTTTTCTCTACTGGCAAGTTATTGACTCCCGTTACCTAAACCGAGACTCGTACTCTTGTGAACGACTTTAGCTTCATTGACGCATTTCTTCATCTCGACCGGACGCTTCCGGCATTTGCCGCTGAGTGGGGTGTCTGGATCTATGCGCTCTTATTTCTGATTATTTTTGTTGAAACCGGCTTAGTCATCATGCCGTTTTTGCCAGGAGATTCACTTTTATTTGTTGCCGGTGCGGTGGCGGCTGTCGGCGGCATGCAGCTGGAGGTGCTCTGGGTATTGCTGACCACCGCTGCCATTACGGGTGATGCACTGAATTACGCGATCGGCCGCCGCGTCGGGCCGAGAGTATTTTCTTGGGAACAATCCCGGTGGTTTAACCGCCAGGCCTTTGACCGAACACATGCGTTTTACGAACGCTACGGGCCCATGACAATTGTGATTGCGCGATTTCTGCCCTTCCTGCGCACTTTTGCCCCATTTGTTGCGGGTATCGCAGAGATGAATCCAACTAAGTTTGTTACCTATAACATTGTTGGTGGTGTGCTCTGGGTATTCAGCCTCACTACGCTCGGTTATCTCGTGGGCGAAATGCCTTGGGTCAAGGCAAATTTTAGCCTGGTGACCTTAGCGATGATTATTGTTCCAGGGCTGCCCGCACTCTGGGTGGCAGGTAAGGCACTGTTAGAAAAACTTAAACAACGACATCAAAAGATATCGTGACTGAAAAATTAAAGAATGATTGATCAGTCTCGCATGGGCATCTCGAAAACGCTACTCATCTCCCTAACATCGCGCAGCCAGAGATCTTGAATTGAAAGGTCTGCAGCTTTCTTAATGCGGAGAGTGATTAGGCTCGCCTTACTTCGGGGCGACTTGACTCCAGCCCTTTTTTACCAGACAGGCATTCCTGGCCTCGATGTATTTCAGCCGAACTACATTACCCGCAGAGAAGGCCTCGTCGTCACACTGGGTCTTATCCCGATGAAAATCGGCCTCAGAGGCGCCAGCCTTTGAGAATTTGTATTCCGGAATAACTGCGCATCCGGTCACCACCAAGGCAGTAATCACTGTGAGCGATATTTTTAGCATTGTGCTCTTCCCGTAGGTTTCAAAAATTGATGAATTGGTGAATTCTGCTCTCAATAGTCTAATCGCAAGTAGATATCTAAAGCTAGATCAAAACCCGAGTCCCTAGCTCAATCACCTGGTTAGTCGGGATCTTAAAATAGGCCACGATGCTGCTTGCATTGCGTGACATTGAGGCAAAGATCTCTTCACGCCACTTGGCCATCCCACCACCGGTCGATGGCACCACAGTCTCTCGACTAAGAAAATACGAGGTCGAAAATAGTTCAATCTCAAGCCCATGCCACTCGCGGGCATATTCCAGGGCCTTAGGCACATCCGGGGAATCCTTGAAACCATAAGTAATACTAATCACTGAAAAATTATCACTCACGGATGTAATTCGAATTTGCTCATGAAACGGCACCCAGGGCCGTTGCTCAAAGTGAACGGTGAGCAAGAGGTTCTGCCGATGCAGCACCATATTGTGCTTAATGTTATGCATCAAGGCCTGTGGCGCAGTCGATGGATCCGAAACTAAAAACACCGCAGTCCGCTCAACAATTGGCAGGCCTGCGTCCTTAATTTGATCAATAAAAACCTGAAGCTCGGGATCGTCCTCGCGAACTTTTCTCATCAGAAGCTCCCGGCCACGCTTCCAGGTAAGCATCAGCAGCAAAATAAAAAGTCCGAGCGTCAATGGAAACCATCCGCCATTAAAAATCTTTGATAAACATCCCGCTACCAGCAGAGCATCCAGCACAAAGAACGCGGCCGTAGAGATCAGCGTCAGAGCCAATGCATAGTGCCAGCCCATGCGTACAACAAAGAATGTCAATATTGTTGAGCAAAGCATGGTCATCGTGACAGAAACACCGTAGGCATGGGCCAGCGCACTCGAAGAGCCGAAGACTGCCGTGACCAGCACCACCGATACCAACAGCAGGCCATTAATAAAGGGCACATAGATCTGGCCCGCCTCTTTGGCAGAGGTATACACAATTCTCATACGGGGCAAAAGCCCGAGCTGGATCGCCTGGACTGTGGCCGAGTAGGCCCCGGTAATGGTTGCCTGCGATGCAATGACCGTCGCCATTGTCGCGAGAATTACCGCAGGGATTAGTAAGGGATCGGGAAACGACAAATAAAAAGGATTTTCTGTCGCGGCTGGATTACGCATGAGTAATGCGCCCTGGCCAAGGTAATTCAAAATCAATCCCGGATAAGCCACCAGCAGCCAGGCCAGCCGAATCGCACGCCGCCCAAAATGGCCCATGTCGGCATAAAGCGCCTCTACTCCCGTCACCGCAAGCACAAGGGCGCCCACCACCAGTAACACCTTAGGGCCCCGATCTATTAAAAACTCAACTGCCCTGAATGGATTCAGCGCCGCGAGGATCTCGGGAGCTTTAAGCAGCTGGCTTACGCCCACCACCGCCAAAACAAAAAACCAGGCCAAAATCACTGGGCCAAAAAATCGACCCACCAATGTAGTGCCGTACTTCTGAATCGCAAATAAGGAAAGAAGAATGCACAGCGCGATCGGCAGCACAAGCGGGCCGAGACTTGGCTCAATGACCTCAATGCCCTCAACTGCGCTGAGTACCGAAATGGCGGGCGTGAGTACACTCTCGCCGAAAAAAAGACAGGCTCCAAAACATCCGATTACGATCACTAGCCCCTGAAGCCGCGGAGAGTGTTTGACAGCATGACTGGCTAGAGCCAGTAACGCCATAATCCCTCCCTCACCCCGATTATCCGCACGAAGAATCAGCGTCACATACTTTAATGACACCACAAGAGTCAGCAGCCAAATAATGGCTGAGACTGCACCAATTACATTTTCAGGCGTGGCTGATACGCCCGTCATCGGATTAAAGGTTTCTTTCAACGCGTAAAGCGGGCTCGTGCCGATATCTCCATAGACCACACCCAGCGCACCCAGCATTAACGCCAGCTGACCTGACTGCTGACGGCTTTCTGGCGAAGTCATTGAAGTCAACAAAGGCTCCTAGGGTGCGTCACTCAACATGAGCTCGCGCAGCGCATCCGGGATGGGGCATGACTTGCCTGTCTCAAGATCAACCCAGACTACTTTTGCGGAGCCATCGGCATAGAGACGATCCTGGCCAATCATTCGCATCTCGTAGTAGGTCTCGACACTGCTGCGGCCCGGCGGTCCGATGAGCATCCGGACTTCGACCGTGCCGGGGTAAGTCAGCGGCACCAAGAACGTGCAGCTGGCATTAACGATGACCGGGCCCTGTGTTTGGGAGAGACTCAGGCGATGACCGAGATTTTCCATCCATTCGATACGGGCCTGCTCCGCATAACGAAAATAGATCGTATTGTTGACGTGTTCATACACATCCATATCACCCCAGCGAATGGGGACCTGGGTGACATGCACCAGCTTTTTTTGACTCATTCAGGCTGTTTTGGCTTGCAGGTCGTAAACCCGAAAATACTGTAGGCCGGGCAGTTACCGACTGCCCCAGTGATCATCGCAATCACCCCAAGATAAGCCCAAGGACCCAGGGCGCCGACAGCTGCCGAGATGACCAGCAACAGGCCCAACACAAAACGTACTGCCCGATCCGACCCACCCATATTTTTTTGCAGCATCGTTGTTTCTCCCGCTGGCCCATATTTTTTACTAATTAAGCCTAGTGCATACTAGCAAAAGCTACCAATTCTTTGCTATCACTCCACATCCAATGGCGCTGCGTCTTCTGCCTGTTATTGCCATCAGTCTTGGCGCAAGCCTGGGGGCGCTGTTGCGCTGGCAGCTCTCGGAACATCTCAATCATCGACTAGCCCACCTGCCGCTTGGGACCCTAGCGGCCAACTGGATCGGGGCTTATGCCATCGGCCTAGCAGTGGCTTACTTTAGTGACGCCCCCCGGCTCTCCGAAGAGTGGAAGCTCTTTTTGATTACTGGGCTCTTGGGCGGACTGACCACCTTTTCTACATTCTCCGCTGAAGTTGTCGGACTTCTTCAACAGGGCCGATGGCTATGGGCGGGGCTCGAGGTCTCTAGCCATCTGGTGGGATCGATTATTTTTACCCTTCTGGGCCTAGCGACCTATGCCGTATTACGATAATGGCTCTGATCCCTACGCAACCCTAGGACCCCGCTATGTCGGCTGACTACAGAGAAGGTGAGTATGCGCTGTCGATGGGCGCTTACATGCAAGCTTTTGAAATCTTTATGCTTGTCGAGCAAGAGCAGGCTGATCCTACCTTTTTGAAGTGCTGTCAAATGGTGATGGCCAATCAGCTCGGTGAATCTGAGCACAAAGAACTTTTTACAAAATTAGAGCAGCAAATGGCTCGTAATAACGGACGAGCCGCCTATAACTATGGCCTGGTGCTCGCGCATTTGGGCCAGACTCCAAGAGCTCAAGAGGTGCTCAACCAGGCCGCCCTGCTTGGCGTGCCCGAGGCAAAGGCGGCACTCACCAAGTTGCTGCTTACCGGCAGCGTGCGTTAGGCCTATGCCTGCAGCCGTGCAGGAAAAAATTCGAATCTCAAAGCTGCTCGCTGATCGTGGTCTTTGCTCTCGGCGCGAGGCTGATGCATTTATTGAACAGGGCCTCGTTTTAGTAGACGGCGTGGTTGTAAAAGAGCTCGGCACCAAGGCCTACCCCCATCAACGCATCGAACTTGCAACAAAAGCTAAGGCCCTACAGCAGCGCCGACTCACAATCCTTCTGAATAAACCCATAGGAGTGGTATCCCATGAGGATCCGGATCGGCCTTACACGCCGGCTATCCGGCTGATTACCCCAGAAAATCTCTGGCAGACAGAGTCAAGACCTCGGCAAGCCCCTGCGGCACAAAGGCGCCTGGAGACCCGAGGCCTTGCGCCTGCCGGCCGGCTCGATATCGACTCCACAGGTCTGCTTGTCCTGACCCAAGACGGCCGGATTGCGCGGCTTTTGATTGGCGAGACCTCGCCCATCGAAAAGGAATATCTCGTACGAGTCGAAGGTGTGCTCTCGGCGCAGGGATTGAAGCTTTTAAATCATGGTCTCTCCCTAGATGGGCAGGCTCTTCGGCCTGCGAAGGTCTCTTGGCAGAATGAACATCAGCTGCGCTTTGTGCTGCGTGAGGGCAAGAAGCGTCAGATTCGCCGGATGTGCGAGCTTGTCGGCCTAAAAGTCACTGGACTGAAGCGAATCCGCATCGGTAAGATTGCATTGGGCCAATTGCCCCTTGGTCAGTGGCGACCACTCGGACCCGATGAGCAGTTTTGAAAAATAAATATAAAGCGAGGGAAATATGAGCAAATTTATCAATGCGGCGATCGCATCCGGACTACTTAGTCTAGCGATTAGTGCCTCAGCAAACGAAAGCATTAAGGTGGTCTATCACCTCAATGAGGGTGTTCAGCAAGCAAGTCGTGCGATCGGCAATATTCGCAATCATCTTAACGCTGACCCCAAGGCAAAAATTGTCGTGGTGACCCATGGCCCTGGCATCGATTTTCTCCTTGATGGCGCCGAAAATACGCAGGGAGGCAAGTTCTTGCCTGCCATCGGTGAATTGGCCTCCCGCGGCGTGGAGTTTAGAGTCTGCAACAACACGCTGGTCTCGCGTAAGCTCAGTAAAGAGCAGGTGGTGATGGAGGCCAAGATCGTGCCCTCTGGCGTTGCTGAAGTCGCTAATCTTCAGGCAAAAGAAAAATTCGTGTATCTGCGGCCCTAGCCCTGCCGCGGATTTGAAAGCACGCTGAAATTTACTCTGAGGCCCGGGGCTGGCGATGGCGATGCAGAATCAGCCAGAGCCCCGAGCCGATGATGATCGCCATGCCCAGCAGAGCCAGACTATCGGGCAGCTGACTGAAGATGAGCCAGCCAAAAACGATGGCCCAAATCATCTGCAGATACACAAAGGGCGTCAATGAGGCGGGCGGCGCCCGATAAAAAGCTAATACAAACAAGAGATGGCCCAAGCCCCCGAGCAGGCCCGCAGCACACAGCAGGCTAATCGTGAGCGGATCAGACACCGTGGGAAAGCCAGTCACTCCTAGCCACACCGAAAATACGGTCACACCGACAAGCCCGCTATAGAAAAAAGTGGTAAACGGATTATCTTGTGTGAGCTGTCGCGTCATGAGTTGATAGACCGCATTTAAAGCTGCCATCGCCCCAATCAGAATCGCCCCGTAGTGAAAAATGTCCGTCCCGGGTCGAACAATCAGTAACACACCCGAAAACCCAAGCGCCGCGACCCAGGCGTCGCTCTTCGCAACACGCTCCCCCAACATCGGCCCCGATAGCAGGGCTACCCAGAGCGGCGCAGTAAACGAAATCGCAGAAGCTTCGGCCAGCGGAAGGAACTGTAGGCCTCCAAAAAATAAAACGCTGGTGAGCAGCAATAATGTTGAGCGCATCAGCTGAAGCTGTGGCCGGGACGTCTTCCAAAATTCGGGGCCCGCCCGCCAGTACGCCAGGGGCAAGGAAAACAGAAACTGGCCGAGATAGCGGGCCCAGATCAGCATGATCAGACTGGTCTGCGACATCAGAAGCTTACCGACCGCATCCAATGAACTCAGGCACAGGCCGCCGAGAATAAAAAGACCTAAGGCAAAGCGCATCTCGGCATTCTACTGGGGCGGGCCGCCACAACGATTGCGACCCTGCTGGCTACATCTTTGAAGGCAGCCAGGTGATGATCTGTGGGTATTGATAAAAGATCAGCACAGTCAAGATCATTAAGAAGAACATTGGAAGGGCAACCCGCGCGATGTAACTCAAAGGCTTTTTGGTCATGCCCTGCAGCACAAAAAGATTAAAGCCAACGGGGGGCGTAATCTGGGCCATCTCGACCACCAAGACCAGAAAAATTCCAAACCAGATTAGATCAATACCGGCTCCAACAATGGTGGGCAGTATCACACCCATGGTCAGCACGATCATGGAGATGCCATCCAGAAAGCATCCCAGCACGATGTAAAACACCATGATCACGATGATCAGCTCAAACTTCGATAGGCCCAAGGTGCCGATCCACTCGGCCAGGTGGCGCGGCAGGCCGATGTAGCCCATGGATAGTGTGAGAAACGCTGCGCCTGCTAGGATAAAAGCAATCATGCAATACAGACGCGTCGCGCCCATCAGCGCCTCGGAAAATGATTTCCAATTCAGCGACCCTTGCACTGCCGATAGAATCAGTGCGCCTAAGACTCCCACGGCAGCGGCCTCTGTGGCGGTAGCGATCCCCACATAGATCGATCCCAGTACCGCAATGATCAGCAAGACAACTGGGCCTAAACGCCAGAACTCGCGACACTTCTGCGTAAATGTCATTGTGTCGACTTCAACGGGAATCAATTTACGGTTAAGCAAAGACCAAATCACGATATAACCCGAAAAAAGCCCCGCCAAAATAATTCCTGGGATCACACCAGCAATAAAGAGTTTGGCAATCGATACCTCGGCGGTCACACCGTAGACGATCATAATGATCGAAGGTGGAATCAGCAGGCCGAGTGTCCCCGCACCAGCCAGACTACCAATCACTATCCCCTCGGGATAGCCGCGACGCTGCAATTCGGGCAGGGTCATTTTTCCGATCGTGGCGCAGGTGGCGGCACTTGAGCCCGAGACCGCTGCAAAAATCGTGCAGCCCAACACATTGGTGTGAAGCAATCGGCCGGGAATTCGACCGAGTAAGGGCGCTAGGCCACGAAACATGTCCTCAGACAGACGAGTACGAAACAGAATCTCGCCCATCAAAATAAAGAGCGGCAGCGCAGTGAGGGTCCAGCTCGATGATGCCCCCCAGATGGTCACCGCCATGGCATCACCGGCAGGCCGCGCGGTGAAAAGCTGCATACCGATCCAGGCCACGCCCGAGAGGGTCAGGCCGATCCAGACGCCGCTACCCAGAATGAGAAAAAGCGATAAGACCAGCAGGCCCGCAATAAGCGCATCATTCATGCCGCAGGGCCTCCACAGAATCGTTCACGCGATCAGGATGTTTGAGGTGAACGAAAAATTCGTCGATCACCGCGATTGCAAAAATCACGGTCCCCAACGCCATGGCAAGCTGCGGTATCCAAAGCGGTGTGGCATCCATCGAGGTAGAAATATCTTTGAATTCTATGGACTGCATCACCAGGCGTACGCTAAATGCTGCGAATAGTGCGGCCAGTACACTGCTTGCCCCAAGGGCCCAGACCTCAATCCAAAAACGGGCCCGGCCCTTGGCCAGTCCCAAAAATAAGGTCACCCGAATGTGTTCGTTACGCTTAAAGGTGTGCGCGAGCGAGAGAAATCCAGAGGCCGCCATGAAATATCCAGCGTAACCATCCAGGCCTCGAAGGCCCCAGTGCAGCTCCCTCGACACGATGGTGAGCAACACCGTCAAAAACAAAACAACCAAAAACATCGCCGCCAAAACGGCGGCGATGTCATAAAGGCGATTTAGCGCTTGGCGCATCAAACAAAACAACGCTTTGCGTTATCTAAGCCCAGCATCACTTATTTTCTGTAGGCGTTGATCACGGTCTGACCATCAGCGCCAGCGTTTTTCAGCCACTCCTGCAGCATGGTCTGGCCCACTTTCTGCAGATCTGATTTCAAAGCGGCAGAGGGTGCCGATACCGTCATGCCGTTGGTTCTCAGCGCAGCAGTGGTGTCTGTCATGACCTTGCGCGAATCAGCCCAGCCCTTGGTTTCCATATCAGCGGCCACTTTAAGCAATGCGGTGCGGCTTGCTGCATCCAGGGCATCGAAAGCCCGCTTGTTTACCAGCACAGCATTTTTGGGCAGCCAGGCCTGCACGTCGTAGTAAAACTTCATTTGCTCCCACATCTTAGTGTCCACGCCCGTTGCACCTGAGGTCATTGTGGCCTCCACGATGCCAGTCGCCATAGCCTGGGCCAATTCGGCCTGCTGAACGGTTACCGGCTGCGCGCCGACGAGCTCCGCAATCCGGCCTGTAGCAGGGCTATATGCACGCCACTTAATGCCTTTCAGGTCTGCCGCAGAGTTCAGTTGCTTTTTGGCATAGATGCCTTGCGGTGGCCAAGGAACGGAATACAGCAACACGATGCCCTGCTCAGCCAGAATTTTTTCTAATACTGGACGCTGCGCGCGCCAAAGCTTTGCAGCCTCATCGTAGCTGTCAGCAAGAAAGGGAATGCCATCAACACCAAAAATCTGATTCTCATTCTGGAAATTCACCAAAAGAATTTCGCCAGCCTGGGCCTGCCCACCTTGTACAGCGCGCTTAATCTCAGGTGCTTTAAATAATGAGGCGGCCGGATGGACTGTAATCTTGACCTTGCCGGCGGTGGCCTTATCGACCTC
>RFRK01000035.1 GCA_009924525.1 Betaproteobacteria bacterium
ATTTTCACCTGCATCGACCCAGTTCGGCGCTGCTCCAAATACGCAGGCCCATATGGTCGACATGGCGCTGCCTGGGGTTTTACCGGTGATGAATCGCGAAGCCGCCGTCTGTGCGATACGGTTTGGGCTCGCGGTGGGCGGGCAAATCGCCCATCGGTCCATCTTCGCAAGAAAGAATTATTTTTATCCTGATCTGCCCAAGGGCTACCAGATCAGTCAATACGAGATCCCAGTCGTCTCCGGCGGCCAAATCGTCATCAATGTAGATGGCCGTCAGCATCCTATCGAACTCACGCGGGCCCATCTCGAAGAAGACGCCGGAAAGTCAATCCATGAAGGTGTTACTGCGATACCGGCAGGCTGCTCAGGAATCGATCTAAATCGGGCGGGAACGCCGCTTTTAGAAATTGTTAGTGAGCCGGTGATGCGATCGGCAAAAGAGGCGGCCGCCTATGCGCGCGCACTGCACAGCCTGGTGACCTGGATCGGGATTTGCGATGGCAATCTACAAGAAGGTTCATTCCGCGTAGACGCCAATGTCTCAGTGCGGCCAGCCGGACAGCAGGAATTTGGCACCCGCTGCGAAATTAAAAATCTAAACTCATTTCGCTTTCTTGAGCGGGCTATTGAGGTCGAAGCCCAGCGGCAGATTGAGCTCATAGAAGACGGCGGTCGGGTGATTCAAGAGACCCGTCTCTATGATCCCGATGCGGAGCAAACCCGCGCTATGCGGTCAAAAGAGGACGCCCATGACTACCGCTATTTTCCGGACCCTGATCTGCCGCCGCTGATCCTGGAGCCGGCGTGGATTCAAGAGATTCAATCCCAGATGCCGGAGCTGCCCAGTGCGATGCGGACGCGGCTGACCCAGCAATTTGGTCTTTCTGAATACGATGCCTTGATGGTGTCCGCGACGCGCGCTACTGCAGATTATTTTTTTCAGACTCTTGATGCAGGCCGATCGCTCGGGGTCGATCCAAAGACAATTGCCAACTGGATAATGGGCGATGTCGCCTCAAGCCTCAACCGGGATGGCCTAGAGATCGAACAATGCCGAGTCTCGGCAGAGCAGCTTGCTGGGCTCATTGCACGCATTAGCGATGGAACAGTCTCCAATAAAATTGGACGAGAAATTTTTACAAGCCTCTGGGCCGGGGAGTTCGAATCAGCAGATGCGATGATTTCCGCAAAAGGCCTACAGCAGATTCAAGATACGGGCCTAATTGCCCAGCTGGTAGATGAAGTCCTGGCCGCCAATCCCAAAATGGTGGAAGAATTTAAAGGCGGCAAAGACAAAGCCTTAAATGCCTTGGTGGGCCAGGTCATGAAAAAATCTCAGGGCAAAGCTAACCCCCAGCAGGTGACGGATCTGATCCGATCAAAACTCTAGACTGCTGACTTTTCATGGCCTCCTCTAATTCTTTTCACCAGCATGCGACAGCTGGCCAGCCTACGGCGCAAATGCGGGATTTCGGCAACGGGATCTTTGCGCTGGACTCTGGCTATGTACGAGATGAATTTGATGCTGTTCATTTGATTGTCGAGCAGGGGCATGTCGCGGTAATCGATACCGCAACCCAGTATGCAGTTCCAAGAATCCTTGAAGCCCTTCGGGCCCTCGGCCTGGGGCCAGAATCAGTCGACTGGATTTTGCTCACCCATATTCACCTCGATCATGCCGGCGGAGCGGGGGCCTTGCTCGAACACTGCCCAAACGCGAAGGTCACCGTTCACCCTCGCGGCTTTAAGCATCTCGCTGACCCCTCCAAGCTCTGGGCAGCGGTCTGCGATGTCTATGGCACTGAAATGGCAGTGCGGGAGTACGGCGGCTTAAGCCCGATTCCGGCCGATCGTATGGTCCAGACCCCGGAGGGCACTGTCATTGAACTTGCGGGCCGACGCATTGAGTTCTGGGATGCGCCCGGCCATGCGCGCCATCACGTGTTTATCAGAGATTGCCGCACCAACTCTTTTTTCACGGGCGACACTTTTGGGATCTCATATCGGGATTTCGACAGCGCACAAGGGGCTTATGTTTTTGTGACCTCATCACCGTCACAATTTGATCCAGAGGAATTTAAAGCCTCGGTGCGCCGGATATCCGATGCCGCTCCGCCTGCCGTCTATTTAACCCACTATGCGCAGGTCCGAGACGTTGGCCGGCATGCCCAGCACCTGATTAAGCAAATCGACGCTTTCTGTGAGATTGCCCTTGCACACCAGGGGGCGGGGTCGGCCCGAGCCGATCTGATTCGAGAAGACCTGGGACGGCTGATCGTCAGCGAGCTTCGAGACCACGGCGTAGCCCTATCGGATGCGGCCTGCCTGGAGGTCCTTGAGCTGGACTTAAAGCTCAATAGTGATGGCCTGGTCTGCTGGCTGGACAGTCTAAAATAGCGCCGAACTCCACCGAAACCTGACCGCGGGGATCTCAGATCCCCGCTTTTATTTTTATGCCAAGCCTTATCCCTGAATCCCGAGCGTTTGCCTTGCTGCGTCAGCAGCTGGCCAATCGCATCCTGATCTTGGATGGGGCCACCGGCACCATGATTCAGCAATACAAGCTCACCGAGGAACAATATCGGGGAGCTGATCGTTCAGGGCTTTCAACCGAGATCCGGCACTCGATTCAATCAGCGATTGCAAAAGGTATTGACTTGAAAGGCAACAACGAGCTGCTGTCTTTAACGCGGCCGGAAGTCATTACTGAAATTCATCATCAATATCTTGCCGCCGGTGCGGATATTGTCGAAACCAACACCTTTGGGGCAACAACGATCGCACAAGAGGATTACCGGCTGCCTGAATTGGCGCGCCTGATGAATTTTGAATCGGCCCGCTTGGCCCGCCAGGCCTGCGATCAGTTCTCGACCCCGGATCGGCCTCGATTTGTAGCCGGTGCTATTGGGCCGACGCCACGCACAGCTTCAATTTCTCCGGATGTAAACGATCCGGGAGCTCGTAACATCAATTTCGAGCAGCTCCGTCAGTCGTATCAGGAGCAAGTCGAGAGCCTTCTGGATGGCGGCGCCGACCTGCTTTTGCTTGAAACGATATTCGATACCCTAAATGCCAAGGCTGCGCTATTTGCGATGGAATCCGTTTTTGAAGCCCGCAAGCAGCGTTGGCCAGTCATGATTTCCGGCACCATCACTGACGCCTCTGGCCGAATTCTCTCGGGCCAGACCGTCGAGGCCTTCTGGAATAGCGTATCGCACGCCCGGCCCATCACGATCGGGCTGAACTGCGCCCTCGGTGCAGCGCTGATGCGGCCCTATGTAGAGGAAATTTCAAAACTTGCCGATACCGCCATTTGCATCTATCCGAATGCGGGCCTGCCCAATCCCATGGCACCGACCGGTTTTGACGAGACGCCGCCGATTACATCGGGCTTTTTAAAGGAATTTGCTGATCTCGGCTGGGTGAATATCGTCGGCGGCTGCTGCGGCACAACACCCGAGCATATTCAGGCCATTGCCGATGCAGTGAAGTCTTATACGCCGAGAAAGATTCCTTCGATCGTGCCCAAGCTTAGGCTAGCCGGCTTGGAGGCCTGCAACATTGACGAGCAGTCTTTTTTCGTCAATGTGGGTGAGCGGACCAATGTCACCGGGTCAAAGCAATTCGCTCGCCTCATCTTGGCTGGTGAGTACGAGCAGGCGATAGCGGTGGCCCGTCAGCAGGTTGAAAACGGCGCCCAGGTCATCGATATCAATATGGATGAGGCCATGCTGGATTCCGAGGCAGCGATGGTGCGTTTTTTAAATCTGATTGCGTCAGAGCCAGATATCGCCCGAGTGCCGATCATGATCGACTCCTCAAAATGGAGCGTAATCGAGGCTGGTCTGCGCTGCGTTCAAGGCAAGGCGATCGTCAATTCAATTTCAATGAAAGAGGGCGAGGCGGAGTTTCTGCGGCAGGCACGGCTCTGCCGACACTACGGTGCGGCAGTCATCGTGATGGCCTTTGATGAACAGGGCCAAGCCGACACGCTGCAGCGGCGTAAAGATATCTGCGCACGAGCCTATCGTCTGCTAACAGAAGAAGTTGACTTTCCTCCGCAAGACATTATTTTTGATCCCAATATTTTCGCGATTGCCACCGGCATTGAAGAGCACAGCGCCTACGCAATCGACTTCATCGAGGCAACGCGCTGGATTCGCCAGAATCTTCCATACGCCAAAATCTCTGGCGGTGTTTCAAATGTTAGTTTCTCGTTTCGCGGCAATGATCCTGCCCGCGAAGCGATCCACACCGTCTTTCTCTATCACGCCGTAAAAGCCGGCATGACTATGGGCATCGTCAATGCGGGGCAGCTTGGCGTCTATGAGGATCTCGCGCCTGACTTACGTGAACGCGTAGAAGACATCGTGCTGAATCGCCGGCCTGATGCAACCGAGCGAATGATTGAATTCGCGGCCACGCTCAAGGGCGAAGGCAAGCGCGAGGAAGCGCAGCTGCAATGGCGTAGCCTTGGGCCGGAAAAACGCCTAGAACACGCCCTGGTGCATGGACTCACTGAGTTTATTGTCGAAGATACCGAAGAAGTTCGTCAGCAGGTCGCTGGCCGCGGCGGCCGGCCCATCGAGGTCATTGAGGGGCCGCTAATGGCGGGAATGAACGTAGTAGGTGATCTTTTTGCTCAGGGCAAAATGTTCTTACCGCAGGTCGTAAAGTCGGCGCGTGTGATGAAGGCCGCAGTGGCTCACCTCGTGCCCTTTATCGAGGAAGAGCAGCGGGCCTCGGGCACTACCCAGGCCAAAGGAAAAATCATTATCGCTACCGTCAAGGGTGATGTTCACGATATCGGAAAAAATATCGTCTCGGTAGTTCTTCAATGTAATAACTTCGAGGTGGTAAATCTTGGGGTCATGGTGCCAGCACAGCAAATTCTGCAGGCTGCACGCGATCACAATGCCGACATCATCGGCCTATCCGGTCTAATCACGCCTTCGCTGGAAGAAATGTCATATGTCGCGAAAGAAATGGAGCGTGATGACTGGTGTCGCTGCAAACAGATTCCGCTACTGATTGGCGGTGCGACAACATCTCGGGTCCACACCGCAGTCAAGATCGCGCCCAATTACTCTGGGCCAGTTATCTGGGTGCCCGATGCAAGCCGCTCAGTGCCGGTAGCGCAATCACTGACCAGCGATGCCGCACAAAAAGGCGCCTATCTGGGCGAGTTGATGCGTGATTATCAAAAACTTCGTGAACGGCACGCTGCAAAGACCGCCGCACCGCTTCTGACACTCGAACAGGCCCGAGCTAACTCACCCCGCATCGACTTCGTTGCGAATCCGCCCCCGACTCCCAAGGCGCTCGGCCGACGCATCCTGAAATCCTACGATCTCAACGAACTGGTCGATACGATTGACTGGACCCCATTTTTTCAGACCTGGGATCTTGCTGGCCCCTTTCCTGCCATTCTTGATGACGCTGTCGTTGGAGCCCAGGCTCGCCAGGTCTACGCCGATGGTAAAGCGATGCTCGCTAAATTACTCTCGCAAAGAAAACTCAGTGCAAATGGTGTTTTTGGGCTCTTTGCAGCACAACGCTCCGGCCCAGAAGACATCACGCTTTATTCTGATGAATCACGACAGCATCCGATTCTGACCTGGGTCGGACTGCGCCAGCAGACCCAAAAACCCAGTGGCGAATTCAATAAAAGTTTGGCTGACTTTGTCGCCGATAAGTCGAGTGGTGTTGCGGACTATCTGGGCTGCTTCGCGGTCTGCATCCAGGGCGCCGAACAGCTGGCCAAAGACTACGAATCCCGCGGTGATGATTACAACGCGATTCTGGTGAAAGCAATCGCTGATCGACTCGCCGAATCATTCGCAGAGCGCCTCCACCAACGAATTCGGACCGAATTCTGGGGCTACGCGCCGAACGAGCAGCTCTCCAATGAAGACCTGATTTCGGAAAACTATCAAGGCATTCGTCCGGCCCCGGGCTACCCATCATGCCCGGATCACACCGTGAAGACCGCGCTTTTTCAGGCGCTCGGAGCCCATGAGATCGGCATGAGCCTTACCGAAAACCTTGCCATGATTCCTGCCTCTGCTGTGTCTGGCTTTTATTTCTGGCATCCGCAGTCGCAGTACTTTAATCTCGGAACGATCGGCGAAGATCAGCTCAAGGATTATGCGCAACGGGCTGAAGTGAAAGAAGATGTCGCCCGCGCGCGCCTCGCTCCGGCACTTGGCTTTTAGTAAGCGCTCGTCTGAGCGCGTTTCTGATGCTCTATCGATACTGCCCAACGCCTCAGACCCCCCAGACCACCGGAACTTTCTTTTTCTCTGCGGCAGTCAACATCTCCAATAAAGGATAGGCCCGCTGCGACAGCCCAATGGGCAGCTCTTGCGAGATGCCAAGCCCTTCGCGGACGGACTCATCATGCTCATTTAATCGCGATTGGTCCTGCTTGCGGGACTGATCGATAGCCGCAGCCAGACGACTGCGCACCTGCGGAACTTGGGTCTCGGTGAAAATTCCTTTAGCCGAAAACTCCTGACCGATCGCCGCAAACACCATCTTCATCACCGGCTCAGTCATGAAAAAACCGCCTGCTGCTTTACTTCGAAATTCAATGATCACGCTAAACTGCTCCCAATAATGAATCCAACGATTTTAGTGCGCCGCTTTGTGATCAGCGCTATCCTCGCGTGCCTTTTGGGGACTATTTCCGGATGCAGTCCTCGAATGGATTGGCGTGAAGTCCGCCTTGAGGCAATCGGTGGGTCTGCGCTCTTTCCGGGCAAGCCCGTCGAGGTTAGTCGCACGCTGCAAATTGGGGGCGAGCAGGATGTGGTCACCTTGACGCTGCGTTCCGCCCGGATTGATAACACCGTTTTCGCGGTGGGCTGGGTGCTTGATGGCAGGCCCAACACCCGAGAAAAACTTGAGGCCGCCATGCTTGCCAACATCGGTGCACAAGCTGCCGCCATCTCCCGGCAGGCGCTTGAAAAAAGCGATCGTGTCATTCATGAAGTGGCCGCCAGCGGCGAAATGCGCCTGCGCAGCGACTCAGAGCCAGTGCCTGCACGGCTATGGATGCGTAGCCTATCGATCAATCCTGCACGCTCAAAGCAAGGCGGATCCGTGCGGATCATCGAAATCATTGCGGCCGGTCCAGCCCATGAGCTCAGAGAAGAGGATGCACGGCTTTTTATTGAATCCTTAAAGCTCTGGCAATAGGCATTGCATTTACTGCAAGAATTCCGCATGCCATCTTCCGACCTCAGAGCCAGGCACTTTGCTGCGGTATTTCTTCCATTTGCAGCCGCCTACTTTCTTTCTTATGTGATGCGCTCGGTGAATGCAGTGCTTTCCGGGCCGCTCACCGACGAATTCGCTCTGACCGCGTCTCAGCTTGGGCTGTTATCAAGCAGTTATTTTTTAACATTTGCAATCATGCAAATTCCACTCGGTGCGTTGCTGGATCGCCACAGTCCCCGACGTGTCGAGATCGTGCTGCTGATGTTTGCAATTGGTGGCTGCTTATTAAGCAGCTTAGCGCAGGGCTTTGTTGCACTGTGGATCGGGCGGGCCATGATCGGAATCGGCGTATCGGCCTGCCTCATGGCTTCTTACACGAGCTATCGCTTGTGTTTTCCCGCAGACCGCCAGGCGAGCCTTGCTTCGCTGATGCTTATGGTTGGATCTTTTGGTGGACTCGCAGCAACGCTACCGGTCGAATTGATTTTACCTACGCTAGGGTGGCGGGGAGTATTCTTACCGCCGCTCTTTTTCTGCTGTCGGTCGCAGGCCTGACATGGCTTTTGCCCCCGATTGCCGTCTCAGGAACTTCGAGTGAGCCGTATTGGCGATATACCCTTGCCGGCGTAAAGACCGTTTTCGCTCATCCGCAAGTACAGCGACTCATTCCGATCTGCATCTTCACACACGGTGGATTTCTTGCAGTACAGAGCCTATGGATAGGTCCTTGGCTTAGAACAGTGGAAGGTCAGCCGGCCACCGAGGCCGCCACTACTTTATTGGCGCTTGGAATCACCGTAATGCTGTCGCACCTTGCGATGAGCTGGCTCGGACTACGACTCAACACCTGGCGCCTATCGATTGATCGCGTCTTGATAGTGGGCTGTCTATTGATGCTGCTCTTTACAGCCGCCGCAATCACTAATCTCTGGGATAACCCCCTGCTGGCCTGGTCGCTAGTCTTTGTAACCACCTCGGTGAGCGGCCTAATTTATGCAAAGACTACCCTGGCATTTCCGGTTGAGATGGGCGGCAGGGCCAACACCGGAATTAATTTTGTTGTGTTTGCTGGCGCATTTGGAATGCAATGGGGCCTAGGTCTGATTACGGATCTCGCGATATCAATCGGCCAAAGCGAGGCCCAGGCTTTAAAAACAGCCTTTATCGGCTGGGCGTTCATGCAGGCGGTGGCGCTGATCTGGCTTGTTCGAAATCCTGAACCTCAGCCGCCGCGTCGATAGCACGCCGTAACTCAATCGCTTCAGCGATCTGCGGGACCCTGATCTGATCCTCGCCATCGACATCTGCAATCGTTCGGGCAACTCGAATCAGGCGATGCCACGACCTTGCACTCCAGCCCCAACGGCCCGCAGCCTGCATCAGAAGCTGCTTTGCCTGAGAATCGCAGTCAGCGTGAATCTGAAGCTCCCGAACGCCAAGGTGAGAATTCAGGCACGACTGTCGCGCAAGCTGCAGGCTGCGGACCTGTGAAACCTGATCCATCAGCACGTGACTATTTAATTCTGATGGGATTGACGTGTCGAGTTCAGCCAGCTGCTGTGATGTGGGAGACTCCATCGCAACGGCCATGTCGAAACGATCCATCAGCGGGCCCGATAGTCTTGATCGATAGCGCAAAATGCGGTCGGGACTGCAGCGGCAGAGTTTTTTAGCATTACGAACACCGAAGTATCCGCATGGGCAGGGGTTCATTGCAGCGATCAGCATAAAACTCGCCGGAAAGCTCACGCGGTCTCGAACCCTTGCGATTTCTACCTCGTGCCGCTCTAGCGGCTCGCGCAATGACTCTAGAGCATCGCGCGGAAACTCTGGAAGCTCATCAAGAAAGAGTACGCCGTGATGCGCGAGCGATATTTCCCCGGGCCGCACAGGCTGACCACCACCGATCAGGGCGCGGGACGAAGCACTATGATGCGGTGATCGATAGGGTGGCCGCCGCCAGCCATCGAGATCGATGGCACCAATCAGACTTTGAATAGCGGCCAGCTCACAGGCCTGGGTATGGCTGAGACTCGGTAGCAGGGCTGCCACACGGGCCGCGATCATCGACTTTCCGACTCCCGGAGGGCCCAACATCAGCAGATTATGCTGGCCGGCAGCGGCAATGATCGCTGCGCGCTTTGCAGCGGACTGGCCGCGAATCTCCGACCAATCCGTCGTTGGCATCATTGCTTTGGGCGGCAATGGGGCCTGATCACATCCGGTAAGTTGCGCGCCAGTTGCAAGGCAGCCTGCTGTCTCGCGCAGACTAGATGCAAATCGCAACCGATTTGATCCGATTACCGAAACCTCTTTTTGATTGGCCAGCGGAAGAATCAGACTGCGCTCAATAGACTGCTCATGAAGAAATCCCGCAGCCATCGCGAAAGCGCCACGTATCGGCAACAGGCTTCCTGTTAAAGATAACTCGCCTACGAAAATCAGCTTCGACAGCAGCCGTAGCAAATCGGCTGACCGAATCTGATCGCTTGCAATCAGAATTCCGATCGCAATGGCGAGATCAAACCGGCCAGAGTCTTTTGGCAAATCGGCTGGCGCAAGATTGACCGTAATTCGTCTGGAGGGAAACTCAAAACCCGAGTTCAGAATTGCCGAGCGGACCCGCTCTTTAGCTTCACGCACTGCGGTATCGGGCAGACCAACAATAGAAAATTGCGGCAGCCCGTTTGAAAGATCGGTCTCAACCGATACCGGAAGTGGGGTGAGGGCAGCGATCGCACGCGACTGGACAACAGAAAATGACATCCGGCCCATTGTTCTGGGCCGAGAGGCTAAACAACACTAGCGAGTTGAATTAGCTCTTTTTCTCTAGACGAAGCCTCTCGGCCTCAAGCTCAATCACCCTGCGCTCTAGGGCAGCCATCTTTTCCAGGGCCTTGGCCAGCATCTGCTGCTGCAGCTCAAAATCCTCGCGGGTCACAAGATCCATCTTGGCCATCGCCGCCGAGAGAGCCGTCTTCATATGGCCCTCAACTTCCGCTGCGGGCGAAGTGCGCATTAGGTCAGAGACCTTTGCCTGAAGGTCCGCAAAGGCCTTTGGCATCGGCGGAAAGGGCGGAAAGGGCGGCTTGGACATGGCCCCAATCTAACACGCAGGCCAGAAGCCCAGCCCATCTCTAGACCGCCCTGATGCACTCTTTTGGTGATTAATTTGCACATTTATAGTGCAAAACAATGGCTCTGGCTTAGAGAGGGTGCGAAAAAACCTTATTTTCAAGGGAAAACCAGTGGTTTTGGCCTGGCACGGGTTTCGCTACTCCAACAGGCGGTCTCTACCGATCGAATTCTTATTAGGAGCTCATAAATGAAGAAAACTATCCTCGCGCTCTCTCTCGCAGCGCTCTCAGTCCCCGCCCTGGCCCAAGGCAAAAAGCCGGAGCCGGAGTACACGATCAGCGGCAATTTTGGATTGACCTCGGATTACAGATTCCGCGGAATTTCGCAATCGGACTCAAAGCCTGCGATTCAAGGCGGCATCGACTTCGCCCACAAGTCTGGGGTCTACCTGGGCAACTGGAACTCAAGTGTTGCCGACTGGGCGTCCCCTCGCGGCAGTGGCGTTGAAATGGACGTATACGGGGGATACAAAACTGAACTGTTTGGCGTCGGACTGGATGTTGGGGCAATTTATTACTACTACCCCGGAGCGCAAGTTTCTGCGACTAATCTTACCAACCCGGTCAACACGCAAGAGGCCTACATTGGTCTTGGATGGGGTCCAGTATCAATCAAGACCTCTTACACTTTAAGTGATCGTTACTTCGGCCTCGGCAAAGGCGGCGGGGACACTTCCCTGCAAAGATCTGCTAACTCTACGGCCAAAGGAACCCTTTATTTTGATCTATCTCTAGCCAAAGAAATTTCTCCCGGCCTAACAGTGAAGGCTCATGCCGGATTTCTTGATCTGAACGACAAAGAGGCAGCCCTAGACTACATAAAGGACTACTCCATTGGCCTTGCCTACGACATGAGCGGATGGGTTTTGGGCGCGAACTTCTTCAATACATCGGGGCTCTCTCCAGATGCTAGAGCTTGGTTTACAACCGGTGACGGTCGAAGCACGAAGCTCTACGGTAGCGGCTTTAACCTCAGCCTATCTAAAACCTTCTAACCTACCCTCATGACTCTCCGGGCTTAGCAATTCATCGCGGCCCTCATTCAACCCAGAGGACAACATGAAACTCATCACTGCAATCATAGCCGTTTAAGCTCGACGAGGTGCGTGAGGCCCTATCCGCGATCGGCGTTCAGGGCATCACTGTTACCGAAGTCAAGGGCTTTGGTCGGCAAAAGGGCCACACCGAGCTTTATCGGGGCGCGGAGTATGTGGTCGACTTTTTACCGAAAGTTAAAGTCGAGGCAGCAGTCTCAGAAGATCTTCTTGAGCGCGCCATCGAGGCTGTCGAGGGCGCTGCCCGCACCGGCAAAATTGGCGACGGAAAGATCTTCGTCTACGACCTTCAACAAGTGATCCGCATCCGAACCGGTGAGACCGGCAAGGAAGCGCTCTGATTCACATCACCTTTTCTACGTGAGGCGACAATGAAATCCTTCCACTCTCTGATTGCGCGCTTGGCCAAGCCGCTGCTGATGATCCTCGGCACCGCTGGCTTTGCGTCGCTCGCTTTTGCTGCAGATGCTCCCGCAGCTCCCCCACCCCCCGTCCCCAACAAAGGGGATACAGCATTCATGATGTTATCAACGGTGCTCGTGCTGTCGATGATCGTTCCCGGGCTTGCGCTTTTTTACGGCGGCCTGGTGCGCTCGAAAAATATGCTTTCTGTTCTGATGCAGGTGATGGTGGGTGCCGCCCTGATCTTCGTGCTCTGGGCAATCTATGGCTATTCGCTCGCATTCACAGGCGGCAGCCCGTTCGTCGGCGGCTTTGACAAGGCGTTCTTGGCCGGGATCACCGGTGACTCTATAGCAGCAACCTTTAGTAAAGGTGTTGTCATTCCTGAGCTGATGTTCGTGGCCTTCCAGGGCACTTTCGCTGCCATCACCTGTGCGCTGATTGTTGGCGCGTTTGCTGAGCGTATGAAGTTTGCAGCGGTGCTGATGTTCCTGGTGCTGTGGTTTACCTTTGCCTATATTCCCACCGCACACATGGTCTGGTACTGGGATGGCCCCGATGCGATTACCGACGCCAAGTCTCTTGAGGCTGTGATCGCTGCAGCAGGTGCACTCTGGGCTAAAGGCGCTCTCGACTTCGCTGGCGGCACGGTAGTTCATATCAATGCCGGTGTTGCTGGCCTGGTTGCGGCCTACATGGTGGGCAAGCGCACGGGCTACGGCAAAGAGCCGATGCCCCCGCACAACCTGACCCTAACCATGGTGGGTGCTGCCATGCTGTGGGTGGGCTGGTTCGGTTTTAACGCAGGCTCAAACCTTGAGGCTACTGGAACCGCAGCACTTGCTGTCACCAACACGCTGTTTGCCACCGCTGCCGCGATTGTTGCGTGGACGCTTGGCGAGGCCATCTTCCGCGATAAGCCCTCGATGCTGGGTGCTGCTTCAGGTGCTGTCGCTGGCTTGGTGGCAATTACGCCAGCTGCTGGATTCGTCGGAATTATCGGCGCGCTGATCATTGGCCTGACTGCTGGATTTGTCTGCCTCTGGGGTGTGACAGGCTTAAAGCGGATGCTTAAAGCAGACGACTCGCTGGATGTGTTTGGTGTGCATGGCGTGGGCGGCATCATTGGTGCGCTGCTGACTGGCGTGTTTGCTGCACCCTCTCTCGGCGGAACCGGAATCTTTGATTACGTTGCCAACAAGGTCGGGGAGGAATACTCGATCAGTGGCCAGCTACTGATTCAGGCCGAAGCTGTGATTACAACGATTGTGCTGTCGGCAGTGGTCTCGGTTATCGCCCTGCTGATCGTCAAGATGATCATCGGCCTGCGGGTGCCCGAGGAGTCTGAGCGCGAAGGCTTAGACACCACATCCCACGGTGAAAAGGCTTACTACCTGTAATCGCTCTCCTCGCTGTGATTCAAGCCCGCCCCCTGAGGCGGGCTTTTTTTTGAAACAAGAGTTTCACCATGGGCGGGATAAAATGCCCAACCATGGTGCCTTACAGTCTTCATCGCCCGCACGGGGGCGGACCCCTTGCTGCCCTAGAACGTCAGATTCTTCAGGCCAGTGCCGAGATCGAGCACTGGTTCCGCTCTCAGTGGCTCTCGCATACGCCGCCGTTTTACGCCTCGGTAGACATCCGAAATGCGGGCTTTAAGCTCTCGGTGGTTGATACCAACCTCTTCCCGGGGGGTTTTAATAACCTGGCTGACAACGCCCTGCCGCTCACTGTGCAGGCCATGAGCGCTGCGGTCGAGCGGCGCTGCCCAGATGTCCGGCGGTTTCTTCTCATACCTGAAAGCCATACCCGCAACACCTTCTACCTAAGCAATGTCGCCCGGCTTGCGGCCCTGCTTAAGCAATCTGGCCTCGAGGTCCGAATTGGCACACTGATTCCTGAAATTACGCAGCCCACCCCGATCGCGCTTGCAGATGGCTCACATCTGCTGCTGGAGCCCCTGGAGCGGCAGGGAGATCGGCTCGGCGTAAAGGGATTTGATCCCTGCGCGATTCTTCTCAATAACGATCTCTCGGCAGGTATTCCTGAAAGCCTTAAGGGCATCAAAGGCCAAAAAATCATTCCACCACTGCATGCAGGCTGGTCGGTACGACGCAAAAGCCAACATTTTTCGGCGTACTCGGCTGTTGTAAAGCAATTCGCCGAGCGCCTGCAGATCGATCCCTGGGTACTGGATCCGTTTCATGCGACCTGCTCAGAGGTTGACTTTCATGCCCGCGAGGGCGAATCCTGCTTGGCCGACAATATCTCGATGATGCTGGAAAAAATCCGCGTCAAATACCGCGAGCTTGGGGTACAGCAGACCCCCTATGTGGTAGTCAAAGCCGATGCCGGCACCTACGGCATGGGCATCATGATGGTCAAAGATGCTCAGGAAATCATCAACCTGAATCGTAAGCAGCGCAATAAGATGGCTGTTGTCAAAGAGGGTCTCTCGGTCTCCGATGTGCTGATCCAAGAGGGGGTGCCCACGGTTGAATCAGTTGATGAAGCGGTTGCAGAGCCCGTGGTCTATATGGTGGATCGCTATGTGGTGGGCGGCTTTTATAGGATTCATGCTGAGCGGGGGCCGGATGAAAACCTCAACGCCCCTGGCATGAAGTTTCTTCCCCTGCCCTTTGATGAGAGCTGCATGCAGCCGGATCAGACCATTCATCCTGATGCGGCGCCCAATCGTTATTACGTTTACGGAGTCATCGCTCGTCTGGCACTATTGGCGGCATCCTTGGAACTCGAGCAGGCTCGGCCATGAACCGCAGTGTGCTGTTTGTCTGTGACCCGCTCGGCGGGTTTAAGACCTATAAAGACACCACCTTTGCGATGATGCGGGAGTGTCAGCGGC
>RFRK01000036.1 GCA_009924525.1 Betaproteobacteria bacterium
TTGACGTGATCACGTCAATCGAATCGATACCGGCTAAGGAGTCCTCTAGGGGCTTGGTGATCTGTGTCTCAATCACTTCAGCTGAGGCGCCCAGATAACGCGTCTCCACGGTGACAACGGGTGTGTCGATGCGCGGATATTCGCGAACCGACAGTCGCGTGTAGGAGACCGCACCGATCAGCACGATGATCAGCGAGAGTACCGTTGCGAAAACGGGCCGCTGAATACAGATCTCAGAGAGTCTCATTCGGTGCCGATCACGCTAATCACGCTAGGGCGCCTTCTTCGCTGGGGATTTTTCAGGCGGACTGCCCGCCGCTTTTTCCTCGGCCTTCTCAGCGCCCTTTTTCTCTGCGGGTTGCTGTGCGGCACCCTTTCCTGGCGGACCACCAGGGCCCTTCGCTGCGGCGGGCTCTGCGACTTTCACGGGCACATTGTTGCCGCGGATTTTGATCTGGCCGGCTGTCACCACCACATCATCTGGCGCGAGGCCCTTGATGACCTCGACCACTGCACGCTGATCAAGCTGTGAACGCAATCCGGTGACCACTGGTGTCGCGACGGCTTTGCCCTCTACCACCTTAAAGACAGTCAGCCGATTCTGCGCGGTAACCAGGGCCTCTTCGGGAATCACGATGGCATTCGGACGTGACTCCAGCACTAGCCGTACCCGTACAAACATGCCGGGCTTTAATCGACGCGAGACATCTCGAAGCTCGGCCCGCAGCAGCAAGGACCGGCCCGAAGCATCAACGGCAGGGTCAATCGCAACCACTTTTGCAGGAAAGCTTGCGCCCGGAAATGCATCGGATTGCAGCTGCACAGTCTGACCAACCGCGAGGCGGCCACTGATCTGTTCGGGCACTCGAAAATCCGCCTTCATGGAGCTGAGATCCTCGAGGTTTACAAGCTCAACCCCTTCTTTCAGATAATCCCCAACACTGACCTGCCGTATGCCGATCTGGCCCCCAAAAGGCGCGCGGATCGTCATCTTGTCGAGGTTCGCCTGGGCCAACGCAAGTTTGGCTGCCGCAATCTCTTCGGTAGCTTTGGCGTCATCTAACGCTGCAGCAGAGAGAAATTTTTTCTGAAAGAGCTCCTCCGTGCGCTTAAGTTTCGCCGCCGCGAGGTCGCGTTCTGCGCGGGCCTGATTCACGAGCGCCTGCTGCACCGATGCATCAAAAATAATCAATGCATCCCCTTTGGCGACCTGGCTGCCATCGGCAAACATGACCCGCGCAATTCGGCCCGGAATTTCAGATTTCAGCACCACCGACTACGCTGAGCGAAGCGTTCCGACCGCCGTCACCGCATCCAAGAGTTCCGTGACCCGAACGGGCTCGGCCTCGATCACAACTGGTCCGCCCGCGGCTTTTGGCGCCGGGGTCTGACTCTCAGTGTTCATTTTGATGCCCGCCAAGCTTGCAGCAACGAGGCCGGCGATCACGATCACGAGCACAGCCCATCGGCGGACGGAATTAGAAATCGGCATTATTTCTCTGAGGAGGGATCCAATTCCGCTAGGGTAATGGATTCGACGCCCCGATTGGCGAGCCCATCAGCCCGTTCGTTGCCTAAATGGCCCTGATGGCCGCGAACCCACTCCCAGGAGACCGTGTGGCGGGCGAGTTCAGAGTCGAGGGCCTCCCAGAGCTCCTTGTTCGCAACAGGCTTGCCGGCCGAGGTTTTCCAGTGCTTGCGCTTCCACTGGGCCATCCAGGATTGGACGCCCTTTTGCACGTACTGCGAGTCGGTCACGATCAGAATTCTGCAGGAGCGATTTAGACAGCGCAGGGCCTCAATCACCGCAGTGAGCTCCATACGGTTATTGGTCGTGTTGGCCTCTCCGCCGAATATCTCTTTCTCTTGATTGCCATATTGCAATAGCGCGCCCCAGCCGCCGGGGCCCGGATTGCCCTTGCAGGCACCATCGGTGTGGATCACGACCTCAGCAGAATGGCTCAATGACTTGCGCCCCCGCATTCAATGGAGTCCTGTGTAACTGACGGATGATTGCAATGCAGCCGCACCGAAGAGGCCGTTGCCGCTTTCGCTGCGGCGACTGCCTTGCGATCGCGCCAGCGGGGACCAATAAGTTGCATATGGTGCACACGTTTTACGGCCATTAAAAAATAGACACCGCCGGCCATTGGCCACCAGCGGCGTCCCGCAGGATCCATCCATTGCATGCGATTCAACCATCGGTCCGATTCAAAGGGCGGCACATAGGCCCCAAATGCGCTTGCCCCGCCCGCACCGAGATCAAAATTCAGAAGTCGCAGCCAGTCTTTGAGCCGCGGCAGGGAAATCCATGCGTGGCCCGATGGCGGAAAACGTGTCACCGAGCGCGAGGTTTTTCTCAGTGCCCAGGGGCTAATCGGATTAAATCCGGTGATGACGATCCGGCCCTCGGGGATCAGCACGCGCTGGGCCTCGCGCAAGAGATGGTGGGCATCGCGAGCGATCTCCAGCGTATGGGGCAGGACCAGCAAATCCAGGCTCTCAGTCAGAAAAGGTAAATCGTGGGCTGAGCCCGCAACCGCCGAGATCGTGCCAGCGTCATCCATATCCTCCGCTGGGGGGCACTGACCGCTTTTGGGCCATACCATCCGGGCCCGGCATGACATACGATTCGCCCTCAGGGCATCCAGCGGCAGCGGGCCGATCTGGACGGCGTTGTAACCGAATACGTCTTGCAGGCTGCTATCGAACCAGGCCTGTTCCTCCTGGACGAGGCGCCGGCCCAAGGGTGTCTCGCTCCATGGGCCCCAGTCTTGAAAGGGATTGATGAGTGATTCAGGCGATTGCGGCATTTGCCGATAACTATATCTGGGCGATTACCGATGACCAACAGAGACTGGCTGCTGTGGTCGATCCCGGTGATGCCGCCCCAGTGCTGGACTTTCTGCAGCGACATCAGCTCGAGCTTGCTGCGATCTTGATCACGCATCATCACGCAGACCACGCCGGCGGAGTCGCTGCCTTAAAGGCAGCCAGCCAGGGCGTGTCAGCGCCGCAAGGTCTTCGGGTCTATGGGCCGGCCGCCGAAGCGATTCCGGGCATCACCGATCCACTGCGCGAAGGCGATTCGGTTGTCCTTGGCGAACTGGACTGCGCATTTCAGGTGATTGAGGTTCCGGGCCATACGCGGGGCCATATCGCCTTTTTTGGCCAGCATCAGCACGCGCCTGTGCTCTTTTGCGGGGATACGCTTTTCGCAGCAGGATGTGGCCGGCTCTTCGAGGGGTCGGCAGAACAGATGTGGGCCTCACTGCAAAAGCTCGCGGCCCTGCCCGAACAGACTGCCGTCTACTGCGCCCACGAGTACACCCTTGCCAATCTGCGTTTTGCATCCGTTGCCTTTCCGCATCGACGTGAAATTGCCAATCGACTCACGCATGTGAAATTACTTCGCGATCAAGGTCGTATCACGCTGCCGAGCACGATTGCCCTTGAGCGCAGCACCAACCCTTTTCTGTTGTGCTCAAGTGCGCAGGCATTTGCTGATTTACGGCAGCAAAAAGACAGCTTTCGCGGATAATCGGGCCCGATGCGACTTCTCACTCTACTGGCCATCTCGCTGTCTCTTTCGGGCTGTGTGGTTGCCCCGCCAGTCTCAACCCCCACGGGCGGATCGGCCCCGGTAAGTGCCGCGACTGTGCCACCGAAGCCAGCGCCTGCCCGAGGATCTGCCGAGCGGGCCAATGTGCCTGCAGTCCGCATAGAAGCAGCCAAAACCACCACAGGCAGCGAGACTTCGGCATCTGCCGCAACACCAATTCTGCAGACCCCTCGGTATGAGGTGTTAACTGACCGTATCGTGGCCGGATTTGCCATGCCACCCTTACAGCTTGCATTGGTCGAGCAGCATGAACGATGGATTCTGCGTAATCCGGAATACCTCAAGCGTGTTTTAGAGCGGGGTGGAAAATATCTGTATCACATCGTCGAGGAGCTCGAGGCCCGTAACATGCCAACCGAGCTCGCGCTGCTGCCCATTGTCGAGAGTGCCTTTGTGCCCAACGCACTCTCCAAGGCGAAAGCGGCAGGGCTCTGGCAATTCATCCCCTCAACCGGCCGAATCTACGACTTAGAGCAGAACTGGTGGATGGACCAGCGCCGTGATGTCATTGAATCGACACGGGCAGCGCTTGATTATTTGCAACGGCTCTATGAGCTACAGGATCAAGACTGGTTTCTTGCCCTAGCCAGCTACAACTGGGGCGAAAACGCAGTCCTTCGCGCCCGCAAGCGTAATGCGGCGGCAGGCCGGCCAACCGACTACGCCAACCTGAAAATGCCCAAAGAGACTCAGAACTATGTGCCGAAGCTGATTGCCCTGCGCAATGTGCTCTCGCGTGCCAATGAACATGGACTCTCTCTTCCGGTCATTCCTAATCGGCCATTTTTTGTAGTGATTGATAAGGAACAATCGATCGATTTATCGCTGGCAGCCCGCTTTGCTGGCATGACGATTGCCGAATTCACGGAACTCAATCCCTCGCTGAACCGTCCAGTGATTACGGTCACTCGAACAGATCGCATCATCTTGCCGGCAGATCGGGCCGCAGGCTTTCAGCAGCAGCTGCAGGAACATATTGCCCGAGGCCTGCCCCTGGTGACCTGGAAGCCCTATACGCTGAAAGAAAACGAGACCCTACTCACCCTGGCAAAACGCGCGGGTGTCGCCCCGCAGGATCTCATTCGCGCCAATAGCCTGAAACAAAATGCGCGGCCACTGCCGGGCACCGTGCTGCTTGCGCCAATGGCACTCGATAGCCCAGAGCCAGCAATCGAGACTACGCTCGCGCGCTTCACTGGCTCCCGAGTCATTGAAAAAGAAACTCTGGGCCCGGTCTATCACCGGGTCACCAAGAAAGACAGCCTTGCGAAAATTGCCAAGCGCTATGGCGTCACGGCAGGCGATCTGAAATCCACGAATCATCTGGAAGGCGAGCCTGTCGTCGGACAGCGGCTTCTGATTCGGCCGGCCCGAACCCAGACCGTGGTGACCGATGAGCGCGGCAAGCGCACTATTCTTTCCTCGGCTGAGGCTGCCAGCCTCCCGCCAGGCGATCCTCCGGCGAAAAAAGTAGCGCCAACTAAGGCGGCCGAGAAGAAAAAATCAAATCCGGAGAAGAAGAAAGCCAGCCCGGAAAAGAAAAAATCGTCGGAGCAAAAGAAAACCCCGGCGAAGTCGCCGGGGAACTCAGAGTCGAGAGCCAGTTCCTAGCGCGTTGAGCGCAGGCGCGGTGAGGATTGCTAGACCGCGATCGCGGTGCGACGCGGGCTCACCATTCGAATCCGCTTCGAAAAATCAGCAAGGGCTGCAATACCCGAGGCCTCGGCACGATTACACCAAGACTGCAGGCCTGCCACCGCCTGCTCGACCGAGAGATGTCGAAGACTCCACATGGTTTCGAACTCTTTTCGCAACTCAGTCCACTTCTCAACAACCGACGGCTGAAATTGGGCTCGGCGAGCATGTTTTTTAAACGACTTCGCAAGCATGGCCATGAGCTCATACTTGTGCGAGATCACCGCCGCTACCGTGTCGGCATCAATTTGGTTGCGCGACGGATCAAGAAACATCTCAGCCGGCAGTGCGCGCGGCTTGGCCAGCCCGAGCGCGGCGAGACATCGGATGTAAAACCAGCCGATGTCGAACTCGTACCATTTCGATGACAATTTGGGCGAAGTAGCAAAGGTGTGGTGATTGTTATGCAACTCCTCGCCGCCGATCAGAATGCCCCAGGGGAGAATATTGGTGCTGGTATCCGGACTTTTAAAATTACGATAGCCCCAGAAGTGCCCAATGCCATTGATAACCCCTGCTGCCAGAAAAGGGATCCAGGCCATCTGCACTGCCCAGACCGCCGCACCGGCAATTCCGAAGAGCATCACGTCCACGATCAACATCAGTGAGACGCCCAGCACGCTGTGCCGGGAGTACAAACGGCGCTCGATCCAGTCATCGGGTGTGCCGTGGCCATAACGCTCTACCAGCTCACGATCAGCCGCTGCCTCGCGATAAAGCTCAGCGCCCTGCCAAAGCACCTTATCAATGCCACGGGTCTGTGGACTGTGGGGATCCTCTTCTGTTTCGCATTTAGCGTGGTGCTTGCGGTGAATCGCAGCCCACTCTTTCGTCACCATTCCCGTAGTCATCCAGAGCCAGAACCGCAGTGGATGTGAAATCAGCGGATGCAGCTCGAGTGCGCGATGGGCCTGGCAACGGTGCAAGTAAACGGTGACCCCAATAATCGTGAGATGGGTCGCCGCGAGTGCAAACAAGACGATCGCGCCAGCGCCCCAGCCCGTTAGGCCATAACGAATAAATTCCCAAAGCGCGGCGACAGCCGGCAGGTCCATTAATGCGGTCATTGCATCCAACAAGAGCTCCCTTGATGCCCGGGGCCGGAGGTTCCACGGCAAACGGGCCTTCTGTTATGAAAACGGCCGGATTATCCCACCCCCCTGCCTCAACTTCCAGCCCTGACCATACAGGCGGCAAAAAAGCCGTCGGACCCCGCCCGATGCGGCCAGAGCATGAGATCACCTGCGGCAGTTATCGGCTGCCAGGCCGGTGGGATTTTTATCCGCTGACGCTGCAGGACCTCGGCGGCGGGCACGCGGCTAAAGTCGGGACAGCTTGATAAAAAACGTTCTACCACTTGTTCATTCTCTTGAGACAAAAGACTGCAGGTGGCGTAAACCAATCGACCACCCGGCTTGACCAGTCGAGATGCTGCCCGAAGGATTTTTTCCTGCTGATCCTGCAGCGAGGCCACCGAAGCATGCGCGATGCGCCATTTCAAATCAGGATTTCTGCGCAAGGTGCCCAGCCCGCTGCAGGGCGCATCCACGAGTACGGCATGGGCCTTTGAGACGAGACGCTTGATGCGATCGTCATTAAGCCCAGAGATCGCAATCGGCCAGACATTCGACAGTCCACTTCGCATCAGCCTCGGCTTGAAACGGGCAAGGCGAGCTGCAGAGGTATCGAGGGCATAAAGCCTCCCGGTATTGCCCATCGCTGAGCCCAGGGCCAGTGTCTTGCCGCCGGCGCCGGCGCAGAAATCGACAATAAATTCGCCCCGTCGCGCTGCGACCAGTGCAGCAATGATTTGGCTGCCGAGGTCCTGGACTTCGATGAAGCCTTCGCGAAACGCGCGGCTGCGCTGAAGCGCCGGCTTGCCGTCAATTCGCAGAGCGCACTCAAGAATTGGCAGCCGCTGCACGACAATGCCATCTTTCGTGAGCATGTCCTGCGCATCCGCAGCCGACGCCCGCAGCACGTTTACTCGAAGATCTAGCGGTGCGGTCTGACGAAGTGCACGAGCGCAGGCAATTGCCTCCAGCTCTCCGATTGCATCGATCAAGGCCTGCGCTATCCATTGCGGCATGCTCTCGCGGAGATAAGGATCCACCTCGCAAGACTCAGCCTGCGGCAGGCCCTCTCGCCAGATCCGATCGGTCGAATCGCGATCGGCCTCTGCCGGAAGCTGCTCCTTCACCTGCAGCACCCCCAGAATTGCCAGCCGCCAGAGGAGCCGATCCTTCGCGGTCGCATGGGCCAGATGCTGAAACCAGCTGAGATTACGCAGCACTGCCCATGCACTTTCAGCATAAAAGTGCCGATCGCGGGCCCCCATCTCGGGATGGGATTTAAAAAAATGCGACATCGTGCTGTCGGCGGGCGAGGAAAATTCAAGCAAGGTGCCGATGAGCTTTGCCAGCTTCGCCAGCCGGCCCTCTGGCGCCTGCTTACGAATTACGCGAGATCGGGATGCAGTTGGCACGACATAAATCCGGTCGGAAACGCGCCCTCACCCCGATCGATGATTCGATCGTCTTCAACGGTCAGCTGCCCAGAGAGCCAGGCCGCGATCGCCTTCGGATAAATCTCATGCTCCATTTTCAGCACCCTCGCGGCGAGTGCTTCGGCGGTATCGTCATGTCGCACAGATACAGCCGCCTGCGCAAGGATGGGTCCATGATCCAGCTCGGCAGTGACAAGATGCACCGTGCAGCCATGAATCCGCACGCCGGCATCGATGGCCTGCTGATGGGTCTGTAGGCCTTTGAATGCAGGAAGCAAGGAGGGATGGATGTTGACCAGCCGATGTCGAAAGCGCGCGCAAAATTCGGCGGTAAGGAGTCGCATAAATCCGGCCAGCACCACAAGATCCGGCTGCTGCGCTTCGAGCCGGTGAATCAGCGCATTGTCGAAGGCCGAACGATCTGAGAATTGGGTGTGGTCAATCACCTCTGTCGGAATTCCTTTGGAGCGGGCGATATCCAGGCCCCCTGCATTCGGGCGATTGGAAATCACACAGGCCACCTCGATCGGCCAGCCATAACGCTGGATCGCACCCAGCAGTGCTTCCAAATTGGAACCGCGTCCCGAGATCAGCACAGCTAGGCGCTTCATAAGGCTGAGATTCTAGCGGCCCCCTATAATCCACCGTTTCGATCTCAGTCCACAAAGCCCGCATAACATGCTGATTTTTCAAGGAATTTCCCCCCGCCGCAGGCCGCCTTTCGGCCGCTCGGTCACGATCGGAAATTTCGACGGTGTTCACCTTGGACATCAGGCCCTGATTCATCGCGCCGTCACGCTAGCCAAACAGCAGAACTTAAAGAGTGCGCTCGTTACCTTCGAGCCCCATCCCCGGGCCTATTTCAGCCCTCAGAGTGCCCCTGGAAAAATCCAAGGCCTGCGGGCCAAAGCAGCGGTGCTGGCAGGCCTGGGCATTGATGAGCTTTGGATTCTGCGCTTTGGCCAATCACTGGCCACAATGTCTGCAGAAGATTTCATGCAGAAATTTCTCTTCGAATCACTTCAGGCAAAAGAATTAGTGATTGGTGACGATTTCCGATTTGGCGCTCGGCGTCGCGGCAATCTCGAGTTGTTACAGCAGGCCTCCAACCCTTACGGCTGGCGTGTCCACTGCATCAACGCGGTGCAGGCTGGCGACGAGCGTGCCTCGAGTTCGCGTCTACGAACACTGCTTGCGCGTGGCGAGATGCGAGAGGCTGAGGCCCTGATGGGCCATCCGTATTTTCTCTGTGGCCATGTCATCCACGGCAAAAAACTTGGCCGAAATCTCGGCTACCCCACCCTGAATATTCCAGTGCCCGGCACACTCTTGCTGTCGGGCGTCTTCGTGGTGAGTGTGAGCGGTTTAGGCGATATGCCGATTGCTGGTGTCGCCAGCCTGGGCCATCGGCCCACTGTTGAACAGTCTGGCCGCCTGCTGCTGGAGGCCCATCTCTTTGATTGGTCCGGGGATGCCTATGGAAAAATCGTGCAGGTCACGTTTCATGAAAAACTCCGCGACGAGGCCCGCTTTGAGAGCCTTCAGGCCATGACCGAACAGATGCACATCGATGCGCAGCAGGCCCGACAGTACTTCAGTCAACATGTCCACTAATTCCAGCGCTATGCCCGAAAAAAATTCCTCCGCCGAATCCGGATCGCAAGACAGCACCCTGAACTTACCGAAGACGAGCTTTCCGATGCGCGGAGATCTGCCCAAGCGCGAGCCTCAGTGGGTCGCCCAGTGGCAGACAGCGGGCGTCTATCGTCGGATTCGGGCCCGTACCGCTGGCCGGCCCCTCTTCGTGCTGCACGACGGCCCCCCGTATGCCAATGGCGATATTCATATTGGCCATGCAGTGAACAAGATCCTCAAAGACATGATTGTGAAATCGAAGGTGCTGTCTGGATTTGATGCCCGCTATGTTCCCGGCTGGGACTGTCACGGCATGCCGATTGAGATCCAGATCGAAAAACAATTTGGTAAGGCGCTGCCCACCCGCGACGTTCAACAGAAATCTCGGGCCTACGCCACCGAACAGATTGAGCGGCAGAAAAAAGATTTCATCCGACTCGGCGTGCTGGGCCAATGGGATGCGCCATACACGACCATGGCGCCAAAAAACGAGGCCGATGAGTTGCGGGCCCTAAAGAAAATTCTCGAAAAAGGATTTGTCTTTCGCGGACTCAAACCCGTAAATTGGTGTTTCGACTGTGGCTCAGCCCTGGCCGAAGCCGAAGTGGAATATGCCGACCGCGGTGATCCTGCTATCGATGTTGCCTTCGAGGCCGATCCGCAGGCGAAGCAGGCAATCGCCAAGGCCTTCGGCCTATCCGCGGCAACACTTCAGGGTGAGCTTGCAGCCGTGATCTGGACCACCACGCCCTGGACCATTCCGGCCAATCAGGCCTTAAATGCCCATCCGGAGTTTCAATATGCTCTGGTTGAAATCACTGGCCCCGCTGAGACCGCAGGCGGCCGGAAATTCCCTCCTAATCTTCGCTATCGCTGGCTCATTCTGGCCCAAGACCGGGTGCAGGCGTGTCTGTCCGCCTGGGGCTTATCCGGCAAGATCGTCGGCCGCTGTGATGGACTCAAGCTGCAGAACATCCGGCTGCAGCACCCGTTATCGCGCGCCCATGAAGGCTATGCCCGAAGCGGTCCAATTCTGACCGCAAACTATGTAAATCTCGATTCCGGCACCGGCATCGTGCACTCATCACCAGCCTATGGCATCGAAGATTTTTTGTCATGTAAATCCGCAGGTATGGCCGATGAAGAGATTCTTACTCCGGTCATGGGCGACGGCCGCTATGCGGCGGGGCTGGCCCTCTTTGGCGATCTAACGATTTGGGATGCCAACTCAAAAATTGTTGCCGCCTTAGCGCAGGCCGGAACACTCATTCATTCCGAACGTATCACCCACAGTTACATGCACTGCTGGCGACACAAATCGCCCGTGATTTATCGGGCGACCAACCAGTGGTTTGCTGGCATGGATATCAGGCCCCAGAGCGGCGGCAAAAGCCTGCGCGAGCTTGCGCTCGCCGGCATTGAATCCACTGCCTTTTATCCCCAGTGGGGCAAGGCGCGGCTGCATGCCATGATTGCCAATCGGCCGGACTGGACGCTGTCGCGCCAGCGGCAGTGGGGTGTGCCGATGGCTTTTTTCATTCACCGAGAAACCGGCGCCCTCCATCCCCGCACACCTGAATTGCTTGAAGCCATTGCACAACGTGTAGAGACCTCCGGAATCGAGATCTGGCAAAGCATTACAGCGGAAGAAATGCTGGGCGATGAGGCGGCGTTCTACGAGAAGAACTCCGACACACTGGATGTCTGGTTTGATTCCGGCACGACCCATGAGACTGTACTGCGCGGATCTCACGCCCAAGAATCCACCTTCCCTGCAGATCTGTATCTCGAAGGCAGCGATCAGCATCGGGGGTGGTTTCATTCATCGCTACTTACCAGCTGCATGATCAACGGTGTTCCGCCTTACAAAGCACTTCTGACCCATGGGTTCGTGGTTGATGGTGAAGGCCGCAAGATGAGTAAATCGGTGGGCAATGTGATCGCACCGCAGAAAGTCTCCGACACCATGGGGGCGGATATCTTAAGACTCTGGGTCGCCAGCACCGACTACTCTGGTGAGCTATCGATCTCCGATACGATTTTGAAACGTGTCGTGGAATCCTATCGGCGCATTCGAAACACACTATGTTTTCTGCTTGGCAATCTCAATGATTTCGATCCCGCACGCGACAGCCTGCAGGTAGAGGAATTGGCCGAGATTGATCAGTATGCGCTCGCACTCGCAGCCGAGAATCAGCGTCTGACCCTTGAGGATTTCAACCGATACGCTTTTCATCCAGCAGTCGCGCGACTGGTCAGCTTTTGTTCTGAAGACCTGGGCGCTTTTTATCTCGATATCCTGAAAGATCGGCTCTACACCAGCGGCCGCAACTCGCGGGCCCGCCGATCGGCACAGACTGCACTGTGGCAGATCACCGAAATGATGACCCGGCTGATGTCACCGTACCTGTCATTCACCGCCAATGAGGCCTGGCAGAGCCTACATCAGTCAAGCGGACTGGATCCTCAGGCCACCGTCTTTGAAGAGTCCGCGCATACCATCATCGAGGTGCCTCGCGCAGCCGACCTGCTTGCCAAATGGTCATCGATTCGCGCTGCGCGGGCCGAGGTACTAAAGGCGATTGAGATTCAGCGTGAGGCTGGCGCTGTAGGCTCATCGCTTCAAGCCGCAGTGGAGATTCGTGCAGGCCAGGCGATCGGGAGGCTACTCAACGACTTGGGTGAGGGCTTGAAATTCGTCATGATCACTTCAGAGGCCCGCGTTGTGATTGATTCCCAGCTTGCTGCAGATGCGGTCTTCGTCAAAGTTAGTGCGCTTTCGCACCCCAAGTGCAGCCGCTGCTGGCATCTCCGGCCCGAAGTCGGCCAGGACCCAGCCCACCCCCAACTTTGTAGTCGCTGTGTCAGCAATCTCTTCGGCGAAGGTGAGCGTCGTGCCATCGCTTAAGCGTCGTGGCCTGAATTCAACGGCAGGCCGCTGGACGCTGCTCATCCTGCTGCTCGTGGGACTCGATCAGCTCAGTAAGCTCGTCATCGTCAACAGCTACGCACTCGGACAGCAGACGGTGCTCACCAGCTGGTTCAATATCGTTCGCGTTCATAACACCGGTGCCGCGTTTAGTTTTCTGGCCGATGCAGGCGGCTGGCAGCGCTGGTTTTTTATTGGGCTGGGCGTGATCGCGGTGCTTGTGCTCGGCATGCTCATGGTTCGACACGCTAGCCAGCGGGGCTTTGCCCTCGCAGCAGCACTCATCATCTCAGGCGCAATCGGCAATACGATCGACCGCGCGACCTGGGGCTATGTTGTGGACTTCATTGACTGGCATGCCGGTGGATGGCACTGGCCTGCCTTTAATTTTGCAGATAGCTACATCACCATCGGTGCCATTGTGTTAGTGCTTGACGAACTTTCACGCGTTCGGCGAGGATGAGCCATGCGGCTTTTGCATCGTCATTTCATCATTGGAATTACCGGCGGGATTGCGGCCTATAAAACCTGTGAACTGGTAAGACGCCTTCAAGACGAAGGGGCGACCGTGCAGGTGATCATGACTGAGGCAGGCACCCGATTCGTCTCTGCCCTCACTTTTCAGGCGCTCTCAGGCCGGCCAGTCTATAGCGATCCCTGGACCAGCCCCGAGGGCAGCGGACCGGCCAATGGCATGCCCCATATTGATCTCTCGCGCGAGGCGGATGCCATTCTGATTGCGCCTGCAAGTGCAGATTTCATCGCACAGCTTGCCAACGGGCAAACTGAGAGTCTTCTTGCCACGCTCTGTCTTGCGCGCGAAATTCCGCTGCTTGTCGCACCCGCCATGAATCGACAGATGTGGCAAAACCCCGCCACACAGCGCAATATCGCGGCCCTTCGTGAAGATGGAATTACGATTCTCGGCCCGGGCCGCGGTGATCAGGCCTGTGGGGAAGTGGGTGATGGGCGATTGCTTGAGCCCGAAGAGCTGCTGCAACACCTCGTGGATCGCTTTGGCCCGCAATCGAGTGCGCCTGAGGCGGCCCGGTTTCCCAACATTCGCGGCATCCTGCAAGGTGCATCGATTGTCATGACGGCCGGGCCCACGTTTGAGCCAATTGATCCGGTACGCGGCATCACCAATCGCTCCTCCGGCAAGATGGGCTTTGCGATTGCACAGGCCGCAGTTCTCGCAGGTGCCCGTGTGACCCTGATCGCAGGTCCCGTACATCTGCCGACCCCAGAGGGGGTGGCCCGCATTGATGTGCAGACCGCAGAGCAGATGCACCAGACGGTGATGCAGTGTATTCAAAGCACCTCCGCTGAGATCTTTATTGGTGTTGCTGCCGTTGCAGACTGGCGGCCCGAAACCACTCAGCCGGGGAAAATCAAGAAAAATTCAGGAAGTCTTCAAGATATACGGTGGGTAGAGAATCCCGATATTCTTGCGGCAGTTGCAAGGCTGCAGCCGACACCGATCTGCGTTGGCTTTGCGGCAGAAAGCGGCAGCCTGGATGATCTCCGCGCGCTATTGCCTGCAAAGCGCCAGCGCAAGCAGATTCCCTTATTGGTCGGTAACATCGGTGCGGAGACTTTCGGCGAAGACACCAACCAAATCATGCTCTGTGATGATCATGGCGTCACGCTTTTACCGCCCGCAAGCAAGCTAGAGCTTGCGCATCATTTACTCACTCATATTGCCACTCTTCGACATCACTCCACATGAAGATCGACGTCAAAATTCTTGATCCCCGACTGGGTGATCAACTGCCCAGCTATGCCACCGCGGCCTCAGCCGGATTGGACCTTCGGGCCTGTATTGCCGCACCACTTGTGCTTGCGCCGGGGCAGGCTGAATTAATTCCGACGGGACTAGCGATCTACATTGCCGATCCAGCTTATGCAGGAATGATTCTGCCGCGATCCGGACTGGGCCATAAACACGGCATTGTGTTGGGAAATCTTGTTGGCTTAATTGATGCCGATTATCAGGGGCCGCTGATGGTCTCGGCCTGGAATCGTGGCGCTACGTCATTTACGCTCAATCCAATGGAGCGGCTCGCCCAGCTGGTCATCGTGCCGGTAAAGCAGGTAGTCTTTCATGTTGTCGATGATTTCACCTCGACTGAGCGGGGCCAGGGTGGCTTTGGCAGCACCGGCCGAAGCTAACGCCTACTTTAAGACCTGAAATAAATTATTGAAGT
>RFRK01000037.1 GCA_009924525.1 Betaproteobacteria bacterium
ACGCTTGCCCCAGGCAAAAAGCCGTTTCACACACTGAATGCCGGTCTGGCGCAATGCGCATCGGGCGCCTCTATGGTCTACGGTTCTATGGGGGGGGACGGTCAGCCCCAGACTCAGGCCACCATCTTTAGCCGGGTGATGCAGTTTTCCGACCATCCGCAGCAGGCTATCGAGCGGCCGCGGTGGCTTCTGGGCCGGACCTGGGGGGCGCCATCGGACACTTTGAAGCTTGAATCGCGGTTTGCGCCCGGAGTCTTTCAGGCCCTGCGGGGTTTGGGCCACGAGGTGGAGGAGTTCGGCCCATGGGATGAGTCGTTCGGACATGCAGGCATGATTGTCCGGCACGCCAATGGAGTGCTGGAGGGTGGTTATGATCCCCGCTCAAATGGCGCAGCCATTGGTTTTTAACTGGGTTTTTTCTAGCGAAAATCAGGCATCATGCAAGCGTCAACACACTAAGCTGTAAGTTCAGGGAGTAAGGCGTAACTTTTTTGGAGATAGCAATGAAGAAGACATTCGTAATGGCGTCGTTAATGGTTTGCAGCTCGCTGGCCTTTGCCCATGGCTGCCCGGGCGAAATGAAGAAAATCGACGAGCGCATGCCCTCGGCAAAGCTCTCGCCTGCAGATATGTCCAAAGTAAAGGACCTGCGCGCCAAAGGTGAGCAGCTGCACAAAGACGGCAAGCATGCCGAGTCGATGTCGACGCTTGGCGAGGCGAAAAAACTCCTCGGCATTTAAGGTGACATGATTCCCTAAAAAGGCCCTCCTTGGAGGGCCTTTTTATTATCAGCATCTCGCTGTCCTTAGGCAGCGATTCGGATGTTTTTCCGGTTAAGATTGATCCTAGCCACTCCGTTGCGAGTGGCCTCACTTCGTGCCCCGGGCGGGCCCTCTCCAGCACAAAAGGATTTTTCACTATGCTTCGTCGTCATTGGCTTAGTTACGCGGTCTTCTCTGCAGCCCTGATCGTTATTTCTCCCTTGCAAGCCCAGCAAGTGCTCAAGGTCACGACCATCCCCGAAGAGGCGGCTACCGAGCAGCTGAGAAAATTCGGGCCGATAACTCGGTATCTGGAAAAGTCACTCGGCATGAAAGTCGAGTTCACCCCGGTCAACGACTACCCTGCCGCCGTTGAGGCCTTGGTAAATAAGCAAGTGGATTTGGTCTGGTTTGGCGGCTTTACCCATGTACAGGCCCAGATCCGCTCCGGCGGGAAGATCATCCCGATCGCCCAGCGCGAGGAGGACACCAAATTTCGATCGGTGTTCATAACAAATAAAGACTCAGGTATTACCAAGCTCTCTGATTTAAAGGGCCGGCAGTTTAGTTTCGGATCAGCCTCAAGCACATCTGGAAGTCTGATGCCCCGATCATTTCTTCTCGAGGCTGGCATTGAGCCTGAGCGTGATTTTAAACGCATCGCTTACTCGGGTGCTCACGATGCCACCATTGCCTCGGTGGTGAGCGGCCGGGTGGATGCCGCCGCCCTCGACATTACGGTCTGGAATAAGTTTGTTGCGGAGAAGAAAGTGGACACATCAAAAACCGATGTGTTTTACACCACGCCGCCATACTTTAATTACAACTGGTCAGTTCATGCTGATATGCCTGCGTCCCTTCGCGAGCGGATTACAAAGGCGCTGCTGGCCTTAGATATGAATACACCAGAGGGTAAGGAAATCCTGACCTTGAATCGCGCAACCCGTTACATCGCAACAAAGCCGGAAAACTACAAGGGCCTGGAGCAGGCCGGCCGAAGTGCGGGGCTGATCAAGTAATTGGATCTCTCGCTAGATCGGGTTGAGGGGCGTCATTGGGCCGCAGCGGCCCAGGCCCCCTCTGCTATTCGTGAGCTTTCCTTATCGATTGGCGATGGCGAGCAGGTCGCAGTAATCGGACCGTCAGGCGCGGGCAAGACCACGTTGCTGCAGCTTATGGCTGCCGCCTTAAAGCCTACACGGGGTCAGCTTAGCCTGGCTCATCAAAATCCATGGGCTCTTTCGACTGCATCGTTGCAACAACTTCGCGGAAAGCTTTTCTATGCGCCACAGACACCGCCGCTGCCGCCTCGCCAAAGGGTCATCACTGCCTTAACGGCCGGCCGTCTTCCGTCGCTAACACTTTTGCAAAGTATTGGCCAGCTCATTTATCCTCGAAATCCGGATGCAGCTATTTCAGCTCTCAACGCCTTTGATTTGTCAGAGAAGCTCTGGGATCGTGTGGATCGGCTATCGGGCGGTGAGCGTCAGCGGGTTGGCCTTGCCCGGGCGTTGATGTCGCCAGCTACGCTCTGGCTTATTGATGAGCCGCTATCGGCCCTGGATCCAAAGCGGGCCCGGCAGGCTATCGATACCTTAATTACCCAGGCCCGAGCCCGCAATGTGACTCTGGTGGTGACGCTGCATCAGGTTGATGTTGCAACCAGTCGTTTTCCACGCGTGATTGGATTACGAGAAGGTGGGTGCGCCTTTGATCTGCCAGCACATCAGGTCACACAGCAGAGGCTTGCCGAGCTCTATGCCCAGCATGAACACGAGTTGGCCGATGTGGCGGGCCCAAGATTTGATCTGCCGATTGAGCCCACCGCACCAAAAATAGTTCATTGCCGCTAGTCATGGGCAGCGTCGTCTCTGACCCCGCGCTTCGTGATCCCGCCTGGGCGAAGCGGGTCGCTTGGGCTAGCCTTGCTTTAGTCCTTCTGGTACCCGCCCTGGTCGCCACTGAATTTAAGCCCTGGATTTTTTTTAACGCGGAAAACATCAAGGTCACGAGCCGTTTTCTTGGGGATTTTTTCCCACCCGAAATCGGCGCGGAGTTTTTACGCATGGTAATTGTTGAGGCCTGGCGGACAATTGCAATCGCATCTGCCGGGATGGCGCTGGCCTTAGTTGTTGCGATACCAATGACACTCGCTGCGACCAGTGTGCTCTCGGTGTCGTCGTTATCGGGTCGAATGCATGCGCTACCGTTTATTGTTCGCCAAGCATTGCGATGGATTTTGATCGTGTTAAGAAGCATCCCCGAGCTGGTTTGGGCTTTAGTATTCGTGCGTGTTGTTGGTCTTGGGCCCGCAGCGGGTGTATTGGCCATCGGGCTCACTTATGCGGGCATGCTGGGTAAGGTGTATAGCGAGATCTTAGAAAGTGGTGATACCCATGCCACCACCACGCTGCTGCGAAACGGGGGCGGCCGGCTGCAGGCTTTTTTCTTTGGATTGCTGCCGCAAAATGCCACGGAGCTCACCAGCTACACCGTGTATCGATGGGAGTGCGCGATTCGATCCTCAGCAGTCTTGGGCTTTGTGGGTGCGGGCGGATTGGGTCAACAGATGGATGCCTCGATGAAGATGTTTAATGGCGGTGAAGTCGCGACTATTTTGCTGGTCTTTATGGCGCTGGTGGGCTTAGCCGATCTGCTAAGCGCCTGGCTAAGGCGGGTGATTCAATGATGCCCGATTCTAGGCCCAATCCATGGCTGCGCTGGGATTGCTCGGTCTGCTGGGTCACCTTTGGCCTGGTGGTGCTGGTGATCACCAGCTTCTGGTCACTTGATCTGCAACTCAGTCGGCTTTTTTCCATAGATAGCGCAAAGCGCATGGGCCGCTTCTTTGGGGAGTTGCTCTCCCCTAACCTCGATCCAAAATTTCTCGCGAAGCTTGCCGTTGCCAGCATTGAGACAATCGCGATGTCCGCACTGGGCACGTTGCTCGCGGCGCTGTTGGGCCTGATGTTGGCGGTTCCGGCCAGCAAAAGTCACCGTGATGATCCCGCGCGTTGGCGATGGATAACCCGTCTGGCACTGAATGCCCTGCGTTCAATTCCTGAGCTGGTATGGGCCGCCTTGATCCTGATCTCTGCAGGCCTTGGCCCATTTGCAGGAACGCTCGCTCTCGCGCTCCACACCACCGGTGTTTTAGGCCGATTATTTTCAGAGTCGATTGAAAATGCGCCGCAGGGTGCCGCTACTGCATTACGGACTCAAGGAATTGCCGAAGGCAGAATCTTTCTTTACGCAACGCTGCCAACGGTATTGCCGCAGCTGCTTTCTTACACGCTGTATCGCTGGGAAAACAATATTCGTGCTGCGGCTGTGCTTGGCGTGGTTGGCGGTGGTGGACTGGGCCAGATGCTCGCCTTTCACATGGGCTTGTTTCAGATGCAGGAGACCAGCAGCATTCTGATTGCCATGATGATTCTGGTGGTACTGGTCGACAGCCTTTCTTACCTATCCCGCCGCCTGATGTCGCGATAAGAGGCCTATCTTGCGACTTCAATCAGAATTTCGTTGCGTCGCCGCCATGGCAGGGTGAAGGGATCGTTGTAGCGGGCGACTTGTGGAGTGCCAACAATTTGTAGTTGCTTTGATTGCGCCCAAGACTTCAGCTTGACGGTCGCCTCTGCAATTGCAGCCTCTGTGGTCCAGCCACTGAATTGAATCGCAATAACATCATGCTCGCCTACGCGTCGAAGATTAACTTCTGAATTGTTCGGCCGGGGAAGCGACTCAAGCTTTTCCGTGCTGGGCATCACAAAGTGCAGCCGCCAGCCGCCCTCTTTGGGCTCCACCGTAACTGGCGCAGTCATTGCAATTTTTTTGCTGCCTCCGTTTTGCAGAGTGTTATCGCCAAAGATGTAGCCAGCAACCCGTCGAAAGCCGGTACGGCTGGCTGCATCAAAACCCCCCTCCAGCGTGGTCTCCGCTACAACGAATCCAGAGTAGCGGCGATGCTCGAAAGGCGGCGCTGATGAGTGTCTGAAAGGGCGGCTCCTCAATTGCCATGGCCGACAATGAGGTTGTCAGCAGGACGAGCGCGACGCATGCGCGCGCCCAACCCCGCTGATTGTGGCTAAGTCCAAATGCCATTAGTCGGCATAGACGCCTGCTTTACGAATGACAGGACCCCATTTTGCAATCTCTGCTTCGAGGTGCGTGCGCAGGCCCTCTGGTGTGATCTTGTCCATTGGGGGGATATCAGAGCTCAGTTCGGCCATGCGCTGACGAATGACAGGATCATTCAGGGCATCGCGTAGCGCTTTATTGAGCTTATCAAGCGCGTCTTTGGGAGTATTTTTTGGGGCGTACAGGCCATGCCAGACTTTGACTTCAAACCCTTTCATCCCCTGCTCATCCAGGGTGGGGATGTTTGGCAGTCCTGCCAGTCGCTTCGTGGTGGTCACACCGTAGACCTTGACCCGATTGTCTTTAATGATCGGCACGGTCTGCGTGGTCTGATCACAGAGCACATCCACCTGCCCACCGATCAAATCAGTCATGGCTGGGCCGGTTCCTTTATAAGGCACGGTCGTGAGGTCAACACCGATTGTGCTTTGAAATAGCATCCCGCACAGATGGGAGACTGCCCCGAGTCCAGCATTGGCCAGCATGACTTTTTCACGGTTCGCACGTAGATAGGTGATCAGTTCTTTTAGGTTGTTGGGCGGGAAATCTTTGCGGGCCAATAAAGTCATCGGCACATCCACCACCTGCCCGATGTATTCAAAATCTTTCAGGGGATCAAAGGGCAGCTTGCGATATAAGGCGGGCGCAGTCGCCATCCCCATGTGGTGAATAAAAATGGTGTATCCATCGGGGGTAGCGCGTGCAACACGGTTCGCAGCGATCGTTCCACCCGCACCAAGCGTGTTCTCAACCACGACCGTAGTCCCCAAGGATTTACCAAGCGGGACTGCCAGCATGCGGGCTACCACATCAGTCGGGCCGCCTGCCGCGAAGGGCACCACCAGCGCGATAGGTCGATTGGGGTAGCCCTGGGCCTGGACTGCCGCAGCAGCGAGCAGGGCCGAGGCAGTGATGACCCCAGTGAGAATTCGGCGGGGTAGGTTCATTTTTCTCTCCTGAAGTGGTTCAAAAAAAACTTATCATCAGAATCCTAGTCAAGAGAGCCCTTTTCAGCCCCTGATGAGAACCCTAATAAGCCCTCTTTCTGGGGTGACTCGATATGAAGCAGCCCTTTGTGCTGCATCGCCCGATGGCCTGCCGCGTCATGCAAACAATTGATGCTGACACTCTAAGCGGCTGGATTGGCAAGAGTGAGACCGCTCTTGATCAGGTAACCACCGCGCCCTTAAAGGCGCTTTCCGCGACTCTGGATCGTCTCGATCCCGAGCCGAGGACCGGTGAAGCGATACCACCGCTTTGGCATTGGCTTTATTTTCTGCCGGTGCACCGGCAGTCAGATATTGGCCCCGATGGCCATGCCCGTCGCGGGGGATTTTTGCCGCCGGTGCCGCTACCAAGACGGATGTGGGCAGGTAGTCGATTTGAGTTCATCAATCCGCTGCGTGTTGGTGATGCAATCACCCGGACTTCGGTGATCGAGGATATTCGTGTGAAATCAGGAAAGACAGGGCCGTTAGTCTTTGTTGTGGTTCGGCATGAGATCGCATCCGCGACCGGTCTTGCACTGCGCGAGTGGCATGACATTGTCTATCGTGACATGCCTTCAGGTAAGGATACGCCCCCGGCAACTCAGGCAGTGGCCCCGCACAGCGATTGGCAACGGAAAATTATTCCGGACAGCGTCTTGCTGTTTCGGTACTCAGCCCTGACGTTTAATGGCCATCGTATACATATTGATCGATCCTATGCGGTGAATGCTGAAGGCTATCCCGGCCTGATTGTGCACGGCCCGCTCATTGCTACTTTGCTCTTGGATCTTTTGCGTCGTAATCAGCCGGATGTGCAGGTACGGGCGTTTCGCTTTAAGGCACTCCAGCCATTATTCGATACCGCGCCCTTTATCCTGCATGGCGCATTACAGTCAGGCAATGAGGTTAAGCTGTGGGCGGCAACAACAGATGGGCAGCTCGCGGTTGATGCGACAGCTACACTCAGCTGAGTCAGGAGGCCAATTCCATGTACCACGAGCCCGATCAGCATCAAGAGATTCGTGATGCAGTTCGACACATCTGCGCGCAATTCCCAGATGAATACTTCCGAAAAATTGATGAGCAGCGCGGCTATCCCGAGGCCTTTGTCGAGGCCTTAACTAAAGCGGGTTGGCTTGCTGCTTTGATTCCTGAGCAGTACGGCGGATCGGGTCTCACCATGGCGCAGGCCTCTGTCATCATGGAAGAGATTAATCGAAGTGGTGGCAACGCGGGAGCCTGCCATGGCCAGATGTATGTGATGAATGCAATCATCCGTGGCGGAACGGAAGCCCAGCGTCAGGCGTATTTGCCCCGTATCGCACGCGGTGAGTTACGCGTGCAGTCGATGGCAGTCACCGAGCCGACGACCGGGAGTGACACTACGAAACTGAAGACCACTGCCACTCGTCGAGAAGGCCGTTGGGTCATTCACGGACAGAAGGTCTGGACCTCGAGGGTCCAGCATAGTGATCTCTTGATTTTGTTAGCGAGAACCACTCCGCTCGAGCAGGTCCAAAAAAAATCAGCGGGCCTTTCGTGTTTCATCATTGATCTGAAGCAGGCCATCGGCCACGGACTTACCGTACGGCCAATTTCCAACATGGTCAATCACGAGACTAACGAACTCTTTTTTGATCAACTGGAAATCCCGGAGGAAAACCTTCTTGGCCCACAGGGCGAGGGCTTTCGAGTCATTTTCGAGGGCTTAAATGCAGAGCGAACACTGATTGCTGCAGAGTGCATTGGCGATGGTTATTGGTTTATTGATCGTGCGACCCGTTATGCCAAGGACCGATCGGTCTTCGGCCGGCCGATCGGTCAGAATCAGGGTATTCAGTTTCCCTTGGCGGATGCGTTGATTGCGGTCGAGGCAGCCAGCCTGATGCGCTGGCGTGCTTGCGAGAAGATTGATGCCCATCAGAGCGCGGCGGCCGAGGCCAATATGGCAAAGTTTCTCGCGGCCAAGGCCTCTTGGGAAGCCGGTAATGCCTGCCTGCAAACACATGGCGGCTTTGGTTTTGCTTGCGAATACGATATCGAGCGAAAATTCCGCGAGACCCGGCTTTATCAAGTGGCGCCGATTTCAACAAATTTAATTTATTCCTATATTGCGGAGCATGTATTGGGGCTGCCGCGTTCATTTTGACTGGCCATGACTTCCCGTCCTCTCGATGGAATTACTGTTGTAGCGCTTGAGCATGCAATCGCGGCCCCGTTTTGTACGCGGCAGCTTGCAGAGATGGGTGCGCGGGTCATTAAGATCGAACGGCCTCAGGTCGGCGACTTTGCCAGGGGCTATGACAGCCGCGTCAAGGGTTTGGCCTCACATTTTGTCTGGACGAACCGCTCAAAAGAGAGCCTGACGCTCGATATAAAGCATAAGCAAGCCCAAGAGATTTTAATGCGGCTGCTTGCGCAATCGGATGTGTTGGTGCAAAACCTGGCGCCAGGTGCCGCAGCGCGTCTTGGGCTTTCCTATGACAGGCTCTCGGCGAAATATCCGCGGCTGATCGTATGTGATATTTCCGGCTATGGCGAAGATGGCCCTTTTCGCGACAAAAAGGCGTATGACTTACTTATCCAGAGCGAGTCGGGATTCCTCTCGGTCACAGGAACTCCCGAACAGCCCGTAAAGGCGGGCTGTTCAATCGCCGATATTGCAGCAGGCATGTATGCCTACACAAATATTTTGGCAGCCTTGATTCATCGTCAGACAACCCAGCGCGGTGCCAGCATTGATGTTTCGATGCTCGAGAGTATGGTGGAGTGGATGGGCTATCCGCTTTACTACGCTTTTGAGGGCGCTGCGCCCCCGCCGCGTGCTGCCGCAGCCCACGCAACGATTTATCCCTATGGTCCCTTTCGGGCAGGTGATGGTCAGTCTGTCATGCTGGGCCTGCAAAATGAGCGGGAATGGGAGTCGTTTTGCAAAGAGGTCTTGCGTCAGCCTGAGTTGATTACAGATGCCAGATTTACTACTAATGCGGCCCGCGCACAGCACCGTGACTCACTGGGTACCATCATTGATCAGGTCTTTGGCGGCCTTACTGCCGCTGAGGTGGTCTCCCGACTAGAGTCTGCACAAATTGCAAATGCGCGTGTCAATCAGATGAAAGATGTCTGGAATCACGAGCAGCTTCAGGCTCGAGGCCGCTGGACATCGGTCTCGAGCCCTGCCGGTGAGATTCCCGCGTTACTGCCGCCCGGAAGAAGCTCCGCTTTCGATCCGTTGCTTCGGGCAATTCCCGAGCTTGGTGAGCACACCCAGTCCATCTTGACCGAGCTGGGTTATACAAAATCTGATATCAGTCAGATGCGCGCATCCGGTGTAGTCTGAAATGCGCAAGCCACAGTCAGCCGGGTCAATTCCGTCCCAGGCACTAGAGGGCCTCCGGGTCCTTGAGCTTGGCCAGCTGATCGCAGGTCCTTTTGCCGCCCGCACGCTCGCAGATTTTGGCGCCGATGTCATTAAGGTGGAGCCACCTGAATCGGGTGATCCACTTCGTTCCTGGCGGCTTTTAAAGGATGGAACATCGGTCTGGTGGCAGGTTCAGTCGCGTAATAAGCGATCAATCACCCTGGATTTGCGGAAGACTGATGCTCAAGAGATTGTGCGTGGCTTGCTGAAGGAGTCCGATGTACTAATTGAAAATTTTCGTCCCGGAACACTCGAGCAATGGGGCCTTTCACCAGAGGAATTACATGCACTTAATCCCGGGCTTATCATTTTGCGAATCAGCGGTTATGGACAAGATGGTCCCTATCGAGATAAGCCGGGCTTTGGTGTGGTCGGCGAGGCGATGGGCGGTATTCGGTATTTGACTGCTGAGCCAGGCCGAACCCCCGTGCGTGTGGGCGTGAGCATCGGAGATACTCTGGCCGCCTTACATGGCGTGATTGGGGTACTAATGGCACTGCATCATCGTAGCAATAGCAAGACAGGCCAGGGCCAGGTCGTTGATGTTGCACTCTATGAGGCAGTCTTTAACTGCATGGAGAGTTTGCTGCCGGAGTACGGCGAATTTAATGTCGTACGCGAGCCAGCCGGCAGTTCAATGCCCGGTATTGCTCCCACAAATGCCTATCGATGCCAGGATGGTAGCCACCTGCTGATTGCTGCAAACGGTGACAGCATATTTAAGCGGCTGATGCACAAAATAGGCCGCAGCGATTTGGCAGCTGATCCAGAGCTCGCCCATAACGTCGGCCGCGTTAAGCGTGTGCTCGAGCTGGATCGAATCATCGGAGAGTGGGCGGCAGGTCGTACGGTTGATCAAGCGCTTCAGGCCTTAGATGAAGCAGGCGTGCCCGCGGGAAAGATCTATTCCGCGAAAGATATAGCCGAGGATCCGCATTACGCCGCCCGGGGAATGGTGTTAAAAACAAAATCAAAGCAAGGCCATACCGTATTGATGCCCGGAATTACGCCAAAGCTTTCGCTGACACCCGGCCAAATTCGACGCGCTGCCCCCGGCCTCGGTGATGACAATGAAGAAATCCTTGGCAGCTCGGCTACAGGCCCTGCTATGCCTTAGGCCAAATTGGAGGGAAATATCATGATCGATCATTTGGATCATTTGGTCCTGACCGCGACAGATGAGCAAAAGACCGTGCATTTTTATTGTGAGGTGCTGGGAATGCAGCTTGAAAGATTCATTGGCGGTACACCACCAGTTGAGCGCAAAGCGTTTCGGTTTGGAAATCAAAAGATTAATTTACATATTCGCGGCAAGGAATTTGAGCCCAAGGCCCATCTGCCTGTTCCGGGCAGCCAGGACCTTTGCTTTATCGCATCGGTGCCGCTCGAGGATGTTCAACAGCGCTTAAAGCAGTTCGGCTGGCCGATTCTGGAGGGTCCTGTGCAGCGCACCGGCGCCACCGGAAAAATTCTATCGATCTATGTCCGCGATCCGGATCTGAACTTAATTGAGATCTCGCAATATCGGGATCACACGGCCTAGCGATTTTTCTCGACGCTTGATCGTCCGCCATCGATATGCAGAATCTCTCCCGTCATCCAGGTCGCATCATCTGATAGGAGAAACGCCGCTGCTTTGGCCATTTCTAGGGCATGGCCTAACCGTGGCAGGGGGTGCATGGCGCCGATAGATTCCGCCATTTTCGGGTTTTTTGTCATGGACTCAGCAAGCGGCGTATCGGTGAGGCTTGGGGCAATCGCATTCACACGCACCTTTGGCGCCAGCTCGGCGGCAATTGAACGCGTCAAGCCTTCAACTGCCGCTTTTGCAGTGCCGATCGCACTGTGGTTCGAGAATCCCCGAGACGCTGCGACGGAAGAGAACAAAACAATCGCCCCCTGGTGCTGGGCAAGTATTGGTGCGGCAGACTGAATCGCGATAAATGCGCCGATTGTGTTGATCTCAAGAGCAGTCCGTAAGTCCTCGGCGGTGGTTCGGGCAAGGGGCTTAATATCAATGGTGCCAACGCAGTAAGCCATTCCATGAAGGCCTTGCGCGCCCGCAACGGCGACTGCATCTCGAATGCTCTGGTGGTCACGGACATCAACCGTCAGGACCTGCTGCCTGGCAAGTGTCGTTTGCTGGAACTTTTCTGGCTTCGATGTGGTGACAGTAACGTGGTGGCCCTGCGCTGCCAATATGTCGGCGAGCGCGCCGCCGATTCCTCCGATACCGCCAAAAATTAAAAAGTTTTTCTGGGCATTCATATTGACGACTTTCTACGTTGAAATTTCTGCAGCGTGGGCCGCAGCTTTAGAAAAATTCGATAACTGACCTCGAGCAGGCTTGGGATCCCTGGGGCGCGACAAAGTCGGGCCAGCCATCGCCAGCCAGGCAGGGCTGCCCAGACTTCGATGAATGCGCGGGCCCCACTCACCATTTCGCCATCGGGCCGTTGCACATGAAAGCGTTTTAAGAGTGTTTCTCGCGGAAGAGGCAAGCTGAATCCATCAGACTCATGCGCGACATCCCGCCAATCAATCGCCCGTTGTCTATCCGCGCGCCGATAAAGCGCAATTTCCTTGCTGCAGGCAGGGCAGGCGCCATCGAAAAAGACTCTAAGTCGCGTCATGACGAACTCTGACCACAGCGGGTCGCTTGCGACATGCATCTGAGCAATATTTCACGCTCTCCCAGTTCTTGGCCCAGGCCTTTCTCCAGACCATGGCCCGTCCGCAAACCTGGCAGGGCTTGCTCGGTAGGTATGACTTGTTGCCGCGAAACGATTCTGGTGCCATTGTGAATTAGTATTAAAAATCAATGGGTTGAGTACAGCACTGGGCTGATCTGAGATTTAGTTTTGAAGAAACAGAGCAGTAGCATAGTGCTTGGCTTACAGCTTCACAAAATGTTAGGTCTGCTCTGCGCTTTCGCGTCGATCAAATCCTCGGTTTATAAAAACACGTCGCGTACAGATCAAGCCTTGATGCGGCAGTGTCGTGTAACCCAATACGGCCAGAGTGGGGCTGCACCTCTTGAGAGCGGATCAGCCAGCACTGTGGCTCCAGCCGAGCAAGGACTACCAACCAGCAGGTTATTTAAACAAAAACTATTTAAAACGATTAATGAAGTCTTTAATCGATTTTAAAAATTCTGCTCGAGCGGACTCGGTGGCGCCAATAGATGCCCCAAATGTTTCGCCACTGTTCCATGTTGTGACCCGTGTGGTGAGCGGTCCCGCGAACGCGCTGTGCGCCATATCATCAAAGTAAACAACTTCTAGAATTCCACCGCCCGATTTAATTCGCTCTGCCCAACTCAGCGGGCTGGGCGTCTGACCATCCGAATTTGAGGCGCCAGAGCAGAAACGACTTGTGCCTTGCGGCGCATCTGGAAACAAAATATTTAGCCGACACGGTCCGACAAGCTCCCAGCGCTTGCCATTTGGATCAGGATTGCCGAAGTTATCCAATTTACCGAATGCAAGAAGAATCGGAACAGCCACCCTATCAGGCAGCCCAATACCGATCGGTGTAATACCCTCTGCGATAATACCCTTGACGTGGTCAGGATTAACAACCGCAGCTAGATTTGCGACGACCGTTGCCCCATTTGAAATGCCAAATAAATAGACTCTCTTAGTGTCTATATCGTCTCTCTGTATTGCCCATTTGTATGCGGCAAGGGCAGTGGCATAGATCATTCTCTGGCGCGCCTCATTTGTCACTGAAAAGCCCCAAAACTTGAAATCTCGTCCTCTAATGCCCTGCATGGAATAAGCATCAAAAGCGAGTGAGGCAAATCCCTCGCGATAGAACACATCGCTCGACCTTAGAACATCTTGAATGCCCCCACCCCCGTGGACACTTATGATTAGAGGGGGCTTTTTGACGCCATCGGGGATACGAAATTTCACACTCGGATCACAAGGATCGAATCCCCCTAGCTGGCCAGAAACCGTGAAGAAGTTTGCGCTTATCGCTTCGAGCTTAGCTTGTCCGATTTCGTTGGGCTTACAAATAATTGTCGGCTGAGCCCAGCCGACCGTACCTGACATTAGCAAGAGGAGTGAAAACTGAATTGCTAGTAAAGATCGATACACAAACGCCCCCTGAAGCCTTGCTCTCCGAGTTTTAAACCGAACCCTTATGCTCGCGAAGTTTTGTAGTGTTTAGCATCTTGCCCCTCAACTAGATCACTGCCGTGATCGGGTCAAAAATTCCTTTGAATGTACTCCTTCGTCATAGGAAATATGTTGCTGCTTCCCTGGTGGACGCGGCAGGGTTCGAACCTACGACCCCCGCCGTGTGAAGGCGGTGCTCTACCACTGAGCTACGCGTCCGTATCCGAAGCGTGTGATGCAACCGCTATTTTAACATTGGTGGTTACCGTCAGCATCTTTCGAACTACCTGGCCTTTCAGCATTGAGCATAGATTTGACCTAGCTTTTTAAAGCGTCGCGAATTCCCTTGGAAATGGCGGTTTCCCCTGCGGTAAATCGCTCGTGATTCTCCTCGACTTTATCAAGGTCGTAGCGGTAGTTCACCATCATCCCGAAAGATTGTTTAAGCCCCTTGCTCGAGTGGTCTGCACCCAGGTTAACTCGCTCCAGTATCGCTCCATTATTAAGATGAAATTTCGCTACTGGATCACTACGCACACTCTCATCTGGGGCGGTCTGCGCGAGATAGGCTGCACACAGTCGGGTGAGTCGGGTTTGATGCGCTGTCGATAACACTGCATTTGATTTTGAGAAGCTTTGCAGCTCGGGCTGCAGCTCCTTGAAGTCCGCTTCGAGCTGATTGAGCTCTTTGGCAGTGTAGCGCCCAGATTTCCATTTCGGACCTTTAAGCAAAAATTCAGCTAACGTCGGAATCGGCGATAGCGTGCAGAAAGTCTTAAGGCTTGGAAATTCTGATTTCAAATCTTCTGCGACCCGTTTAATCAAAAAGTTACCCAGATGAATGCCCTTAGGCCGGGTTGACAATTCGAGATTGAATAAAACGCGGCCACCTTATAGTGTTTTGCGTCAACA
>RFRK01000038.1 GCA_009924525.1 Betaproteobacteria bacterium
GATGTGTATTACAACGGCAAGATGTCTCCCGACTTTTATGGCTGGGTCTTTCCGCATGGCAAGACCGCGAGCATCGGCGTAGGCAGCGCGGTCAAAGGCTTTTCGCTGAGAGGTGCGACCAGCCTTGTGCGGCAGGCGGCAGGCCTAGACGGCGCAGAGACGCTTCGCCGGGAAGGCGCGCCCATCCCACTTAAGCCGCTGAAATATTGGGATAACGGCAAGAACGTTGTTCTCGCCGGTGATGCTGCGGGCGTGGTGGCGCCGGCCTCGGGCGAGGGCATCTACTACGCGATGGCCGGAGGCCGCTTTGCTGCCGAAGCTGTAGAGGAATTTTTGCAAACCGGTGAGGCCAAACGATTGGCCTTGGCACGCAAACGATTCATGAAGGATCATGGCCGGGTGTTCTGGGTGCTCGGCATGCTGCAATACTTCTGGTATTCCAGCGATAAACGCCGCGAGAAGTTCGTCAAGATTTGTGAAGACAAAGATGTGCAAACCCTGACGTTTGAGTCCTACATGCACAAGAAGCTGGTTCGCAAAAAACCCATGGCACATGTCCGCATCTTTTTTAAGGACATGGCGCACTTACTCGGTATCGCAAAGACGCAGTAGGCCGCTCAGACGGGTGCCTGCAAGCCACCCGGGCGGCATTCCTGAACCGAGGGTTCAGGTGGGCGAGATCAGACCGGCTCTGGGGTCGAATGCAAAGAGACGACTCTCGCCTGCCGGACAATTTTCAAGCCCTCGCGTATCGCATTGGTTCAAAGAAATAGGCCCAAGCGGTTTGCAGGCAGTCTCAGTGTAAAAGAAAAGATAAGGCCGAGACCACCAAGGACTGTGGGCATGGCCGCCCGCCAGAGACTCTGCCTACCGTGATTTTTCGGTGGCAGTCGGCGCAATCGTCGGCCCATCAAAGGGGCCATTGAGCACGACATTGGCATAGTTCAGAAAGCCTGCAATGGTGACCCAGCCGATATAGGGCAGTAGCAGCAAAAAAGCGGGACGTGAGATTTTCCAGAACAGGGCCATGATGGCGGCAATGGACAGCCAGAGAAACACCAGCTCGACCATAGCCCAGTCGGGCCGCTTGGCCGTAAAAAATAGACCACTCCACAGCATATGCAGAAGGCTGTTGATCGCGAATAACCCCAGGATCTGACGGCGCTGGGCCTCGGAGTTGGCCCGTCGCCAAGCCAAAACCCCTGCGGCCACAATCAGTGCAAAGACTGTGGTCCAGATCGCCCCGAAGGCCCAATCTGGGGGCTTCCACTCTGGCTGACGCAGGGCCTGATACCAGGGCCCCAGATCGGTGAGCCGCTGACCAATGATCGAGACGGCCGAGACCCAGACCACTGCAATCGCGATCTGCCTAAATAGGCCTGCGGAATATGGCTTCGTTGGGGTGGAGGTCATTTCAAAAAGTTTAGGTGTTTTTACGGTCGTATCAAAAATGATGGCTGGAAAATCCGTACACTAGCGCCTGTTTGCCCCCGGCGGCAGCCGCCGGGCCCCCTTTTTTTCTACCTCTGGAGATTTGCATGTTCGCAACCCTCGTGAAGGCCTCTGTTGCCAAAAAAGTGCTACTGACCAGTGCCGCAGCAATCGCTGTTGCAGTGGCCGGCTGCGCACCCAAAGACTCGACCGTAAAGATCGGCCATGTCGGGCCGCTCACCGGTTCCATCGCCCACCTCGGAAAAGATAACGAAGCCGGCGCCAAACTCGCCATCGCCGACCTAAACAAAGCAGACATCAAGATTGATGGCAAGAAAGTCACCTTCACGCTAATCTCTGAAGATGATGGCGCTGATCCCAAGCAGGGCACGGCTGCCGCACAGAAATTAGTGGATGCAAAAGTGGTGGGGGTGATTGGCCACCTGAACTCCGGCACCACCATTCCTGCCTCCAAGATCTACAGTGATGCAGGTATTCCCCAGATCTCGCCCTCTGCAACCAACCCGAAGTACACACAACAAGGCTTTAAGACCACATTCCGTGTTGTGGCCAACGATGCCACGCTTGGCGGTGTACTTGGCAAATATGCCGTGAATGAATTGAAAGGCAAAAGCATTGCGGTGATCGATGATCGGACCGCATACGGCCAAGGCGTGGCCGATGAGTTCGTAAAAGGTGTCGAGGCGGCAGGCGGCAAAGTGGTGGATCGCCAGTTCACCACCGATAAAGCAACCGACTTCATGTCGATTCTCACCGCAATCCGCGCGAAGAAGCCGGATGTCGTGTTCTTCGGCGGAATGGATGCGGTCGGCGGCCCGATGCTGCGCCAAATGGATCAGCTGAAAATCAACGCCAAATTCATGGGTGGCGATGGTATCTGCACGGGTGAGCTGATCAAGTTGGCCGATAAGTCCCTGGGCAACAACCGTGTCTTTTGTGCAGAAGCAGGCGGCGTCGTTGGCCCGTATGAGAAAAAAATGGCTGACTTCAAAGAGCGCTTTAAGAAAGAGATGGGCGCCGACGTGAACCTCTATTCGCCGTATGTCTATGATGCAGTGATGGTGATGGTCGAGGCCATGAAGAAGGCCAACTCGACCGACCCGAAGAAATATCTACCTGAGCTTGCCAAGATCCAGTACGACGGCGTGATCGGACCGATTGCCTTCGATGACAAAGGCGATATCAAAGGAGGCACACTCACGCTCTTCACCTATAAAGATGGTAAGCGTGAAGCACTCAAGGTGATTCAGTAAGGCGCTGCAGTCCGCGTCTTAATCCTCTAGGTAGCCTGCAAAGGGAGAAGGTCGGAGCTGATCCACCTTCTCTTTTTTTTTGAACCACACCCCGAATGGACACCTTAATCCAACAGCTGATTAACGGCCTGGTGCTGGGCAGTGTCTATGCCCTTGTCGCGCTGGGCTATACCATGGTCTACGGCATTCTTCAGCTCATTAACTTTGCCCACGGGGATGTACTGATGATCGGCGCGATGGTCTCGCTCACCGTGCTCGGCATTATTAAAGCGATAGCCCCCTCCACACCGCTGGTGCTGCAGCTGGTGATTGCAACGGCGATCGCGGTGCCGGTCTGCATGTTGATTGCGGCGGCCATTGAACGCATCGCCTATCGGCCGCTGCGCAATTCGCCACGGCTCGCCCCGCTCATCACCGCCATTGGTGTATCGATCATTCTGCAGACGCTGGCCATGATCATCTGGTCACCGAATCCACGCGTCTATCCGGATCTGCTGCCGACCACGCCATTTGAAATCGGCGGTGCCTTGCTGGCGCCCAAGCAACTACTCATCCTCGTAGTAGCAACGCTCTCGATGGCAGGCCTATTGCTGCTCGTGAATAAGACGCGTCTGGGCCGGGCCATGCGGGCCGTTTCGGAGAATCCGCGAATCGCTAATTTAATGGGCGTCAATCCGGATCGCATCATTACAGCAACCTTCATGCTCGGTGCTGCACTGGCCGCAATCGCTGGCGTTTTGGTCGCGATGAACTACAACATCGCCCAATTCACGATGGGATTTCTTCTCGGACTAAAAGCGTTTACTGCGGCGGTACTCGGCGGCATCGGCAATCTTGGCGGTGCCGTAGCGGGCGGATTGTTACTCGGCATTATCGAAGCGCTCGGTGCAGGCTACATCGGAGACCTCACCGGCGGGTTTTTGGGCAGCCACTATCAAGACATTTTTGCGTTCGCAGTCTTGATCGTGGTGCTGATTTTCCGGCCCTCTGGCCTGCTCGGCGAGCGGGTCGCCGATCGGGCATAGCCGCTGGGACTGCGCCAATGCACTGGGGCAATGTGTCAATTCCGCTGACCCGCCGCAATGCCATCTGGGCAGCGATCGGGATTGGCGTTGCGCTTCTGATTCTGCCTTTTGTGGCTGGCCTTGCGGGCAATGCGTGGATACGTATTTTGGCGTTTGCCATGCTGTACATCATGCTGGCCCTAGGTCTGAATATTGTGGTGGGCTATGCCGGCCTGCTGGATTTAGGCTACATCGCGTTTTATGCAGTCGGTGCTTATATGTATGGGCTGCTGGCCTCTCCGCATTTGTTTGAGCAATTCGAGTGGATTCGGCAGACCTTTCCCAATGGATTGCATAACTCGATTTGGCTGGTTGTGCCGCTCTCGGCGCTGCTGGCTGCCTTTTTCGGGGTACTGCTCGGGGCGCCGACTCTGAAGCTGCGGGGCGACTACCTCGCGATCGTAACGCTTGGCTTTGGCGAAATTATTCGAATTTTTCTAAATAACCTGAATGCTCCCATTAACCTGACGAATGGCCCGCAGGGCTTAAGCAACATTGATCCGATCGAGATTGCCGGTGTTAGCTTAAATAAGCCGCTTCAGCTACTCGGCCTGACGATTCCATCGGTGCAGCTGTACTACTACCTGTTTCTTGTCTTAACTGTGATGGTCATCATCATCACGGTGCGGCTTCAGGATTCGCGGGTCGGCCGGGCCTGGATCGCGATCCGAGAAGATGAGATTGCCGCCAAGGCGATGGGCATCAACACTCGCAATGTCAAGCTTCTCGCCTTTGCGATGGGCGCATCATTTGGTGGTGTCTCGGGTGCAATGTTTTCTGCCTTTCAGGGCTTCGTCTCGCCAGAGAGCTTCATCCTAATGGAGAGCATCGTGATCGTGGCCATGGTCGTACTGGGCGGCATGGGTTATGTGCCCGGCGTGATTCTCGGTGCCGTTTTACTGTACGCAATCCCGGAGGCGCTCCGCTATGTTGCCCGGCCTATTCAGGAGGCTATCTTCGGCACTGAAATTCTTGCTCCCGAGGCGCTGCGCATGCTGCTTTTTGGTCTCGCGATGGTGCTCATCATGCTGTATCGACCCGCCGGCCTGCTCTCTGCAAAACGTACGCAATGAGTCAGCCCGCGCTTTTAAATGTATCGCAAGCCCGCAAAGTCTTTGGTGGGCTGGTGGCACTCGATAACGTGAGTTTGTCGATTGAGGCCGGACAAATCTATGGACTGATTGGTCCGAATGGCGCTGGAAAAACGACATTTTTTAATGTCATCACTGGCCTTTATGCGCCGGATGGCGGCCGTTTCAAGATTGAGGGTAGGCCCTATCAGCCAACCGCTGTCCATCGCGTGGCCGAGGCCGGCATTGCAAGGACCTTTCAAAATATCCGGCTCTTTCAGGACATGACCGCCCTGGAAAATGTCATGGTGGGCCGACATCTTCGGACCCACGGCCTGCACCAGGGCGTGCTCGGCGCGATTCTTCGGACGCGCTCATTTCTGCTGGGCGAAGTGCAAATCCGCGCCCACGCCCGCGAGCTTTTGGACTATTTAGGAATTGGACGTTATGCCGATTCAATCGCCAAAACTCTGTCATATGGCGATCAGCGACGGCTCGAGATCGCCCGAGCCTTAGCGACTGAGCCACGGCTGCTCGCACTGGATGAGCCGGCAGCGGGCATGAATGCCACAGAGAAAAACGCGCTGCGCGAGACACTGGAAAAAATTCGTAATGATGGAAAAACCATCCTGATTATTGAGCACGATGTGAAGCTCGTGATGGGTCTGTGTGATCGGGTCACGGTGCTTGATTACGGCAAAGTGATCGCCGAGGGCAATCCGGATGAGGTGCAACGCCATCCCGATGTGATTGAGGCCTATCTAGGCAGCGGAGCAACACATGGCTGACCATCGGCCGCAGGCCGCCCTCGAGCTTAGAAATCTGAAAGTTCGCTACGGTGGCATTCAGGCCGTGAAAGGGGTAAGTCTCACCGTGCAGCCCGGTGAGCTGGTGACACTGATTGGCGCAAACGGGGCAGGCAAGACCACTACACTAAAAGCGATTACGGGCCTTGTGCCCGCCGCAGAAGGCCAAGTTTTTTTCCGGGGTGAAGACATTACCTCGGCTGCTGCTCATCGCCTCGCCGCACGCGGCCTCGTCATGGTGCCGGAGGGCCGCGGCGTCTTCACGCGGATGTCGATACAAGAAAATCTTCTGATGGGTGCCTACTGCTTGTCCGATGGCCATCACAGTGCGGCCAACATCAGCAGCACGGCAATCACTCAGTCACTGGAAGAGCAGCTGGCGCTCTTTCCGCGCCTAAAAGAACGACTGCATCAGCTGGCTGGAACGCTGTCCGGCGGAGAGCAGCAGATGCTGGCCATCGCCCGCGCGCTGATGGCGCGGCCGGCAGTGCTGCTTTTGGATGAACCCTCGATGGGACTCTCGCCAGTGATGGTGGAAAAAATATTTGAAGTGATTCGTGATGTATCTGCGCAGGGCGTCACCATTCTTCTGGTCGAGCAAAATGCCCGTCTCGCCTTGCAGGCGGCTCACCGCGGCTATGTAATGGACTCAGGAATGATCACGACCAGTGCTGAGGCCAAAACACTGCTCAATGATCCTGCGGTTCGCGCAGCATATTTAGGTGAATAGTCGCGGTCAGCCTCGAAGGCTGACATCTCGCCCTCCATGGTCAGTCAATCTCGGCCGTTGCCAAAAAAAGGCCCGAAGGGGGGAGCCTTCGGGCTTCGCCTCCGGGGGCTAGGACGGGGGACGACCGTCGCAAAAAGCCCGGGGATGGAGGCAAGGGGCCGGTGAGGGAACCGTGCCCTAAACCGCTCTTCTTTGTGAGGAGCCGTATTTATAAAGTGTTATCGGCCGCTGCCTCCTGCTGCAGTTTTAATCGGACGACTCGATGCGCCACGCAGCTCTGGCCAATTTTTTGCCATCTGTTCTCCCCAGAGTGGCTTGTAGGCACCTTGGTGGCAGGTCGCGCAATTAATCTTTGCGACATCACCGGTGGGTCCAAGCCGATTGGCAGGAAAGGTCTTGGTCAAGGGCTCGATAAATTCGTTATTGAGTTCACGCACCATCCGAATGCCGTGCCACGCAACAGCACGCTGCGGCGGACTCTCTTGCCAGTTAGAGAAATTCCTGGAGTTATGGCAGAAGGCGCAATTCACGCCCAAGGAGTCCGACATGTGCATCATGAATCCGTAGGTCGCCTCGGTGGCCTGGGTCGAAGACCCATTTCCGTTAATTCCCTGAGGCAGTGCCGTCTGAGAAATTTGCCGAATACGGTTGTCCTTTAAGAGATATGCGCTAAAAGGATCATTGGGCAGCGAGCTGTAGGCCACGCTCGGTGCAGGAGCATTCTGTCCATTGCGCTGACCCAGAAGGCCCTTGGCGAGCTTGGACTCATCGGGCTTAAACCAAATTTTTCCTGGCACCGGCTGACCGCGATGGCAGGTGTGGCAGGTCACGCCCGTCTCTGCAACGTGATTTTTCCAGGTGGCATTTAAGTGCAGCGTCATCTCGGTCATGCGTCGTGCAACGACCTTCGTGTAGAGCGAATCATCAGCAAAGTTATTCAGGTTATGGCAATAACCACAGCCCTGCTCTGGTGCGATCCACTGGGTGTAGCCCACCATGAGTCGATTGAACTCCCCGACACTGAGGTTGCCCAGCACCTTCACATTTTTATAAACAGCCCCGGCCCGCGGGCCACTCTTATCGGCCTCTGGCAATGCCGGCGGCGGCGTATTCAACGCCTGCTGATCCGCAAGTGTTCGCGGGTTGTAAACCAGTTCCATGCCGGTGCCACGAAAACCGACTTGGACTGTGTCAATGGGCGGCCGCTCACAGCCAGACAGTACCAGGCCAGCAAGCGCCAGTAGCGCAAAACCCCGCAGTCGTTTGAAGTTCATTATTTCGCTCCTTGCATAACGCTGGGATCCACTGTGGGTGCGCCCCACATATCGGGATATGGCGGAACGAGGCCATGCTTGATTCCCCAGAGATACCAGTTATCAACGACGGTTCCGGTTAACAAAATACCGATGCCACCGGTCAGCGGGCAGAGCACAGCAAACCACCACGCCCAACGGTGTACCGACTCCATCGTGGCGTTAAAGCCCATTGTCCACCGCCAAAATAATGCAGCCCGCTCCGAGGCCGATCCACGATCCACGATCTGCTCGACCTCTCTATCGCCGCCATATCGGGTCACCGCCAGTATCGTGGCGCCGTGCATCGCAAAAAGCAGTGCAGAGCCATAAAGAAATACGATCGACAGCATATGGAAGGGGTTATAGAAAAGGTTTCCGTACCGAATCGAAAACGCTGCTGTCCAGTCAAGATGGGAGAAGATTCCGAAAGGCACACCCTCCGACCAGCTGCCCATGAGAATCGGCCGGAAAAAACCCAACACCAGATACAGCCAGATTGCAGCTGCAAATGCCCAGGCCACATGGGTACCCATATTTAATGCGCGGGCCCGTCGATAGACTCTTACCCACCAAAGAAGAATCGATACCGTTAGAAAAAATCCGGCGATGTTCCACCAGCCGCCCTGCTTCAGCGGCGCAAGCTTGAGTCCATATTCGGGAGGCGGGGGATCGAGCGATAGCCAAAAGAGCTGGCGTACAAACTGAATCGGATCATAGTTGACCTGAACCAGCATGTTCCAGCCCACGATGGTGAAAGCGATAATGAAACATATTGCAGAGGCCAATCCCACCCAGCCCAAATACAAAGGACCGATCTGCGCATTGCCGAGCCGGCCAGCGAGATGCCAAAGAAACGGGTTCTTGGTGCGCTCGCGCATATCTCGGGGATCGATCGCCACACCCGAGTGCGGATGCGTAACCGCTTGAACTTGGGTAAACAAATTTTGATAGTCAGCCATGTTGTTCTCCTGCGCCGTGGCCTATGACCAAATCGGAAGGTTTAACCACCAGGTCCACCACTCTGGCCATCCGCGGGTCCAGAAAGGGCCACTGATCACAATACAAACCGCACTGAAAAAGACCGCGCCCAATGCGAGGTAAAGGCCTAGGCGGTGAATGCCAAGCGTACCCACCGAATATCCGATGAGATCGCGAAAGAATGTGTCCTCGTGCTCAGGACAGCGCACCGTGGTGCCCTTTTGGGGATTGGAGGCGGCGAGAATCAGGCCGCCGTGCATCGCCAGAGCAAGACAGGTGGTGAAAAACAGTGTGATGGCCAGCATGTGGGCCGGGTTGTAGTGAAAGTGCAGATACTGATAGCCCACATTCGAGACCCAGTCGAGGTGACTCAAAATGCCATACGGAAAGCCGTGGCCCCAGGCGCCCATCAGCACCGGACGAATCACCACCAGTGTGAAATAACCAAAAATTGCAACCGAAAATGCGACGGGCACGTGATATCCCATGCCCAGCTTGCGGCAGATTTCGACTTCACGCAGGGCCCATGAGCCGAACGCTCCGAGTGCACAGACCGTGATCAGCTGCCAGAGCCCGCCTTTTAGAAGCGGTGCAAGCCCGAGGCCATAACTAAGATCGGGAGGCGCAATATTGATTTGCCAGGGATTCCATGTCGGCCCCTGAGAGGCGCCCCACAGGATCAAAACAGTGCCGAGTGTCGCAAAGAAAATGGTCGTGAGGCCGAAAAATCCGCAGTAAAACGGTCCCACCCAGAAGTCAAACAAATCACCACCGAAAAGGGTGCCGCCGCGAACACGATACTTTCTTTCGAAACTGAGCATCGCCATTTAAATCTCTCCGTTCAAGGTGCAGGGAGTCCAGTGATCACCACTGGTACCCCCTGCTTTGCTCCATAACACTTACTTCGGCGAGGAGACGCTGGCAGGCTTTGCTGCCTTGATCTCGGCCTGGCTTTTTCCATCGAGCCAGTTGAAACGCTCGGTCGACAGCAGAATGAAATGAATCATTGCCGCAAGACCGAACAGAAAAACCGCCTGAGCAACGAGGGCTCTGAGCGGGTCGAACAAGCGCCAAACTCTCCACATGGTTCCATCTCCTATAAGTTGATCAGGTGAGTTGAGACATCAGGGTATAGACCGCTGACTTCACATCACCAATTAACGTCTTGCCACCTTCCGCCCCCGGAAACCAGGAACGCCACCATTGCAAAAACAGCATCTGCGCGACGAGGGCGATCGCCAGAAAGACGATGAAACTGACAGCAAAAATGCTGTAGTAGGCCATTGAGTTGGTTTTCACCGACTCGTGCAGGACTTCGTCTGTAATCTGATTCATAGCATTCCCCAGAGGTCAGTGGACGGATTAATGGAACCAGGGACGCCATGCCCACACGAGTGCGTGAGCGATGACGGCGGTCGCCGTAAACGCGAGGGTGCCTTGGATGTAAAACTTATGAAACTCCTGGGCTTCCTCGTCGGTGAGTCCCGAAAGACTCGATTTGCCATTACTCATAGGATCTCTCCTGTAAGTTGGCCTTTCGGCCGTTACCACGCCACGAAAACCCCCCGTGGCCGGAGATGGCGCAACAAAATGCTGCGGCATTGGGTGAACGAAACGCAGGGCGTGGCGGCGTGTCATGCAGCAGCACCCTGGTTCGTCGCGTGTCGGGCACGCCGGACATGCTCGGTCGTGATCGTGAATTCGCCAGCCTGTCGGGCAATTGCCTCGGCCTGATCGCGAAGCCGCTTGGCGGCAGAAATCTGAACCAGCACGGGCTCTGAGCGGACCAATTCAGCCAGCAAGAGCTGCGCTTCGGGAACCCACTGCAATGCCGGTGCCTCGGCCGTGCGGGCCAGCGTAGGATCGACCCGATCCATTTCGGTGCCCAGCGGCAAGATATGAAAGAGCGCGTCGAATAGAGCGTTGCAGAACTCTTGCAAGACATACGTCGCACCCGCGTAACCCATAAAGGGTGTGCCGGTATGGCGTCGAATGATGGCGCCCGGGAAAGAAGCCGGAATATAGGCAGCCCGCGATCCATTCTCAGCCAGATACATCCGCTCGTTGTAGCTGCCGAACATCACTAGGGGTGGCTTCTTGCTGCAGAGGCTTCGCACAAGCTCGTTGTCGGTTTTTTGTCCGGGCTTGCGAGCGACAGAGAAATTACATGGCAGACCAAGCTCTTCTTCGAGATAGTGGCGCACGCCCCTTGCATAGGTGTCATTGGCCACAATTGCAAAACTGGCGGTGCCGAAAAAATCCTGCGTAACAGAACGCCAAAGATCCCAGATTGGTTTAATCGTGGTGTGTTTTTGCTGCGCGATAAACGGCTCGGGGTCCAGCCCGAGCAACTCGCCTAAAGTTCTTAAGAATTTGGTGGTGCTGTGAAGACCGATGGGCGCCTGCAAATAGGGCCGGTCCAAATCTTCACAAAGCAGCCGGCCGAATTCACGATACATGCAGATGTTGACATCAGCTTCCACCAATCGGGAGACATCCGCAAGATGGCTGCCCAACGGAAACACCAGATTGACTTCGGCCCCAATGCCCTGCACCAGCCGACGAATCTCAGCCAAGTCGCTGGGCATATTGAATGTGCCGTAGGCGGGACCAATGATATTGACGCGGGGCTTTTCACCCTCCTTGCGCGGACGACGGGCAGGCACTTTACGCATGCCGTATTCAGTCCAGAGCCAGCGCATCGCACGATCAGCACATTGCCACTGATCTTCGTCGATGGTTCGTGGCAGAAAACGCTTGATGTTGGTGCCCTCGGGAGTGACGCCGCCGCCAATCATTTCAGCAATTGATCCGGTTACCACCACCGCTGGCAAATCCGGATCAAGGGTTGCATGGGCGCGTTTCATCGCGCCCTCAGTGCCCTCGCGGCCGAGCTGCTCCTCTGCAAGGCCGGTCACCACAATCGGTAACTCATGCGGAGGCAGTGCATCGGTGTAATGCAGCACTGATGTCACCGGAAGGTTTTCACAGCCCACTGGACCATCAATCACAACCTGCAGACCCTTGACTGCAGTAAAGACATAGACCGCGCCCCAATAGCCGCCTGCACGATCGTGATCGATGACATACATCAGCCCATCTCCTCGGATTTGCGTGCCTTCTGCAGCTTGGCCAGCTGCCGGCGTGTCAGCTCGCGGAACTCAGGATGGGCCCTAGGGACTTCCTCCCAGACACCTGCGTTATCTCCGTCGCCAACTGATTCAAAAAACTCGTGCATCTCATCAAAGCGCGACTTATTGCCAATGGCCGCATTAACGACCTGAGCCAGTGAACCGGCGCCTGCAGGGCCCATCAGCGGCCGAGCCGAGATCAGATTGGTGAAATACAGGGCGGGAATGCTGGCCTGCTTGGCGGCCTGAACCACTGGCGTGGTGCCAATTGCGAGATCGGGATTAAATTCATGAAGCGCATCTAAGTCTTGCTCAAGCGACGCGCGGTATTGGACTCGCACGCCCTTCGATTCCAGCCATTGCCGATCGGCATCACTCCATGTTGTGCGGGGACAGGCGGTGCCGACGTAGCGCACATCGGCACCGGATTCAATCAGCAGGCGAGCCACCAAGAGCTCTGAGCCCTCGTATCCGCTTAATGTAATCCGACCCTTGACCGGTGAGGCCGACAGCGCTTTACGAATCGCCGGCAATACCGCATCTTTTGCTGCATCGATCGCAGACTGGGCGAGATTGGCAGCGCGGCCAATGGACTGCAGCCAAGCCTCGGTGCCCTCAACACCCACGGGTGCTGAGCCCACGATCGGACGGCCAGCAGTCTCAAATTCACGAATGCTCGCGGTGTAAAACGGATGAATCGCAGCCACTGCGGCGCAATCCAGCGCGGTGTAAAGCTCGCGCCACTCGCGAGTCGGCACGACCGGCCCAACGGCAAGGCCCATCGGAGCGAGCATCATGCCAATGCCCACCGGATCAGCGGGGAACATTTCGCCCAGCAATGTAATCGTAGGACGATCCGCGACTCGGGTCTTCGGTGCGGGTACGGGACCTGCCATCACTTCCTCGCGAGCAAAGCGCAGCATAGCGCCGGCAAGCACATCTTTCGCCTCTGCATGGGTAGGCACCCCAAATCCCGGAACGTCAATGCCAATGACGCGCACGCCGTTGATTTCTTTGGGCAGCAGCTGCAGTGGCACGCCACTGGCCGTCGGCACACAGAGATTGATGATGACAATCGCATCAAATTTCTCTGGATTCGCCTGGGCATGGACCGCATCCCGAATGTCCTCAAAGAGTTTTCCTGTAACCAGAGTCTCGGAATTAAATGGCACATAGCCCACGCTGCGTCGTGCACCATAAAAATGTGAGGTGAAGGTCAGGCCATAGACACAACAGGCAGAGCCCGAAAGAATGGTGGCGGTGCGACGCATACGGAGTCCAACACGGAGCGAGCCGAATGCTGGACACATGCTTTGAGGCTGATCATGCGGACCCTTCGGATAGTCGGCCGCATAGCGATCCAGCGTCTCGCTTTTTCCGGATTGCCGAGCCGCGAGGGCCATCTCTTGGGGGGCGCCACACCCTCCGACCGCGGCCGATGCGCTGGACTGCGGCGACACCACCTTGATGGGAATATCGATCGGTTTATTCATGATGCGCTCAGACTGTCTCGTAGACGACTTCAAGACTCTGACGAACGGGCACATCAGCGCCCATCATGTCGGCTAGGGTTGCTGGCTGCAAGACGACATTGCGGCCAACAGTGTCAGATGCAAACAGCCCGAGGAGCTCATCCTGGCTAAGCGGTGTTGGCCGCATCGGCGGCGCCTCCGCAACATTCGTGCCCAATGTTTCAAATAGGGGGCCCCAGGTGCCGCCGGGTTTGCCCACAATTTCATAGCTCGCGCTTTTACGGCGAATATCTTCATGGGCGGGGATGGCCGCTAAAACCGGAATACCGACCTTCTGCGCAAATGCAGCCGCCTCGCCAGTGCCATCGTCTTTATTGATGACCATGCCGGCAACGCCCACATTGCCGCCAAGCTTTCGAAAATATTCGACTGCCGAACAGACATTGTTGGCTACATAAAGCGACTGAAGATCGTTGCTGCCCACCACAATGACCTTCTGGCACATATCGCGGGCAATCGGTAATCCAAATCCACCGCAGACCACATCGCCTAAGAAA
>RFRK01000039.1 GCA_009924525.1 Betaproteobacteria bacterium
TGGCGCGGGCAAAATGGCCGCAGCGCGAGGCCGCGATTTTATCCCGGCTTGGCCGCAGGGTGCGCTGCCTGAACCCTGACATCCAAGAGGCCCTTTGCAAGCTGCACGGAAAGGGACTGATCAGGCCGCACCCGACTTGCATCGGTCACTACCTTTGACTGCTCGTCTAGCACCAAGGCATAGCCACGATTTAAGACTGCACGCGGATCTAAGGCCGCAAGCTGTGATTGGCAGGCCGAAAGCCAGGCTGTTGTCCGCTCTAAGCGCGCACGAATGGCGCGAGTAAGAAGCTCCTGACTGTATCGCAGCCGCTCCGAACGCTGCCTCAGCCGCTCAGCCGGACTGCGCAGTCGGCCCGAGGCCAGATCCAGCCGCTGTTGTGCGCCCGACCAATGCCTTCGCATAGATGTGGCCTGCTGTTGATTGAGCTCTAACAAACGCCTGAAGAGCGCCTGATCGGCCTGCGCGACGCGCTGTGCGGCCGCAGTTGGTGTGGCTGCCCGCAGGTCAGCCACCAGATCAGCGATCGTGACATCACTCTCGTGGCCGACTCCCACGACCACCGGATGAACACAGGCCGCAATCGCCATCGCGAGCGCCTCATCATTAAATGCCCAGAGGTCCTCCAGACTGCCCCCACCACGCACCATAAGAATCACATCGGCCTGCTGATCCTGATCCGCCGCCGCGAGCTGGGCCTTGAGTTGGGCGGGCGCCTCCGGGCCCTGAACCAGGCAGGGATAGAGTCGAATCCGAATCCGGGGCGCAAGCTTTGAAAGCGTCACCACCACATCTCGCAGCGCGGCCGCTCCCAGCGATGTAACTAACGCTATCGAGGCAATGGCCTGTGGCAGCTGCCGCTTGCGGGCATCGTCAAACAAGCCCATGCCTGCGAGCTTGGCCTTGCGGGCAAGAAAAGCCTCATAAAGGGCCCCCTGGCCGCTTTGGACCATGGACTCCACCCTGAGCTGAAAATCCCCCCTGGGCTCATACAGGGCGGCGACAGCGGTCACCTCCACTTGATCGCCTTCTTTCGGCTTCCAGTCCATCGCGGCAAGCCGCGCCTTCCACATCACGGCCCGGACGGTCGCGGCTGCATCCCGAAGTGAAAAGTAGAGATGGCCGCTTGCCGGCCTGGAGAGCTGGGCAATTTCCCCCCGGACCCTGACCAGAGGAAAGCCGCGCTCCAGGTAGCCTGCCACTAAGCGGTTAAGCTCTGAGACTGAGATCGCGCCAGACGGTGCTTGGCTTTGACCGTGAAACATGCGTGAAACCCGCTAAAAATCGTTATTCGAATCGAAAGATGTCCACAGAATAAGGCCTTCAGGGCAATTTGCATTGGAAGGCATGATCGAATCCTTGTAGGCCCTATTTTTAAATACTAAACCATTGATTTATTTGGATATTTAACGTGATGATTGGCGCCATCAAGCCATTCTTTTTTAGCCGAAATAAAATAGGGACAATACTAAGCGCCTGTCATGATCATGTGTCCACAACCTTATCCACAGCCTGATGAGTGTCAGGGAAAACCCTTTTTCTAGTCGGCTGCAGGCCTTCTGGTTTGAGACCGCGGAGGCGCCTTCGCGATCTGAGTTTGGCCTGCCTCTCAGGCTCGGGCTTTTGCTGCTCGAGGGGCTTCATCGTTTAGGGCGGCGGGTTTACGCGCTGAAAACTCGGCTCTTTAGTCCGCCGAAGCGTGTCGCTGGGGTGCATGTCATTGCAGTCGGGAACCTAATTGTTGGGGGCGCTGGCAAGACGCCTTGCACGCAGGCGATTGCCGAGATACTCGGAGAACAAGGCCTGAAATGCGGCCTGATTTCGCGGGGCTATCGATCGGCAGCCGAACATGGTCCCGTCCGGGTGATCCTGCCTGAGGCGCTACCGAACACCATGCCCGAGGAGATCGGCGATGAGGCCTGGCTGCTGGCCTGGAGGACAGGCCTGCCGGTTGCAGTCGGCAAAAATCGGGCCGAAGGGCTTGAGTGTCTTAAGCGAGAAATCCCCGGCCTGGAGGTGGCGATTCTGGATGACGGCCTGCAGCAGCCTTGGCTTGCAACGGATACGCGTGTGCTGATCATTGATGAACGCGGCTTTGGCAACGCGCATCTGCTGCCGTATGGGCCACTTCGAGAGCCCATCGGAGATCTCATTCGCTTTGATTGGGTATTGCATCGCGAGCAGGAAATTCTGATTCGGCCTGATCATTGGATCGAGATTGGTCCCCTCTCCGTCGGCGCTCTGAAGGGGCTCAAGACACATGACCTAATTTCGGCCACAGCGCATCTGAAAAACCAGCGGCTTCTGGCGGTCGCGGGCGTTGCGCGCCCTGAGCGTTTTTTCGATGAACTCACCGCAATGGGCCTGAACTTCGATGCCTTGCCGCTTGCGGACCACGATCCAGGGCTTGCTGATCGGGTTGAGCAGCGCTGGCGCGCTGGCGGCTACCATCTTGTGCTCATGACCGAAAAAGATGCGGTAAAGTTTTTCCGAAAGGATCTTGAAGTAAGCCGCCATGCTTGGGCGCTGCGTCAGTCGATCCGTTTTCTGCCCAACATTGAAATGAAGATGATCCATGGATTCAAAGCTTCTTGAAATTTTGGCCTGCCCGCGCTCCAAGCAGCCGCTGACATTGGGCAAAGGGGGCCGTTACCTAATCTGCGAATCCGAGCGCATTGCCTACCCCATCATTGATGGCATTCCACATCTCCTGGAATCCAGTGCGATTGCCCTTCAAGACATCACGACTGCAGATCTCGCTGAACCTGCAGCTGGGCCTGAATCAGAAAAGCCGTATTGATGGACTTCTGGACTGTGATTCCGGCGCGACGTGCTTCGACGCGTCTGCCGGATAAGCCGCTGGCTGATATCGGCGGCAGGCCGATGGTGGTTCGAGTAGCAGAGCGCGCGCAGGCGAGCGGTGCAAGCCGAGTAATCGTTGCCACCGACGATCAAGAGATCCAAGATGCCTGCACAGCCTATGGCATTGAAGCAACCCTGACGCGGGCCGATCATCAGAGCGGCACCGATCGCATTGCGGAGGTCGCACAGCGCCTGCGGGCAGCGCCAACACAATGCATCGTGAATGTTCAGGGCGATGAGCCCTTCATTGCACCAGCCCTCATCCGAGACGTCGCGCAGCAGCTCACAATCCAGCCAGCAGCCTCGGTTGCGACTGCGGCCGCCGCGGTTCTTGATCCCGAACATCTGCAGAGTCCGCATATCGTGAAAGTAGTCTGCGACGCCGCCGGGCTTGCGCTTTACTTCTCCCGTGCCCCCATTCCTTATCAACGAAATCTCTGGCCCTCACTGCAGCAGGTCGGCATGCCCCGTCACGCCGATGACAAGCCCATAGCGTTTCGGCACATTGGTATCTACGCCTTTCGCACAAACGCGCTTGCTGCATTTGTTGGCTGGCCTGTCTGCCCAATCGAGCAGGCGGAACAGCTCGAGCAACTGCGCTGGCTTTGGCATGGCCATCGCATCGCGGTCCACTACACCGAAACAGCCCCCGCCCCGGGCGTCGATACGCCTGAGGATCTCCAGCGGATTCGGCAGATGTGGGCAGAGCAGCATCGGGCTTAAAACCCGATGGGGTCCCTATAATCGGGCCTCACCCCAAATAATTAATTACTCTGGAGACCACCATGCGCATCATCCTTCTTGGGCCCCCCGGCGCTGGCAAAGGGACACAGGCCGGCTTTATTACCAAGCGTTATGGCATTCCCCAGGTCTCCACCGGCGACATGCTGCGGGCGGCCGTTAAAGCAGGCACTCCCTTAGGGATTGCCGCAAAAAAAGTAATGGACTCCGGCGGACTGGTGGGTGATGAAATCATCATCAACCTTGTGAAAGAGCGTCTGACACAGCCAGACTGCGCATCAGGATATCTGTTTGATGGCTTTCCCCGAACGATCCCGCAGGCTCAGGCGATGAAAGATGTCAATGTGGCCTTAGATGCGGTGCTGGAAATCACCGTCCCGGATGAAGACATCATTGATCGCATGAGCGGGCGTCGAGTCCATGTGGCCAGCGGCCGCACCTACCATGTGAAATTCAATCCGCCCAAATCCGAAGGTAAAGATGATGTCACCGGCGAGCCGCTCATTCAGCGCGATGATGACCAGGAATCCACCGTGCGCAAGCGACTCGAGGTCTATCACACCCAGACCAAGCCGCTGGTGAAGTTCTATCAGGATTGGTCCGCCACTGGAGACTCACGGGCGCCCCGATTTGTAACTGTTGCCGGCGTCGGCAGTGTGGATGCCATCACACAACGGGTGCTTGATGCACTGAAGGCCTAGCAGCGACCTTTAAGCAGCGGCAGAGGAGTCGTCGGGCAGCTCCTCAAACGGTAAGTCGTTATCGCGTGCGAAGCTAATCACGAAATCCATCGCCATGGGCTCGAGCGCTTCAAGCCGCTGATCCACGATCACACACTTCGTATCGCCGATCGATGTGGGTACCACATAGGGCGAGTACTGCAGATGGCCTGCCAGCTGCTGCTGGCCCGGGGGCCGGAAGGCCGACATCACGCCGCAGAGTCGTTCGCCCCAGTCGCTGGGGCGAAACACCTTGCCTGTGTGGGTAATGCCTTTGATGAGAAACTTTTTGGCGGGCACAACAACAATCCGGCGGACGCGCTTAGAAGATGTCCCTAAGCGAAACGGGTATTCTATCGGACTCATTTTGCAACACTGCGCTAAAGCGACGGCTGGACCATCACCATGACTGCCTTGATGAACACCTACAACCGACAGCCCGTGGGCTTTACTCATGGCCAGGGCGTGTGGATGTGGGATGCCCAAGGCCGGCGCTATCTCGATGGCCTCTCGGGCATTGCCGTCAACACCTTGGGCCATAACCATCCGCGGTTCGTTGCAGGCCTGCGCGATCAAGTTGGTCGACTCATTCACACCTCAAACCTCTATGAAGTGCCGCTACAGTCGCAGCTCGCCGACACCCTGATTCGGCTCTCCGGCATGACCAATGTATTTTTTTGTAACTCGGGCCTTGAGGCCAATGAGACCGCGTTAAAGCTGGCCCGCAAATACGGCCACAAGCTGGGTTTTGCCGCGCCAAAAACGATTGTCTTCGAGCGGGCCTTTCACGGACGTTCCCTGGCCACACTCTCGGCCACCGGAAATGAGAAAGTTCAAAAAGGCTTTGAGCCTCTCGTGGAAGGCTTCGTGCGCGTTCCTTTAAATGACATCGCCGCTATCACGCAGGCGGCGCAGGCCCACCCCGAAATCAGCGCTGTGTTTCTTGAAACCATTCAGGGCGAAGGCGGCATTCGGCCCTCGCACATCGAATTTCTTCAATCCTTGCGTCAGCTGTGCACAGAGAAAAAATGGCTGTTCATGCTCGATGAGGTCCAGTGCGGAATTGGCCGAACAGGAAAGTGGTTTGCACACCAGTGGGCCGGTGTGATTCCCGATGTCATGCCGCTTGCCAAAGGACTCGGCTCGGGCGTGCCCATCGGGGCCGTCGTTGCCCATGGGCCAGCGGCCGAGGTCTTTGAGCCCGGCAACCACGGCACGACCTTTGGTGGAAACCCACTAGCGATGCGGGCGGGTTTAGAAACCATCGCCGCCATCGAGTCAGAGGGCCTGCTGGAAAACGCAGCTGCCCGCGGGCGGCAGTTACTCGACGGATTTCGGGCCTCGCTTGCCAACTGCCAAGGTATTCGGGAGATTCGCGGCCAGGGCCTGATGATCGGCATCGAGTTGGATCGGCCCTGCGGTGAGCTCGTGGGCCAGGCGCGCGAGGCGGGCCTGCTTATCAACGTCACTGCCGATAGTGTGATTCGACTGCTGCCAGCATTGATTCTCAATCCGTCCGAGGCCCAGCAGATGGTGAGCATCTTGGCGCCCATCATTCGACAGTTTCTCGGGGCGAGGCCTGCATGAACAAGCTGCGCCATTTTTTACAGTTCAATGATCTTTCGCGCGATGACATTGATTATTTGTTTGCGCGCACGCGCATCATCAAAGATCGCTTCAAACGCTACGTGCGGCATATGCCGTTGCTCGATCGCACCCTGGTGATGATTTTCGAGAAGGCCTCCACGCGCACCCGGCTTTCCTTTGAGGCGGGCATGCATCAACTGGGCGGGGCGGCAATTTATCTGAACACCCGAGATACCCAGCTTGGCCGCGGCGAGCCGGTCGAGGATGCCGCCCAGGTCATCTCCAGAATGTGCGATCTGGTGATGATCCGAACCTTTGAGCAGACCATCGTGGAGCGCTTCGCGGCGAACTCTCGCGTCCCGGTCATCAATGGCCTGACCAACGAATATCATCCTTGCCAAATCCTCGCAGATATCTTCACATTTATTGAGCATCGGGGATCCATTCGCGGCAAGACCGTGGCCTGGATTGGCGACTCAAACAATGTCTGCAACACCTGGCTGCAGGCCGCCGAGGTCTTAGACTTTCAGGTCCGGGTCTCTACCCCCCCAGGCTACGAGGTTGAGCCAGAGCGGGCTGGCCTGCACTCACAAGGCCACTTCGAGCAATTCGCCGATCCCATGCAGGCCGCCGAGGGTGCTGACCTTGTCACCACCGATGTCTGGACCTCGATGGGTTTTGAGGCCGAAAATGAAGCCCGGGCCAAGGCCTTTGCCGACTGGATGGTGGATGAAGACATGATGCGGCAGGCCGACCCCAAGGCACTATTTATGCACTGCCTGCCAGCCCACCGGGGGGAAGAGGTCTCCGCCGGCGTGATTGATGGGCCGCAGAGTGTGGTCTGGGATGAGGCAGAAAATCGGCTCCATGCCCAGAAGGCCCTGATGGAATTTCTCTTGCTCGGCCGACTGAAGGACTAATCCCTTAGACTTTGTAGCTCACCCACCGGCGAGAAACCTATTTCCTTCCGCCGACTTACTCTTGATCATGAACTGGCATGAAAAAAACTGCTTCCTCACAACCCAAAATTAAAAAAGTCGTGCTGGCCTACTCGGGCGGCCTGGATACCTCAGTCATCTTGAAGTGGCTGCAGGATGAATACGACTGTGAAGTGATCACCTTTACCGCTGATATTGGCCAGGGCGAAGAGCTCGAGCCTGCTCGGAAAAAAGCCCAGCAGTTCGGCATAAAAAAAATCTACATCCAAGATCTTCGTGAAGAGTTTGTGCGTGACTTTGTGTTCCCCATGTTTCGTGCCAACACGGTCTATGAGGGTGAGTACCTGTTGGGCACCTCGATTGCGCGGCCCTTGATTGCCAAGCATCTGATTGAGATCGCCAAAAAAGAAAAGGCTGACGCGATTTCACACGGCGCGACTGGCAAGGGTAACGACCAGGTCCGATTTGAACTTGGCGCCTATGCACTGATGCCAAATATCAAGATCATCGCGCCCTGGCGCGAATGGGATCTGCTGTCGCGCGATAAGCTGCTGGCCTATGCCGATCGACATGGCATCCCAGTTGATTACAAAAAACGCAAAGGCGAGGCGCCCTTTTCTATGGATGCCAATCTGCTTCATATCTCCTATGAGGGGGGCATACTCGAGGATCCAGATCGTGAGCCTCCCGCCCAGGGCATGTGGCGCCTAACCGTGCCGCTAGAGAAGGCGCCCAACAAGCCCGAGGTGGTTGAGCTGGATTTCGAGCGCGGTGATCTGGTGGCGATCAATGGGAAAAAAATGCGGGCCCATGAACTGCTGGCCACGCTGAACACCATGGGCGGCCGACATGGCATTGGCCGGCTGGACCTGGTGGAGAACCGTTATGTCGGCATGAAAAGCCGTGGCTGCTATGAGACCCCGGGGGGCACGATTCTGTTGCGGGCCCACCGGGCAATTGAGTCCCTGACCCTCGATCGCGAAGTCGCGCACCTGAAAGATGATCTGATGCCGCGCTATGCCAGCCTGGTTTATAACGGCTACTGGTGGTCACCAGAGCGCATTGCGCTGCAGACGCTGATCGATCATACCCAGGCCACAGTCCACGGCAGAGTTCGGCTAAAGCTTTATAAGGGCACCGTAACCGTGATTGGACGCCAATCCAAGCATTCGCTTTTTGATGCGCGGATTTCCACCTTTGATGACGACGGTGGCGCCTACAACCAGGCCGATGCCGGCGGCTTCATCAAACTGAACGCCCTGCGTATGCGTATCGCTGCAGCCAAAAGGAAGTGACACATGCCATCGTTTGACGCTACCCTGGAAGCCAATATGACCGAGCTGCGTAATGCAGTCGACCAGGCCTCAAAGGAAATCGCTACCCGCTTTGACTTTAAGGGCACGAGTGCCAAAGTCGAGCAAAAGGATCGGGAGCTGACAGTCTATGCAGATAGCGAATTTCAAATCGGGCAGGTCCGCGATGTGCTGATCGGAAAATGCGCCAAACGCGGCGTGGATGTCCGATTTCTCGATCTAGGCAGCCCCGAGAAAATCGGTGGCGATAAAATCAAACAGGTCATTAAAGTCCGCCATGGCATTGCGGGCGATGACGCTAAAAAAATTGTTCGCATCATCAAAGACAGCAAAATGAAGGTCCAGGCCGCAATTCAGGGCGATGCGGTCCGCATCACCGGAGCAAAACGCGATGATCTTCAGGCAGCCATTGCCCTACTGAAAAAAGAAGTCACTGAATTGCCGTTAACCTTCGGCAACTTTCGCGACTAGCCGACGATCCTGGCCCAGGCCGAGTGGTTGTGGATGGACTCAAAGTTTTCAGCCTCTACGACATAGCCTTGAACACCCGGCAGGCTGCGGACTGAGACGGCAACATCCCGCACGAGGTCTTCTACAAACTTGGGGTTGTCATAGGCCCGCTCGGTGACATATTTCTCATCCGGCCGCTTCAGTAGTCCCCAGAGCTCGCAAGAGGCCTGGGCCTCGATGGCGCGCACCAAGTCCTCAACGGAGAGCTCTGCGGATTGGGCGAGCCTGACCTTGACCGTCACCTCAGAGCGCTGATTGTGAGCGCCGTATTCTGAGATTTCTTTGGAGCAGGGGCAGAGGCTTTTGACAGGCACCTTCACTTCGCAGCTGAGCTGCTGCGCGGGCCCCGAGGATGTACGCATCTGTTCGATGGCCCACTGGCAGCGATAGTCCATCAGGCTCTGCACGCCACTTACCGGCGCGGCCTTCATGATGAAAAATGGCATGCTGACTTCAATACAACCTGTTTCAGCAGATAGACGGCTCAGCATATCGGCAAGGGTGGCTCGTAGCGATGCGGCCGAAAGCGCGATGCCCTGCTGATTCAGCGACTCAAGTAATTCCACAAAGCGGGACATATGAGTGCCCTTTTGCTCGGCTGGCAAACCAACACTAAGGCTGAAATCTCCCACCGAAGGCTGGCTGCTGCCATCTTGCAGCTTAAGCAGCACCGGATAGCGCACGCCACGGACACCCACTTGATCGATCGGCAATTCGCGGTGATCGCGCGTGCCTTGAATGTCGGGCATCAGGCCGTGCTGGGCAACAGATTTAAGATCAGGAAAATTCATAACGACGGCTTTCTATTTAAGAGACGGCCTTCAGCGGGAGCGGGAGCGACATTTTGCCGCGAATGAAAGCCTCAATCCCCTTCGCATCGAGCCCCTCAAGGGCGAGAAGTTTCTGATGATCCCCCTGATCAATGAATCGATCGGGTAGCCCCAAGTGGACAATCGGTACCATCGGTATGCGATCTCCAAGCGCGACGAGGGCCTCCGCACAAGCCGAGCCGGCCCCGCCTGAGACCACGTGTTCCTCGACGGTGACAATCATGTCGTGACTGTTGGCGATCTTTTCAATCATCGCCATATCCAGCGGCTTGATAAAGCGCATATTGACTAAGGTGGCATCCAGCGCCTCGGCTGCTACCAGAGCGGGAGCAACCATCGAACCAAAGGCAAGAATGGCAATCCGTGCGCCTGCCGCAGGCTTGCGAATCTCGCGAAGGCATTCCGCCTTGCCCACTTCCAGCGTGTCAAAGCAGCCCGATGCGTCGACACCGGTTCCCGCCCCGCGCGGATAACGGACTGCGCTCGGTCCATCAATCGCTAGGCCCGTATTCAGCATCTGGCGGCACTCACGCTCATCCTTTGGTGCCATGACCACCATATTGGGCACACATCGCAGATAGGCGTAATCAAATACGCCCGCGTGGGTAGCGCCATCTGCACCGACTAAGCCCGCGCGGTCGATTGCAAAAAGCACCGGCAGATTCTGTAGGGCAACATCATGAATCAACTGATCATAGCCCCGCTGCAGAAAAGTCGAATAGATTGCCAGCACGGGACGCTGGCCTTCACAGGCAATGCCAGCCGCAAAGGTCACCGCGTGCTGTTCAGCGATGCCGACGTCGAAATAACGCTCAGGAAAACGTTTCGCGAATTCCTGCATGCCCGAGCCCTCGCACATTGCGGGCGTAACTGCCATGAGCCGCGGATCGCGCTCAGCGAGATCACATAGCCACCGGCCAAAGACCTGGGAATAGGTGGGCTTCGTCACCACCGCGCCCGGCGTAATGCCCACCTGAGGATCAAATTTTCCAGGGCCGTGATACAGAATCGGATCGGCCTCGGCCTGCTGATAGCCCTGGCCCTTGCGGGTGATCACGTGCAAGAAATGGGCCCCTTTGAGCTCGCGCAAGTTGTGCAGCGTTGGCACTAGGGCATCGAGATCATGGCCATCAATCGGGCCCACATAATTAAAACCGAGCTCTTCAAATAAAGTACTCGGCATGATCATGCCCTTGGCATGGCCCTCAAAACGTTTCGCGAATTCCCGCACCGGCGGGATGGCACCCAAAACCTGCTTGCTAAATTCGCGGGCCGAACGATAAAAACGGCCGGATAACAGGCGTGTCAGGTAATTCGATAGGGCGCCGACCGGACGCGAAATCGACATATCGTTGTCATTAAGAATGACTAGCAGATCCAGCTCGGTATCGATGCCGCCGTTATTTAATGCTTCAAAGGCCATGCCGCCAGAAAGAGCGCCATCACCGATCACCGCGATGTGGCGGCGGCGCTGGGGCCCGATGTGCTCGCCCTTGACCTTGGAGGCCACAGCCATGCCGAGTGCTGCAGAAATAGAGGTCGATGAGTGGGCAGTGCCGAAGGCATCAAATTCGCTTTCAGAGCGTTTTGGAAAACCGGATAAGCCATTGAGCTGGCGAAGCGTTGGCATCTGCTCGCGTCGTCCGGTAAGAATCTTGTGGGGATAGCTCTGATGGCCGACATCCCAGATCAGTCGGTCATAGGGCAGCTGAAACACATGATGAAGCGCGATCGTTAATTCGACCGTGCCGAGATTGGAAGACAGGTGGCCGCCAGTTGCCGAGACTGAATCCAGCAAAAACTGGCGCAACTCATCGGCAAGCTGATGCAGCTGTCGGCGACTCAGCGCCCGGACATCGGCCGGTGCATTGACTGACTCCAGCAGTCGGCCCGCTGACTCCGTGGTTACTGTTTCTCGCAAAAGCTCTTCTCCCTCAACATCCTATAAGCATTTTTAATGGGTGCGCCCCAGCAGGGCCTGGGCTAACTCACGTAGCCGATCCGCCCGGGGCCCGAATGCCGCCAATTCAGCAATCGCGCTCTGGTGCAGCCCTCTAGCGTAGTCCTGTGCGCCCGCTAAGCCAAGCAAGGCCACAAAAGTGGGTTTACCTGCCGCGGCGTCTTTGCCCGGCGTCTTACCCAGGGTCTGCGCATCCGCCGAAACATCTAAGACATCATCGGCAACCTGAAAGCCAAGGCCAACACGGGCCGCAAAGCGGCCTAGGGCCTGCCGTTCCTGCTCAGAAATCGATCCGCAAAGGCCGCCCATCTCGACAGCAGCCGAGATCAGGGCCCCAGTCTTCAGCGCATGCATTTCTTGCAGGGCATCTTGCGACATCGCCTGGCCAACCGCCTCAATATCCACCGCCTGGCCTCCGGCCATGCCCTGCAGGCCGGTGGCGCGGGCCATCACCCGCACGAGATTAACGGCCTGTTCGGCAGGCACAGAGAGAGTGGTCAGTAACTCAAATCCTAGAGTCTGTAATGCATCACCCACCAAAAGCGCCTGCGCCTGGCCGAACTTCACATGCACCGTTGGTTGGCCGCGCCGAAGGGCATCGTCATCCATGCAGGGCATATCGTCATGGACCAAAGAAAACGCGTGAATGCACTCAATGGCCGCACCCACCTGAATACAATCCTGCCGGTTCGCTGAGGCAGCCTCTCCCGCCGCGACAGTAAGCAGGGCCCGAATGCGCTTGCCGCCACCCAGCACACCATAGGCCATTGCTTCATGGAGTCGCTGATCTCCCCGCCGTCGCACGGCTGGAGCGCGCATCTCTAAAGCCCGGCGCAACACGGCTTCAATGTCTTGTCGGGCCGCAAGCGCCCACTGAGAAAATTCCAAGGGGTTTATTCCTTGATTTGTGAAATCAACGCAGAACGATCTGCGCTGCGCTCCTGGCCAGCCTCAATGACTTCGATTTCAGTCTGAACATGATTCAGAATCGCCTGGGCGTGCCGCATCAGGGACGCCCCGCGCTGATAGGCCGATAAGGCCTCGGCAATCGGCACGTCGCCCTGCTCCAGCCGACGGGTGACCTGCTCCAGCTCGCTCATCGCCTGCTCGAAATTCAGGGCCGAAATATCGTCCGGCAGCCCTGCCGGGCCGCCCGTGTCGGCCGCCCGTGGCGGGCGGCTATCCACCCCAGCCGAGGCCGCCAAAGCAGAAGCCGCCTTAGCCGTGTGCTTTTTTTCCATAAGGTCATTTTAATTGAAACGAATCAAGAACTTAGCCTCTTCGGCGGGGGTATACTCGCCCTTCTTTTTTGGCCAGTGTTTTTCGGAGGGTCCTCGATGTCGGATGTCGGAAACCTTTCTCGGCTCGCCCCTAGCGCGGCGCAGTTGCCGGTTCATTCGTATTTTGAGACTGCAGTCTTACAGCAGGAACTCGCCAGCCTGTTTCGCTGCGGCGCAGGCTACGTTGGCCATGAGGCCATGGTGCCCGAGGTCGGCCACTACGCGACGCTGGCCCACGAGGACCATGGCCGAGTGCTGGTCCGCAATTCCCATGGAATTGAGCTGCTCTCTAACATCTGCCGTCATCGTCAGGCAGTCATGCTGGAGGGCCAGGGCCAGGCCGATTCAATTGTCTGCCCCTTGCATCGCTGGACCTATGATTTGCAGGGTGCGCTGATTGGTGCGCCCCACTTTCCCGAAGATCCCTGCCGACACTTAAAGTCGACGGCCTTGTCCCGATGGAATGGACTGCTCTTTGAAGGGCCCGCCGAAATTGTTCGGGACCTGCACACCACGCCCTTTATGCAGCAGCTTGATTTTTCAGGCTATGTGCTCAATCGCATCGAGCATCATGCATGCGACTACAACTGGAAGAGCTTTATCGAGGTCTATCTGGATGATTACCATGTGGTGCCGTTTCACCCGGGCCTCGGCCATTTCGTCGACTGCACCAAACTGCACTGGCACTACGGCGAACATTTTTCAGTCCAAGCGGTAGGCATTACCGATTTAAAGCAGCCGTCAACACCGGTCTATCAGCGCTGGCATGAGCAGGTCTTGCGCATGCACCCCGA
>RFRK01000040.1 GCA_009924525.1 Betaproteobacteria bacterium
GCCATATCTGGAAAATGCACTACACCCTACAATGGCGCGATGCACGCATCTGATCCCTGGATAAAAGGCGCACACCTTAAGTTAAACCGGCAACGGCAATGGCAATCCCCCGCGCTTGACCCGGCCACAGGACTGCTTAAGCAGCCTGAGATTTACGCCGCGCTCTCGCAATTTCGTGCAGACTTTTTTGGTGCAAAAAAAATTAATCGCTCTGAAGATCGGGCGGCCGGCCATTGGGCATTGCGCACCTCAGGACTTGAGGGCCCATCGAGTGCACTGCCAAGTCAATTTTCCCCAAATGGTCAGGATCTAATACCGCGTATGTCGGCCGAGCATCAGCGCACTCGGCTACTGGCAGACTCAATCCGCACAGGGGCATACAAGACAACGAGCGGACTGTCGTGCACCGATATCATTCATCTGGGTATTGGCGGAAGCGATACGGGCCCCCACTTGCTCATTGAAGCTCTCGGGCCCATCAGCAGCGGGCTGACCCTTCGGGCCCATTTTGTGCCGAACATTGATGGTCATGCGCTTGCGAGCTGTATCGCTCGACTAGATCCAACACGCACACTGATCGTGCTGGCAAGTAAATCCTTTGGCACACTTGAGACCCTCACTAATGCTGAGGTCTGCCGAGCCTGGATGGCCAGTGCAGGTATTGCTCAGCCCAAAGAAAATTTCATCGCTGTGACCGCCTATCCGGATAAAGCAGTCGCTTGGGGAATTGGCGCCGATCGAATCCTCTGGTTTGATGAAAGCATCGGAGGCCGCTACTCAATCTGGGGTCCGGTATCGATCACGGCGCGGACTGTATTGGGCAACCCGATGATCGACGATTTTCTGAAGGGTGGCGTGGCGATGGATACGCATTTCGCACAAGCCAAAAATGAAGAGAATCTGCCGATCCTGCTCGCACTTACCGATGCCCATAATCTGCACCGACGCGGCATCCCCAGCCTGATGGTCTCGGCTTACGATAGCCGGCTGCATCTGCTGCTGCCATATCTGAACCAGCTGTGGATGGAATCCTTGGGAAAAGGCGTTGATCAGGCGGGCAAGCCTTTACAGGCGCCCGCAGCGCCGATTCTGTGGGGCGATGTAGGCACCAATGCGCAGCATTCCTTTTTTCAGCTGCTGCATCAGGCGGCGATTCCGGTTGCGATTGATTTAATTGGAGTCCAATACCCCGATCATCCGTTCTCGGAAAACCATCGGTCCCTCTTGGCCAATCTGATTGCACAGGCACAGGCCCTTGCCGTCGGCAGGCCAGATCCTGATCCGCAGAAAAGCTGCCCCGGCGGCCATCCGGTGAATCTACTGATGCTCGAGCGTTGCGATGGAGAAAACCTGGGCGCCCTGGTTGCGCTCTGGGAGTATCGGGTGATGTGCCTTGCTGCGATTCAACACATCAATCCCTTTGATCAATGGGGGGTGGCACTTGGAAAATCTATTGCGCAAGCAGCCACGGCGGCCCTTGGCGAAACCCCAGCGCCCAGCCAGTCAGAGACTCTCGATGCGATCAGCCAAGCGATCATTGACTCATTAAAGCGATAGCTGCCGAGAACGACGAATCACGATTCTGGTGATAAGAAACATGGTCACTACGCCGAGTAGATCGCCGACCATCATCAGTGAGAGCTGCCAAGGGACCAGCGTGAAATCAACATCCATCAGGCCCCAGATCAATCCGTGGATGACTGCATTACAGGCGCAATAGACTCCGGTCATCGTAATCAGGGTCCCGAGCGTAATCGGAGGACGGACAACGCCCATTGCTTGACGAAGCGCAGCATGGGCCAGCACGATTGCTAGGCAAGCGGCAGTTGTTTCAGCAAGGGATAGCAGCGCCGGGCGGTCGTGATAGGCCCATGACATCAAAAAACCACCGAGGCCAATGCCTGCAACCCCGGGGATGCCGGCCACCATGATCGACACCACGCGCAAAAAGGCGGGAAGGTAAAGCAGAGAAATTGACCCGGGAATAATGTCAAACAGGGGGCCCGACAGCATACTCAGCCAATGCAGCAGCATAAAGGCCGCTGCAAATCCCACTACCCATCCAAGATCCTGCAGGGATCGCTGCAAGCTGAATCCTTGGTTCAAGCGCCCAGCGACTCGGCCCAGGCATCCACGCGCTTTGAGAGCCGAGCAAGCAGCTTACGGGCGCGGTCAGTCGGACTGACGATCCGGCGACGGGTATCGCGCGAATCAACCTCCAGAGCGATAAAACCCTCCCGCTCCAGGATCGATAAGCATTTGTGTACCGTGGCGGGCGAGGCAACGTGGGAATTCACCACGATGGTCTGCACAAACATGGACTTGCCAGGGGCATAATTCACCACAATCCACTCCAGCAGGCGCTGGCTGCGATCATCGAGAGTCTTATACTCGGCATCTGAACTGATGACATTAATGAGCTGCCGAAGGTTGATCCACGCATTCTCTTGTTTGCCCATAAACCGACCCCTTTTGCGCATGTGATGTTAGAAAAACAGTGATCGGATGCTATCAAAAAAATAGGATGGCCTCATCGAAAAAATACCGGGCGGGTGTAGTTCAATGGCAGAACGAAAGCTTCCCAAGCTTTAGACGAGGGTTCGATCCCCTTCACCCGCTCCATTTTTGAAGATTATTATGGATCTCGCATAAATTCATGCAACGCAACACTTCATTTGATTTCACGCTACAAAATGCCCAGGGTGAATCCTGCGTTGCCCAGGCCTGGGCCAAGGTGCGTCCGTCACTCGATGCGGCTGAGCGATTCGCGCTAAAGCAACGCATTCAAGAGGCGCTAAAACAACGCAACGCTGTCTTGATTGCGCATTATTACGTTGATGGCGACCTACAGGATCTTGCGCTAGAAACAGGTGGCTATGTCGCCGATTCCCTAGAAATGGCCCGATTCGGCCGAAATCACGCCGCTGAGACACTGGTTGTTGCCGGCGTGCGATTCATGGGCGAAACGGCCAAGATTCTGAGCCCAGAAAAAACTGTGCTGATGCCGGATCTTGATGCAACCTGCTCCTTAGACCTCGGCTGCCCTGCCGATGAATTCTCAGCATTTTGTGATGCCCATCCCGATCGTACTGTGGTGGTCTATGCCAACACCAGCGCGGCCGTGAAAGCACGGGCTGACTGGATGGTCACGAGCTCGTGCGCGCTGGAGATCGTGCAGCATCTAAAAGATCGCGGGGAGAAGATTCTCTGGGCGCCTGATCGGCACCTTGGCCGCTATATCCAAGAGCAGACTGGCGCCGATCTCGTGCTATGGCAGGGCGACTGTATCGTGCATAACGAATTCAAAAGTGAAGAATTGGCCATGCTGCGTCGGGCCCATCCGGATGCCCGCGTGCTGGTCCATCCCGAATCTCCGGCGGGTGTTACAGCGCAGGCCGACATGGTGGGCTCGACTTCGGCGCTCTTGAAGGCCGTAGTCGAGGGTGATGCTTCCACTTATATTGTGGCCACGGACAAAGGGCTTTTCCATCGCATGCGGCAGCTTGCCCCGGGCAAACATCTCATTGAGGCGCCAACCGCTGGCGAGAGCGCCACTTGTAAAAGCTGCGCGCAATGCCCCTGGATGGCCATGAATGGGCTTGAAGGGGTGCTGCAATGCCTGACCAAAGGAATCGGAGAAATTCAAGTCGCGCCCGAGACTCAGCGCCGGGCCCATCGCTGTATTGATCGCATGCTTGAATTCACTCAACAGCGCTCGGGCACCCTGCGACAGGGGCTCGTGCCGCATCTCGGCGCCGTATGAGCCCGGAGAGCCTGTCGCAGGCGCGCGAGCGCAATATCCGCGACGCCTTGCAAGAGGACATCGGGCCCTGCGACTGGACCGCACAGCTGATTTCCCCGGCGACTCAGGCTGATGCGATGCTCCGGATTCGTGAGGCCGCCGTCCTCTGCGGGCAGGAGTGGTTTTCCGGCTGTATTACTCAGCTGGACCCCAAGGCCAGTATTCGTTGGCATTTCCAAGAGGGTGCGTCGATGCCCGCAGATGCTAAGGTCTGCGAGATCTCTGCCAATGCCCGAGCGCTATTAACCGCCGAGCGGCCCGCGTTAAATTTCTTGCAGCTCCTCTCGGCCACAGCGACCCAGACCCGTTTGTTTGCGGATGCGATTGCAGGAGTGAGCCCGAACCCGCGGGGCTGTGTTGTGCTGGATACGAGAAAGACGGTGCCCGGCCTGCGCCTGGCCCAGAAATATGCAGTCAGAATTGGAGGCGGCGCAAACCAGCGTCTTGCTCTGTGGGACGGCATCTTAATTAAAGAAAACCACATTCTGGCTGCAGGCGGCATAGCGGCTGCACTCCGCGCTGCCCGGGAGCTCAATGCGGCGGTAGCTATACAGATTGAAGTTGAGTCTCTTGATGAACTGCTGCAGGCGCTCAATGCCGGCGCGGAGAGTATTTTGATTGATAACTTTTCACTTCAGGCCATGCGCGAGGCGGTGGCGATCAATCAGGGTCGAGCATTGCTGGAGGCTTCAGGCGGCATCGGCCTGGAATCAGTCCGGGCTGTCGCTGCGACGGGCGTAGACCGTATCTCGGTGGGCAGCATCACCAAGGATGTCAAGGCCATTGATTTCTCGCTTCGCGTGACCGCTCGGCATAGTAAATCGCCAGACTAAGGCCAAAAAAGCCAACAAAAAAGCCCGGGCAGACCCGGGCTTTTAAGGCCAACAACCGGGCCTTACTTTTTCTTATTTACCGCGTCTTTAAAGGCCTTACCCGCGGTGAACTTCACGGTGCGGGCTGCCGCGATCTTGATGGTTTCTCCGGTGCGGGGGTTGCGGCCAGTGCGGGCGGCACGCTTTCCGGAACCAAAAGTTCCAAAACCAACCAGCTGTACTGAGTCTCCCTTGGTGACCGCTTTGATGATGGTTGCAATCGTTGCGTTCAGCACCTCATCGACCGAAGCCTTCGACGAGTCTGTAGCGCTAGCAACCGCTTCAACGAGTTCTGCTTTATTCATGGTGGTTGTGATCTCACTCAAATTATTGAAACGAAGGTCTAGTGTAGCAGGGGCGCGAACACAGAAAGCAAGTCATACTCAGCTTTCTTCACAATAGACTGCCTAGGGAATTCCCGCCCGCCGATGGCACGATACCAAAAACAGAAGAACATGCAAGACGATTTTTCCCGACGAATCCGCTCGTTTGTTATGCGAAGCGGACACATCACCCAGTCACAGCGCACCACACGAGAGCGTCTTCTTCCAAAGTGGGGCCTGACTTTCCGAGAAGAAGCAATTGATTTACAAGAAGTTTTTGGCCGCACAGGGCCCGTCGTTTTGGAAATCGGGTTCGGAATGGGCGAGACCACTGCACGCATCGCCAGCCAGCATCCTGAATGGAACATCCTGGCAGCCGACGTCTATCGGCCAGGCGTTGGGGCGCTACTTGCAAGAATTGATCAGGAACAACTTACGAATATTCGTATTGTGGAATGGGATGCAGTCGAAGTCCTTGAGCATATGCTGGCCGAAAACAGTCTGGATGCGGCGCATATTTATTTTCCTGATCCCTGGCCCAAAAAACGCCACCATAAACGGCGGTTGATTCAGGCCCCGTTCATTGAATTGCTCGTGGGACGACTGCGGCCTGGCGGTGTGATTCACTTGGCCACGGACTGGCCTGAATATGCTGACCAGATGCTCGCTGTCTGCTCGGCCCATCCCCGGTTAAAGAATCAGTTTGCAGCAGGATTTGCGCCGCGGCCAACATGGCGGCCCCAGACAAAATTCGAGGCCCGCGGCCTGCGGCTTGGACATCCCGTGGCGGACCTGCTTTTTCAGAAAATATAAACCGCAGCGAGCACAAAAATGCCAGCGCAAATACGATAGATCGCAAAGCTATTAAAACTGTGCTGACTCACCCATCGAATCAGCCAGCGAATGACCAATAACGCAGTGATGTATGCGGAGAGCAGGCCGACCACAAACATCGGTACATCGGCAAGCTGTAATAAATCCCGATTCCTGAGCAAATCATAGCCTCCTGCAGCTATCAATGTCGGCACTGCAAGAAAAAAAGAAAACTCGGTTGCTGTTTTGCGCGACAAGCCAAACATCATGCCGCCGATGATGGTCGCGCCTGAACGGCTGGTCCCAGGAATCAAGGCGACTGCCTGGGCAAGCCCTAGTTTCAAGGCATCCCAGTTGGTTAAATCAGCGCAATCATGAATGCGGATACGATCCGGATGGTCGCGGCACCAACGCTCAACTGCAACGATGACAAAGCCTCCTGCGATCAGCACGACTGCCACCGGCACAGGGAAAAACAGTAGCCGCTTAATCTCCCCACCAAGAGCTAGCCCTAAAAGCGCCGCAGGAATAAACGCGATCAGCAGGTGGCGGGATAACTGCCATTGAGGATCTGCCCACCACTGCTGAAGGTCCCGGCCCCCTCGGAACGCACTAGGGAGTTTCCCGAAAGCCGCTGGAAGCTCACGGACTGCAATTCCAATAAAACGGTCGCGATAATTCCACATTACTGCCACCATCGCGCCGGTCTGAATCGCAAGATCAAAGACCTTGGCGCGCGCATCATCAAAGCCTAAAAGCGCGCCAAATAGGATCAGGTGGCCGGTCGAGGAAACGGGAAGAAACTCGGTCAGGCCCTCGACGATGCCCATGATCAGGGCCTTGACCAAAAGCGGAAGGTCGCGCAGAAAGTCGAGTTCGAGTTCCATAAATTTAGGGACAGTAATGCAACGGCATTATGCACTCTGATTACAATACCTGCGATGCAAGTAGAAGCCGTAGTCGACGTCGGTCAAGAAAAGCAAGGCCCGCGCTGGAAGCGTCGTAAAGATGCGCGGCCGCAAGAGCTCATCAATGCGGCGCTGAATCTCTTTGGTGAGTTCGGCTACTCGCAGACGCGGCTAGATGACGTTGCAGCCAAGGCAGGCATCTCGAAAGGTACGGTTTATCTCTACTTCTCTAGCAAACAAGATCTATTCGAGGCGGTCATTCGCGAGCGGGCAGCGCCATGGATCGAAGTCATCCGTAATCGGAAAGACGATGTCACCCAGAGCACTGAAGTTGTACTTCGCGAGTTTCTTCACTGGGGCTGGCAGCAGTTTCTTGAGTCCAAGCTCTATCTGATCGCCCGCATCGTTTTGGCTGAATCGAATAATTTTCCGCACCTCGCTGAGACCTACCTGCGCGAGGTCATGGGCCCAGTGCATGAGCAGCTCACCGCTTTACTGACACGCGGCATTGAGCGGGGCGAGGTCCAGGGTGAGGTCAGTCGCGAGCGCATCAAAGTCCTGCTTGCGCCGATGTCTTGGCTTGCCTTATGGCGGCAGGCCCTGCAGAACCACAGTGTCTCGCCCATTGACGAGCAGGCCTACATCCGCGAGGCCATCGATATGGCGGTGCGCAGCGTCATCATCCACAACCCAGGGACACCCCTTCGTAGCGCCTGATGCTAGACTCAGGGCCTTCCTGGAGTCCCGCATGAGCCCCGACTTTGCCAATGTTGAGAACGCCCGCTCAAAGATGATCGAGCAGCAGATCCGGCCTTGGAATGTGCTGGATCCGAATGTTCTGAACCTGTTGTCTGAGCTCCCCCGGGAGCACTTTGTGCCCCGATCGCACCGCCATCTGGCTTTTGTCGACATGGAGCTGCCCCTGCCCCACGGCCAGGTCATGTTGGCGCCCAAGGTCGAGGCACGGCTGCTTCAAGAGCTTAGCCTGCTGCCCAGCGACCGGGTCCTTGAAATCGGGGCGGGCTCGGGCTACATGGCGGCATTGATGGCCCGTCAGGCTGCCGAAGTGCTTACCGTTGAGAAATACGAGAGCCTGGCCATCATGGCCCGCGAAAGCCTATCAGCGGAGGGGATCTCGAATGCTGAGGTGCTGCAGGCCAATGGCTTGGCGGAAGACTCCCGCTGGTCACGCAGCATGTTCGATGTCATTGCGCTGTCGGGCGCGGTGGAAAAAATTCCAGAGCATCTGCTCCGACAACTCAATCCCGGTGGCCGAATGGTGGCCATTGTCGGCACAGCGCCGGTAATGCAGGCTGTTTTAGTTGAACGCATTAAATCCGCGGGCAGCTCCACAGCCGACAGCCTGAGGCAATCTGTACTTTTTGAAACCGTTACGAAACCGCTTGAAGATGCCCAAAAAATCTCGCACTTCAAATTTTAAATTTCAATCCGCTGCAGCCACGCTCCTTGCACTGGGGATGGGCTCGGCCTTTGGCCTTGATCTCTCGACTGCCGCAAAAGACGCGCTCAGCCATGATGCGGCCTTTCTTGCCGCGAGAAAGAAAGCAGAGGCCGATGCGACGCGGGCAGGCCAGGGCCGGGGGCTACTACTTCCAACAGCGACGGCAACAGCATCACGAGCCCAAACCGACTTCAATGTAACCAACGGGAGTGCGCTAAGTTACGCGAACCGACTCAGCACAACTTATGTCGTTTCATTGACCCAGCCGATTTTTAGGCTTGAGCGGCTCGCCACATTCAATCAAGAGAAAGAGCGTTCTCGGGCTGGGGAAGCTAATTTTGCGCAGGCACGCATTGATGCCTTACTGCGTGTGACGCAAGCTTATTTTGATGTGTTGATTGCCCAAGACAGCCTTGCAAGTGTCGATGCAGAACTGAAAGCGATCGGCGAGCAACTGGAATCGGCAAAACGCAATTTCGAGGTGGGGACCGCTACCATCACCGATCAGCAGGAGGCCCAGGCCCGATTTGATCTCGCGACCGCCAAGCAAATCGCCGCCCGCAACGACCTAGAAGTCAAGCGCAGCGCCCTCTCCATTTTAGTGGGCAAGGCCCTGCCACAGCGGCTACTCGGCCTTCGTAATGACGTGAGCCTGCAGAGTCCAGAGCCACTGGATGTCGCAAAGTGGATTGACCAGTCACGCTCGGCAAATCTGCGGGTGCAGGCCGCCCAGTCGGCCGCCGAGATCGCGCGCTACGAGGTAACCCGGATCACCTCGGCCGACAACGTTCCCACACTTGATCTCGTCGCCCAAAAGCGCCGCGTGGATCCGTTTACGCTTTCTTCCAATGTTTATCCCCGCGCGGAGACCGACGTACTGTCGCTCGAACTGTCGATTCCGATCTTCAATGGTGGCATTCCGCTTCACCGTGCAAGGGAGGCGATCGCACTGCGTGATAAGGCCAGCTTCGATCTCGAAAACGAACGCCGCACTGCCGAGCAGACAACACGAACCGCATTTCTCGGGGTGCTGGCAGGCCTCTCACAGGTCAAAGCTTTTGAGGCTGCAGAGAAATCAAGCCGTCTGGCCTTGGAATCGAATCTGCTGGGCTATGAGGTCGGTGTTCGGATCAATATTGATGTGCTCAATGCGCAGCAGCAGCTCTTCACTACCCAGCGCGATCTATCTAAGGCCCGCTACGATACCTTGCTTAACAGCCTGCGTCTGAAGGCTGCAGCCGGTGCGCTTGCCGATCGTGACATCGATGATGTCAACGGTCTGCTTGCAAAATAGTCTTAATAAACTGAAGGCAGCGATCAGCGGCGCCACGATGGACGATCGAAAAAGCGATCGCTGCATCTGCCCGCCGCTGTAGTTCTTGGCTGTTATCCAGGCAGCGACGGCCCTGAGTAATCCAGCCATCAAGATCTTGAACCTCAACACCAGCACCACAGGCCTTCAGCGCGCGGGAAATTTCATAGAAATTAAACATATGGGGTCCGAAAAACACTGGCCGGCCCAGCGCACAGGCCTCCAGGGGATTCTGGCCGCCCAGCGGCAGCAGGCTGCCACCGATCAAGACAAGATCCGACATCTGTAAATAAGCAAACATCTCGCCCAGAGAATCGCCGAGTAATACGGTGGACGGAGCGGGACCGGACTGAGGCTGTGGATCACGGTGTGGAAGTTGCCACTGCATGGATCTGCGACAGACCTGCATTCCCTGAGCATTGATGATCTGGGCTACCCGCTCAAAACGCTGAGGATGCCGCGGCACAATTAAAAGATGATCGTTCTTGGTCAGCTGCTGCCTTGCTCTAGCGTTGAGCCAGGCCTGGAGAATCTGTTGTTCCTCGTCATCCCGGGTGCTCACTGCAGCCCAGATGCGACTGGCAGGCGAGGTCGACAACAGCTGAGATTGAATCAGGTCAGCCCGCCAGCTGCGGCCCTGCTCAAGAAACGCTGGCGAAACACTCAGATCAAATTTCATATTGCCGAGCACTGCGATCTCGGGCAGTCGGGCAATGGGCCGCTTAAGGCGCGGCAACGCGAGCAGGCTGCGAAAACCTTCCGCATCGCGCTCGGTCTGTGCCGCAATGCCGGCAAGGCCTGCGACGGCCGGCCAAGACAGCCATCGAAGAGCGAGCAGGCGGCGGCTTGATCGGGGTGAGAGCCGCGCATTAATCAGCGCGATCGGAATCTGCCGATGGCGAGCAGCAGCAAGCAAATTCGGCCAGAGCTCAGTCTCCATCAACACACCAAGACTGGGCCTGCCCCAGCGCAAAAATCGATGATTTGCCCAGGGCAGGTCATAGGGCAGATAACACTGCAACAGCTGCGGGGACTCTGATGACAGCAGCTCAGCAAACAGTGCGGCGCCGGTTGCCCGGCCAGTCGGTGTAGTGTGCGTCAGCAGTATCCGATGTGCGGCTGACTGATCCAGCCAGCGCCGAATCAGCGGCTCTGCAGCCCGCGTCTCACCTACCGAAACAGCATGAATCCACAGTAGATGCGCGCTGTCATTCCGGCCCACGCTCCATTTGGCAAAGGCCTCAGGCGCGCTACCAAAAAAACGCTCCGGCCAATGCTTCCAATAGTCTGGCTGCCGTATGCCGCGCCAAAGCAGATGCCAGACTAGGCCGGGCAGCATCAGAAAACTGACAGCGGTATACGCCCAGCGCGCGAGGGATTCGATCATTGAATGAGCCCCAAATTGACGCATGCCGCTAACACCTGCTGTGCCGGAATCGACTGGGTAGCATCCGCTCTGGTGATCACACGGGCGTGCGCCGCCCAATACGGAGCAAACCGAGAGGCCGAGAATCGCTCGAGATGCGAGGCCGACATCACTGCAAGCGTCGGCACTCCAAGCGCCACGGCAAGATGCATCAGGCCGCTGTCGACCCCGACCACAGCCCGCGCAGATCGCATGTGCTGCGCAAGCTGCGCCAAAGACGATTTCGGCAATAGCTGCGCCCGTCCACCAATCGCTTCCGTGAGCGCCTCGCCCATCTGCTGCTCTTGCGGCGAACCCCAGACCAGCTGCACGTCAAGACCATGCTGATTCAGCGCACGGCCCAATGTAATCCATTCCTGCATCGGCCATGATTTCTCTTGCCGGGTTGTGCCATGAAAAAACATCACAGAATTGCCTTGCGGTCTGTGGGATTCAAGCGCGGTAATCGGGCCAACAGGCTGGTAGCCCAGCGCCTGGCCACAGAGCGCGCGCAGCCGCGCTATCGCATGCTGGTGCATCGGCGCATGCACGCCGCTTCCTGCGGCCAGGCTGGAAAGCGGCTCCCGACTGGTGGACCAATCAAAACTAAAACGTGCCTGCCTAGGGCAGCGTATGGAGGCTGTAATCCAGGCAGTCTTCAGTAATCCCTGCGCATCGATCACCGTGTCATAGTCGCGCGCCCGGCAACTCGCGAGAAAGCTGCGAATCTCCTGCCGTGTCGCACGCGCAAGCAGGGATTTTCTCCAGCGGCGCGTTGCCACTGGAATGACCCGATCCACGCTCGTTAAGAGGCCGGGCAGATCTACAAACGTTTCTTCGCAGACCCAATCAAATCGAATCTCTGGCCGCTGCTGCTGCGCCTCATGGACTGCGCAAAGCATATGCACAACATCGCCCATGGAGCTGGTTTTCACCAGCAGGACTCGCCGCACTGCAGAGGTGTCTTGGGCTACCGTTGCTGCCGGGTGATCGTGCATTAAAACGGCAGCCTCGCCGTCGGCATCAGCCGGAGAAGATTGTCACGAAACTCAGACTGGATGCGGGCTAAGGCCAGATCATTATCGGCTTCGAATCGCATCACAATGACCGGAGTGGTATTCGATGGACGGGCTAAGCCAAATCCATCCGCATACTCTACCCGTAGCCCATCGATGGTAATACGCTCTTTCGCGCTGGGGAACTCCCCTAATGCACGCAGGCGTTCAATCACTGTGAAATTCTCACCCTCGGCGGTGGCCAGCTGGAGCTCTGGGGTTGACGGCGACTCGGGTAGCGCTTCAAGCACCGCGGAGGGATTTTCAGACCTTGAAACAATCTCTAGCAGCCGTGCTGCTGTGTAAAGCGCATCATCGAATCCATACCAACGATCGTTAAAGAATGTGTGTCCACTCATTTCACCCGCAAGCGGCGCGGCGGTCTCTTTAAGTTTCGCTTTGATCAATGAATGGCCAGTCTTCCACATCAAAGGCTTGCCACCATGCTGCCGAATCCATGGGGCCAGATGGCGGGTACACTTCACATCGAAAATAATCTCGCCTCCTGGCCGGGCTGCCAATACATCAGCGGCATAGAGCATAAGCTGCCGATCCGGCCAAATGATCTTTCCAGATTTGGTGACCACGCCCAGCCGATCACCATCCCCATCAAATGCCAGGCCCAGCTCGGCATCGGTGGATTGAACGCAACGGATGAGATCCTGCAAGTTTTCAATATGCGCGGGATCGGGATGATGATTCGGAAAACTTCCATCAACCTCGCAGAACAAGGGCGCAACACGGCATCCCAGACGCTCAAGCAGACCGGGGCCAATGCCTCCGGCAACGCCATTGCCCGCATCGACTGCAATTGACATCTTGCGAGACAGATGCACATCGGCAACGATGGCATTGAGATACTCCTGGACAGTGGCCGCGGAAGAAATCCGACGGCCACGCTGGTTGGCCGCAATCGCATCAGCGAACTGGCGGGCCTGGCCCGACACAATGAGCTGCCGAATGCGCTGAATCTCTTCGCCCCAGAGCGTGACTCCAGCAACCATCATCTTCAGGCCGTTGTATTGCGGCGGATTGTGGCTGCCGGTCACTGCCACTCCGCAGCCACAGCCCGTGCTCACCGTGCCGAAGTACACTACAGGCGTCGGCACCTGGCCGATATCCATGACATCAATGCCGCTAGCCATCAATCCTTTGGCCAAGGCATCCACCAGTGCAGGGCCGGAATGACGGCCATCCCGGCCCACTACGCAAGACGACTTACCCGCCTGGGCCATCATCATGCCCAGGGCTATGCCAATCGACTCCACTACAGGCTCAGTCAGGGTTTCATCAACAATGCCGCGAATGTCATAGGCTTTAAAAATCGAGGCGGCGGGCTGCACGGGAACTCCTTTTTTAAGAAATGCGACAATTTGTTGAGTATTTTAAAGAACCCTGAGCACGAATTTCTGATCTATGGCGCGATATGTCGTTGGCGATGTGCAAGGCTGCTGGGACAGCCTGGAGGCCTTGGTTGCCCAGATGCCGATCAATCCGCGTCGAGATCAGC
>RFRK01000005.1 GCA_009924525.1 Betaproteobacteria bacterium
TGCAGGATGCGCTGGCCAATATGCGCGGGCGTGCCGTTGACCGATACCCGGCCAGCAAGAATCAGCTCTTCCATCTCCCGGCGTGACCCAACCCCCGCATCTGCAAGAACCTTGTGAAGTTTCGGCGGATCGTAGTCCAGCCCCACCCGCGAAGGACCATCAATCCGCGGACTCGTGCCCTGTTGCGCGAAAAACGGAATGGGTTCAGCCTCAACCTCAGGCTCTGCGACGATGACTTCCTGATCCGGCTCACTCAAGATGCAGTCTCCGATAAGCCTGGCAGCAGACTTGCTGCAGTGTCACTCCAATTCGCATCTAAAGCGGGTAACTCTTCAAGCGACCTGAGTCCGAGGTCATCAAGAAAATGTCGCGTGGTCGCATAAAGCGCCGGCCGGCCAGGCGCGTCACGATGTCCGATGGCCTCAATCCAGCCCCGATCCTCCAGCGATTTGATGACCTGTGTGGCCACAGCAACACCGCGAATATCCTCAATATCACCACGGGTCACTGGCTGGCGATAGGCAATGATGGCGAGTGTCTCCATGGTTGCCCGCGAATACCGCGGTGGTTTTTCATTTTTTAACTTATCCAAATACTCACGCATCTCAGGACGCGTCTGGAACCGCCATCCGGAGGCCAATGGCACCAGTTCCACGCCGCGGCCGACCCACTCGCGCTGCAAATCTTCTAGCAGCAGGCGAATCGTGTCTGCGTCGAGTTCGTCATCAAAGAGCCGTCTTAGTTCGGACACCGGCATAGGTTCGGTGTGAGCGAGCAAGGCAGCCTCAAGTACTTGTTTGGCTAGGGCCGTATTCATAAATAAAAGCGTTGTGGCGGAGAGAGGGGGATTCGAACCCCCGATGGGCTATTAACCCATACACGCTTTCCAGGCGTGCGACTTAAACCACTCATCCATCTCTCCGCGAGAGGAAGACAAGCCGCAGCCCGGAAGTATTCTGGCTAGGCAGGTTCAGCGCGAGGAAGTGTAACAGAGACCGAGGGTGTCCATACCCTCGGCCAGCCCTCATGCCGACTGCTTAAGCTGATCAAGAATTGCCGGATTCTCAAGGGTCGAGGTGTCCTGAGTGATCTCCTCTCCCTTGGCAAGTGTGCGCAGCAGCCTGCGCATAATCTTGCCGGAACGCGTCTTGGGAAGGTTGTCGCCGAAACGAATCTCCTTCGGCTTGGCAATGGGTCCAATCTCCTTGCCCACCCAGTTCCTCAGATCGGTTGCAATTTTTTTGGCCTCATCACCCGCGGGCCGCGCTGACTTCAAGACGACAAAGGCCACCACGGCCTCCCCCGTTGTGTCATCGGGCCGGCCCACGACCGCCGCCTCAGCAACTATGGGATTGGCAACCAGTGCAGACTCAATTTCCATCGTCCCCATGCGATGGCCCGAGACGTTGAGCACGTCATCAATACGGCCCATGATCGTGAAGTAGCCAGTGTCTTTATCGCGAATCGCACCATCGCCTGCGAGATAGAGTCGGCCGCCGAGTTCTTCGGGGTAATAGCTTTTCACAAAACGATCGGGATCTCCCCAGATCGTGCGAATCATCGATGGCCAGGGCTTTTTTACCACCAGAATTCCACCCTGCCCATTTGGAACATCACTACCAGCCTCATCAACAATCGCTGCCTGAATACCCGGAAATGGCAACGTGCAGGAGCCGGGCACTAGGGGAGTTGCACCAGGCATCGGCGTAATCATGTGGCCACCGGTCTCGGTCTGCCAGAAGGTGTCTACGATCGGGCAGCGGCCGCCACCCACATGGTTGTAGTACCACATCCATGCCTCTGGATTGATCGGCTCCCCCACTGAGCCCAGCAGCCTCAAAGAATTCAAGTTGTAGTTCTTTGGCGCAGTCGCAGGATTGGCCTCATTGGCTTTGATCAAAGAACGAATTGCAGTGGGTGCGGTATAGAAAATCGAGACCTTATGGTCCTGAATCATTTTCCAAAACCGTCCGGCATCCGGATAGGTAGGCACACCCTCAAAAATAATTTCGGTTGCGCCGCAGGCTAATGGGCCATAGGTAATATAAGTGTGGCCGGTCACCCAACCGATATCCGCAGTGCACCAGAAAACATCGCTGTGCTGGATATCAAAGGTGTACTTCATCGTGAGAATGGCATGCAGCAGATAGCCCGCTGAAGAATGCTGCACTCCTTTTGGCTTACCTGTAGAGCCCGAGGTGTACAGAATGAATAAAGGATGCTCGGCCTCGACCCACTCAGGCTCACACGACTCGGACTGACCCTTGCAGATGTCATCCATGTAGACATCCCGCCCCGCGGTCATCGGAATATTGCCGCCCGTGCGGCGATAGACAATCACATGCTTTACAGCTTCGCAGCCGCCAAGGCTGATGGCTTCATCGACAGCGGGCTTTAATGGGATTGCTTTTCCACCTCGGCACTGCTCGTCTGCAGCAATGATGAGCGTGGCGCCCGCATCCACCACCCGCTCCTGAAGACTCTTAGCGGAGAACCCACCAAACACCACTGAATGAATCACCCCGAGTCGTGCGCAGGCCTGCATCGCCACGACACCCTCGACAGACATCGGCATGTAAATCAGAGCACGGTCGCCCTTTTTGTAGCCCATCGACTTGATCGCATTTGCAAGCCGGCAGACCTGCTGATGCAGCTGCCTGTAGGTAGCTTTAGTAACCTTGCCGTCGTCGGCCTCGAAAATCAGTGCAACACGATCGCCGTGACCTGCCTCGAGATGCCGATCAAGACAGTTGTAGGACACATTGAGCATGCCATCGTCAAACCACTTATAAAACGGCGCTTTGCTCTCATCTAGGGCCCGAGTAAACGGTTTTTTCCAAATGATTTCTTCGCGGGCTTGTTTGGCCCAGAATTCGGCATAGTTGGCCTCGGCCTCTTTGCACATCGCCTGATAGGCCTGCATGCTGCCCAGTCGGGCCTTGGCGGCGAACTCTTTAGGCGGAGGAAATACGCGGGACTCGTGAAGTACCGATTCAATTGCCATGTTGTCTGCTCCCTCGCTGATGGACTTAGCGGTTTAGAATTCTTATGTTGCGGCGCGACAAGAGCTCGAGTGGCTCTATAGGGTTGTGCGCCTGCTTCTAAAATCTACAGCAAAACAGGGAGTTCTGCCATGGCCGCGATCCGACAAGATGACTTTATCCAGAGCATTGCCGATGCTTTTCAATTCATCAGCTATTACCACCCGCTGGACTATATCCAGGCTTTAGGCAGTGCTTATGAGCGCGAGCAGAGCCCAGCCGCGAAAGACGCGATTGCCCAGATCCTGACCAATAGCCGGATGAGCGCTGAAGGCAGACGGCCGATCTGCCAAGACACCGGCATCGCCACGGTATTTTTGAAAGTCGGCATGAACACCCGATGGGAAGGCGCCACGATGACCATCAGCGAGATGGTCAATGAGGGGGTGCGTCAGGCCTATGGCAATAAAGACAATGTGCTGCGGGCCTCAGTGCTGGCCGACCCCGCGGGCAGCCGAAAAAATACCCGAGATAACACGCCGGCAGTGATCCATTACGACATCGTGGCGGGCGATGGGGTCGAAGTGATCTGCGCTGCCAAAGGTGGCGGCTCCGAAGCCAAAAGTAAACTCGTCATGCTCAACCCCAGTGATTCAATCGTGGACTGGGTAGTAAAGACCGTACCCACGATGGGCGCAGGCTGGTGCCCACCAGGAATTTTAGGCATCGGCATTGGCGGTACGCCAGAGAAAGCCGCCCTGCTTGCGAAAGAGGCCTTAATGGATCCTGTCGATATGCCAGCGTTATTAAAACGCGGGGCACGCAATCGCATCGAGGAGCTGCGCATCGAGCTTTACAACAAAGTGAATGCATTGGGTATTGGAGCACAGGGGCTCGGCGGACTCACCACTGTGGTTGATGTGAAAATTTTGGACTACCCCACGCACGCCGCCAATCTTCCGGTGGCCATGATTCCCAATTGCGCAGCCACTCGGCATGTTCACTTTCATCTTGATGGCTCTGGCCCTGCCCACCTTGAGCCGCCGGCCCTGGAAGACTGGCCCAAAGTATCGTGGTCACCCGATGTCGAAAAATCAAAGCGCGTTAACTTGGAGTCACTCACTGCTGAGGAAGTGGCCTCCTGGAAACCGGGCCAGACCCTACTGCTGAACGGAAAAATGCTGACTGGCCGCGATGCGGCGCATAAACGCATCGCGGACATGCTGGCTAAGGGCGAAAAGCTTCCAGTCGACTTCACCAATCGTGTGATTTATTACGTCGGTCCTGTGGATCCCGTGCGTGATGAGATCGTCGGCCCTGCCGGGCCAACTACCGCAACCCGGATGGATAAATTTACCGAAACTATGCTCGCGAAAACAGGACTGATCGCGATGATCGGCAAGGCTGAACGCGGCCCGGAGGCGATCGAGGCGATCCGGCGACACAAGTCAGCCTATCTGATGGCGGTCGGAGGCGCTGCCTATCTGGTGAGCAAGGCCATTCGGTCCGCCCGCGTGGTGGGCTTTGAGGACCTCGGCATGGAGGCGATCTATGAATTTGAAGTCAAAGATATGCCGGTGACTGTCGCGGTGGACTCCTCGGGTACTTCGGTCCATGAGACCGGTCCAAAGGAGTGGAAAATTAAAATCGAAAAGATGGCGGCGTGATCGGCTAAAGCGCAGAGATTCCAGCCTTGGCGATTTGTGCGTCTTCGCTAGATTTCACCGCCGAGACCCCCACAGCTCCGATACAGTGGCCCTCTACCAAAATCGGCACACCGCCTTCAAGCATCGCTTCTAGCTCAGGCACCGATAGAAACGACGTCCTGCCCTGATTGATTACCTCCTCATAGATTTTCGACTCGCGGCGACCCATCGCGGCAGTCTTGGCTTTCTGAGGTGCAATGTAGGCCGAGATGGCTGGCGCGCCATCCAAGCGCTTTAGCCAAAGCAGATGGCCGCCCTCGTCGCAGATCGCGATCGATACATTCCATCCGTTCTTTTTTGCCTCGGCAACCGCTGCATCCCCGATACGCTGAACATCTTCCTCGGTCAGAACAGGGCGTTGAATCATGATGGCTCCTTGATATCTGATAATGCATTGCATGATAGCCGACCGACTTTTGATTGCCGCTGCGGCACTGCCGCTTCTGCTGTTGATCGGCTGTGCAGGCACGCCAAAGCCTGCGCCCTTGGCGGCCCCGCCTTCCTGGCGTGCAGAGGCCCAGGTCGGTGCCTTCATACAGCCACCCCCCGGCATGTCGCGTGACCAGGCCGTGTCAGAAATCACCTCCCGATCGGTGCTGCTACTGGGCACACCGTATCGCCTCGGCGGCAGCTCGCCAGCGGAGGGCCTAGACTGCTCAGGGCTGGTTGCCCATGTCATTCAAGAGGCTTTTCGAGTCCGCTTCCCCCGGACCACCGAGGAGCAGGCCATGGTGGGAGCGCCCATTCCAATGCACGCCCTTGCACCCGGAGACCTGGTTTTTTTCAATACCGCTGGCAGGCCCAATTCCCATGTAGGGGTCTATCTCGGTGAGCGACGCTTTGTGCATGCGCCGACCTCTCGCGGTGTTGTAAGAATCGAATCGCTTACTCAGGCTTACTGGGCGAAACGATTCGATCAGGCCCGACGTGTTATTGCCCGGACGGAGTAAGCTTTAGTCGCTTCCTCAAATCAGCGACTATCGACATCGCGGCCTTCTCGCCCTCGAGAATGGCAATATTTCGAGCGGAAAAATCGGTGCCACGAATCTGGCCGATTGCGGGGCGAATCACAAAATCCGCTGCGGCTAACTCATATTGACCAATTCGGCTGCCCATGATGGTAAACGTCTGCAGCAAAACATCGAGCGTGCCACCAACCTCCTGGTTACGTGGCCTTGCAGAGATATCAACGGCCAGCACAACATCCGCACCAAGCCTGCGGGCAATCGCTACCGGAACGGGATGCGTCAGACCGCCATCAACATAGTCACGATCGGCGATTCTCACAGGACTGAAAATGCCAGGTACCGCGCTGGAGGCCCTGACCGCAGTCCCTACATCGCCGCGCTGAAAGACCATTGGCTCACCGGAACGCAGATCAGTAGCAACGATTGCAAGCGGCCGCTTTAGCCGCTCAATTGGCTGCTGCCTTAACTGCTGATTCACATAAGCCGCCAGAGCCTCGCCCTTCAGCAAACCGCGGCTGCCGATAGTCCAGTCAGCAAACGTGCTCTCATCAAGCGCCAAACCAAGCCGCTGCAACTCGAATGCATCCACACCCGACGCATACAGCGCACCCACAAGGCTTCCAGCGCTGGTTCCCACAATCAAATCGGGAACAATGCCATTGGCCTCCAGCACTTTGATCACACCGATATGGGCAAAGCCACGCGCCGCCCCACCCCCAAGCACTAGGGCAAATTTCTCTCGCCGATCCGTCGGCGCAGGCGCGGGCGCCGCACAGCCCGCCAACAGACAGCCCCCAAGTACCGCCAACAGCAGCTGGCGCCGCTGCTGCAAAGACTGTCCCGCTGTATATGGCAAGGCTATCGAAGCACTCTGTTCAGCTTTCATTCGCATCAGTTTGAATTAAAAAATCACGAACCACGGTAATTTGTTCCGCATGCATCAAGCTCGGCGCATGGCCGACGCCAGCAAACTCAACCACTCTCGGCCTTGGTCCGCGGGCTGCCATCTGTTGGGCAACATCACGGCTCAACAGATCACTTTCGGCGCCGCGAAGCAAAAGCGTTGGGCATCGAACCTGGTCATACAGGGGCCACATGCTTAAATCCTCGGGCATCTGGCCTGCTGCCGCCTGGGCGCCATAGGCCTGCCGAAAGGGCGCCGCAATCGCCGGGTCATAGTGAAGCCGCGTGCGTCCATCGGGCTGCACAACCACCACCGAATCAATCAGCTGCTGCCACTGAGCCTCGGAGTGCGGTCCAAAACTCGCAAAGACCATTCTTAAAAATGCACTGGCCTGGGCGTAGGAATCAAATTCGGTCTTCACGCCAACATAGGCTGCGATTCTGCCCAGCGCAGCACCGCTTAAGACAGCTCCCACATCGTTTAAGACCAGCCGCTCAACTGGCGACTGCTCCAGTGCAGCCAGCGACATTCCAATTAATCCACCCATGGATGTGCCGACCCACTTGACACGATCGACATTTAATCGCGCAATCAGGGTCACCATATCTGCGGCGTATTGGGGCACCCCATAGAGCATTGGATTTCTAAGCCATGAGGACTGACCCCGGCCCACCACGTCGGGGCAGACCACGCGAAAACGATCTGACAAGGCCCGTGCAAGATCCTGAAAATCCTCGCTCACCCGTGTCAGCCCGTGCACGCAAATGACGACATCTGTATTTTGTGGGTCGCCCCATTCTTGATAAGCCATGCGATGCAGGCCTGCCGTACTGATGCACGACACTGAGCCCCGCCGGGGCCCGACAGCACCTTGCTCGCTAAGCTTTATCATTGCCATGAATTGATCCTAACACCCTCTCGTCATCCAAAGGAGTACTCATGTCGGAGTCAAAACCTCACCGCTCGAAAGTCGCCCTTGTCACCGGCTCCACCAGTGGTATCGGCCTGGGGATCGCGCGGGCCCTTGCCGATCAAGGCGCTGACATCATGCTGAACGGCTTTGGTGAGCCTGCCGCCATCAGCAGCCTGGTCACCGAGCTATCAACGCGCTATGGCGTGCGCGTACTCCACCATGGTGCAGATATGAGCAAGCCCTCTGAAATCGAGGACATGATTCGATCCACCGAATCAAAACTGGGAAGAATCGATTTTCTAATCAACAACGCCGGCATTCAGCATGTCTCGGCCGTAGAGACGTTTCCGGTAGAACGCTGGGATGCCATCATTGCAATTAATCTTTCATCAGCCTTTCACACCACACGCTGCGCGCTTCCCGGCATGAGAAAACGGGGCTTTGGTCGTATCGTAAATATCGCCTCGGCGCATGGGCTTGTGGCCTCGGCCAATAAAAGTGCTTACGTTGCCGCCAAGCATGGACTTGTGGGCCTGACAAAATCCGTTGCGCTCGAATGCGCCACCACAGCCATCACGTGTAATGCAATCTGCCCGGGCTGGGTACTCACGCCACTGGTACAAAAACAAGTTGATGCCCGAGCCGGTGAAAAGAAGATCTCCAACGAAGATGCCAAGCGAGAGCTGCTCGCAGAAAAGCAGCCCTCCGGAGAATTCGTAACGCCCGAGCAGTTAGGGCAGCTGGCTGTATTTCTGTGCTCAGAGGCTGCAGCACAGGTGCGCGGTGTGGCCTGGGCAATGGATGGGGGCTGGACCGCGCAGTAACACTACTACAGCGGCTCGACAGTGCGGCCAAGATGCCACCAACGCCGATGATCGCGCCAGAAATCCCAGTAATGGAGCCGACCTTCGCTCCAGCGCAGTTCGATAGCACCCTGCTGGTCGGTCCGCAGCACCTGCGGGGGCATCGCCTGAGCACGCGCAATGCGATCCAGGGTCTCTTGGTGGGGATGGCCAAACCGATTTCGATAGCCGGCCTGAATCACAACAAACTGCGGGGCGGTGGCACGCAAAAAATCTTCACTAAGGGAAGTCTTGCTGCCGTGATGAGGCACGACCACCACCTGTGATGCGAGCTTAGCACCAACCAAGGCCAGCGCTTCCGGATTTTCGGGATCTTGCAGGCCGATAAATCGACCGACCAATTCGCGATCCGTTTTTATAGGAATGTCGCCAGTCAGCAGAAGACTCGCGCCACGCGCATCCTCTATACGCAGCACACAGGAATACCGATTGCGCTGAGTCACGGTAATCGAAGACGGAACATTACTGGGATGTAAGAACTGAAAATGTATACCGTTTGTTTTCCATTCCTGACCTGCCCGACACTCTGTCTGACGCGGCGGTGTCGCAGCAGCTGCAGGCGAAGCATGGCGCATTAATTCTTCCAGTGACTGAAACTCTGGCGCAGTGATGGAAGCCACCGGCATTGCGAGCAAGAGGCTCACAAGCCCGCCACTGTGGTCCTGATCCGCATGCGAGACCACAAGATGATCAATACGCCGCACGCCATAACGACGCAATGTCGGCAAAATCACCCGCTCAGCCGCATCGCTTTGGCCCATCATCGGGCCGGTATCGAAAAGCACGGTGTGATCGCGAGTTCGAATCAGCACTGCACTGCCCTGGCCCACATCCATCAGGGTGACCTGCATTTCTCCCTCTACAGGAGTCGTTGTAGTGGGTAGCCAGAGCGCGAGGAGTCCGATCCACCCTATGTGCCGCCATCGATGGGCGCGGCCACGAGAGAGCTTGCCAAAGACCATCACCATGCCGATGGTTGCAACCGCTGCCGTAGCCCAGCTGGGGCCTGGCCAATCCATCACTGCAAAAGGCTGCATCGCGCTCCAGGCTAAAAATTGAAAGAGCCACTCTTGAATGCGGCCAGCCAAGCCCAGCAGCCAGTCTCCGCCGATAGTGGCCGCCTCGACCACCCCTGCCATTGCAAGTGGAGTAACCAAAAAACTCACCACCGGGATTGCTAAGCCGTTGGCAATCGGGCCCACCACTGAAATCTGCTGAAAAAAGAAAATCGTGAGCGGCAATAGCCCTAGGGTAATCGCCCACTGGGTATACGCCGCCCGCCTCAGGGCATTGAGCCCTCGATTCAACAGGCCCAACTGCAGACCTGTTGTGTGACTCTCACCAAGCGTGAACAAAAATCCCACAGCAATAAACGACAGCCAGAATCCCACCGCAAGCACTGCCATCGGATGCACTGCCAGCACCACCAGCATGGCCAAGGCCAGCACCGAAGCGCTGTTGGCCTGAACACCGAGAATACGGCTCAAGCCAAGAACGGTCACCATCAAAGCGGTGCGCTGGGCGGGAATCGCGAATCCTGCGAGCAGCGCGTAACCCAGGGCGCCGGCAATCGCAAAGCCTGCCGCAACCGATTGCACCGGGATCCATAGGCCCACCGCAAATCGCGTGAGACAGAGCGCACGCCATATCGATGCGCCCACTGCAGCCGCCATTGCCGCAAACATCGTGACATGTAACCCAGAGATGCTCATCAGATGCGAGACCCCAGTCTTTCGAAAAACTGCCCACTCGGTGAGCCCGATGGCACGCTGATCCCCAACCACCAAGGCGCTCAGCACACCGACGGCGCTGGATTGGCTATGCGAGCTGATCAGCTTCCGAATCCGGTCTCGCGTTTGATCAATACGCAGGCCAAAATCCGATTCCGTCCCCAAGTGGCGCGGCCGAGATGCTGACTTACCTACCTGGACGCTGGCAACGAAATGAAGGCCCTGCTCCATCATCCAGGCCTCAGCATCAAAGGCCTGCGGATTTAATGTCCCGTGCGGCTGACGAATCCGCGCCTGCAGTCCCCATCGCTCACCTGGCGATAAGGTTTCCGGGAAATCTTGCGTCGGGCCCTTTGGCCAAAACATTAGCCCGCGTTGCGGCAACGAAATTACAGGGCCGCCCTCTTCATCGCGGGCCGCCCGAACCTCTGCCTCAAAGCGCCAGCCGCGCTCCTGCAGCGTAGGAAGATCCCGCACCACGACCTCAAGCCAGACCGATTGGCCATCCATGGCGGCTGAGAGACGGTTCGATAGTCCGGCGGCTGCATCATCGGCTGCGCGAAGCGCAAATAGTCCCGCCGAAATTACGATCAGCAGCGCACTGAGACAAACTTGATTAAAGCGCTGCGTAATTACACGCGGTTTTGACTGCAATACCTGCCGAGCAGCCGCCCAGACACTGACGAGAAGACATCCGCCAGACAGTACTATCCCAGCCAGAAGAAAATGATCAGGCAGCGCCCGCTGGGTCTGAATCCAACAAATGCCCAGCAGCGCGCCCAGCGCGACAGCCAGCAAGGTCTATTGCAGTTGAACTGCGAGCCTGGGTAAGGCCCGCATCACGTTGGCACCAGTGTTTTGAATGAGGTGCTCGATTGATTCACCGCGAAGCTGCGCTACACACTTGGCAATCTCCTGTAGTTCAGCAGGCTCATTAAGCTCTCCACGGGCACGCCATGCCGGCGCAATATCCGGTGAATCCGTCTCCAGCACTAACGCTGATGCTGGTAACGCTGCGGCTAGCCTGCGAATTTGCGTTGCACGAGTAAATGTCGCCGCACCCCCAAATCCCAAGACAAAGCCCTGACGAATATAGGCATGGGCCTGCACCAGGCTACCGTTAAAGGCATGGGCGATGCCCTGAACAATTCCAAAACGACGCAGGCCCTTAAGTACCTGATCCTGGGCCTTACGCACATGCAACACTACCGGCAAAGAATAATCTCGTGCCAATTTACACTGAGCCAGATAAAACATATTCATCTTCTCCCGATCCAGATCTGGAACATAGTGATCAAGACCGATTTCGCCTACAGCAACAAGCTTCGGATGGCCCTGATAACGCTGCAGGGCATTTTGAAGATCTGCTAGGCTGCTGTCGCTCATGCTTTGGACATACATCGGATGAATACCGAGAGCAAAAAAGACCTCGGGGATCTGCTCGGCGAGCGCCACAACACGCTCAAAATTGGCTGGCATCACAGACGGAAGAATTATGGCCTGCACCCCCACACCGCGTGCCCGGCGAATTGCACCCAGAATGCCCCCATCGATGCTGGGCTCATCGAGATAATCCAGGTGGCAATGGCTATCAATCAGCATGGCTAGAATAGGCCGCTATGGCACGCAAGTTTCTTCACCGCATTCTGCCGGACCAATCGAAGCTCGAACAGAGTCGAGTCTTGCGGGTCCTTGGGCCATGGGTCCTGCATCCAGCGGTCTGGACGCTGCATCGACGAAGCGTGGCCGGCGGAGTCGCAGCCGGCCTTTTCTGCGGGCTTTTTCCAGCCCCATTTCAGATGTTTGGAGCCGCATTATTTTCATTTCTGTTTCACTGGAATCTTCCAGTGGCTGTGCTGATGACTTTCTACACCAATCCGATAACTTTTATTCCTCTGTATGTGCTTGCCCTTCAACTGGGCATCGGCCTGCTGAATTTTCTGCTGCCCGCCCAACAGAGTCATGGCCAAGCGACAGAATCCTTTCCTCCGCCGCCAGACTTTGATTTCAGTCAGCCGATTCACTCGTTTACACAACTCGGCGAGTGGGCGCTCGGTATGGGCTGGCCACTGGTGGTGGGTGTATTCACACTCGCCTTGAGTCTCGGAGTAACAGGCTATATCTTCACCCGGTTGGGCTGGAACCTCTGGGTGCGCTGGGAAGTCATTCAACGGCGCAAGCGCCGCAGCCGTCTCGTCTAACTGCAGAAGCGCTAGAGCGAAATAACGCGATCACAACGCTGGGCAAGCTCCGGGTCGTGGGTCACCACGACGAGGCCGCACTGCTGATTGCGAACCCGATCGATAAAAACTTCAAATACGCGGGATGCGGTCTGGCGATCAAGATTGCCCGTGGGTTCATCCGCGAGCACGCAGGCCGGCTGCGTCACTAGTGCGCGAGCAATCGCCACCCGTTGGCGCTCACCACCGGAGAGCATTCCGGGCGTGTGACTGCGCCGGGCCTCTAGGCCCACAGCTGCCAATATCTCAGCCGCCTGTTGCCGTGCTTGCTCAGCCGGCAGGCGTCGAATCAAAAGCGGCATGGCGACATTTTCTTCTGCAGTAAATTCCGGCAGGAGATGATGGAACTGATAGACAAATCCCAAAGCTGTATTGCGCAGCCGCGTCCGTTCAGTATCTGGCATTGCATAAAGCGATCGGCCCTCACACCAAACCTCTCCCGCGGTCGGCCGCTCAAGGCCGCCGAGAATATGCAAAAGCGTACTCTTGCCGGCACCCGAGGCGCCGACTACGGCCACGGTCTCACCACGCGAAAGCGCGAGGTCCACACCTGAGAGTGCCACGATCTCACCGGCCCCATCACCGAAGACCATTCGCAGCCCCTTGCCCTCAAGCAGTGTCATCGCCGATCCTTTGCTTGTTATCACCGAGAGTGTGATTACTCATAGCGCAGCGCCTCGGCGGGCTCAAGCCGGGAGGCTCGCCAGCTGGGATAAAGCGTTGCCAGAAACGACAGCACCAGCGCCATCAATCCAATCTGAGTGACATCAGCAGCCCGCAAATCCGAGGGCAATCGATCGATAAAGTAAATACCCTTTGGCAACACCTGAAAGCCAAAAATTGTTTCAATCCAGGCCATCACCAAATCGATATTGCCGGCAATCAGCACCCCCGATGCAACACCAAAGCCAACGCCGAGTAGCCCAAGCCAGGCCCCCTGCACCACGAAGATCGCCATGATGCTGCCACGCTGGGCGCCCAATGTGCGCAGAATCGCAATATCGCCACGCTTATCAGTCACCGTCATCACTAGCATGGAGACTAGATTAAACGCCGCTACTGCGATGATTAGCGTAAGAATAATGAACATCATGCGCTTTTCAACCTGAACCGCAGCAAACCAATTGCGATTCTCATAAGACCAGTCGCGAACGATGACATGCCGCAAGCTGGGATCTTGCGATAGCACCACCGAGATTTCGCGGGCCACAATCGGCGCACGCTGCATGTCGTCCAATTTGAGTCGTACCCCAACAGTGGCCTGATCACGAAAAAAAACCGATGCATCAGCAGCGTGAATTAACGCCAGATTGCTGTCGTATTCATGGTGGCCCGAGGCAAAGACGCCAGCAACCGTAAACTGTCGCAGCCGTGGCGTGACGCCTGCCGGTGAGACCACGCCATCGGTAGCCACCAGAACCACAGAATCTCCAACCGAAGCGCCCAGCTGTGCTGCCAGATCACGGCCCAGAACAATCTGAAACGATCGTGGCGCCAATGAGTCCAGCCTTCCGGTGAGTAGCCGAGCCAGGCCACCGCTAACCAAGGGCTCCTGCGAAGGATCAATACCGCGCACCAAAATTCCACGCATCTGACCGTCGCGTGAAATCATGGACTGGGCCATGACAAAAGGAGCGGCAGCGCGCACCTCTGGGTGTGCTGCTACCTGCGGCTGCAGGCGGTCGGCCAGCGCGAGATCACCCCCGGGAATGATGACTTCCGCATGCGAGAGCACACTCAGCATACGGTCGCGGACTTCTTTCTGAAATCCATTCATTACTGAAAGCACGACAATTAAAGCGGCCACGCCCAGTGCGATCCCCGCGGTTGCTAAGCCCGAAATAAAAGAGATAAAACGGTTACGTCGCGACTGAATTGCCCCGCCTGCCATACGGCGCTGCGAGCGCGCGGCGCGGCCGGCCCGGGTATAGCGCAGACCAATCATGATTTCATAAGGCAGCATGCGATGAGTTTGCCATACTAGCCGGCATGAGCACCCCCGATCGCCTTACCACTGCCACCCGCCTCACGTCGCGCAAGCGGGATGTGGACCCGGCCGTCAGTGCCGCGCTCACTCAGGCGGGAGTTCACCCCGTCATGGCCCGACTTCTGGCCGCTAGAGCGGTCCGATCGGCTGATGAAATTACAACCGACCTCGATGGCCTGCTGCCACCCGATCGTATGCTCAATCTCACATATGCTGCGGAGATGCTCGCTCGCGCGATTCTGGAGGGCGAGAAACTTCTAGTGGTTGCCGATTTTGATGCAGATGGCGCTACCGCCTGCGCAATTGCCATCCGAGGCCTGCGGCGTTTCGGCGCAAAGGTGGACTTTCTCGTTCCTGATCGTTTTGCATTTGGCTACGGGCTAACTGCGGCTTTAGTCGATCATGCCGCTGCCCTGCATCGCCAGGAGCTTCCGCACTGGATCATCACCGTTGATAACGGCATCTCCAGCATCGCAGGAGTAAATCGTGCGACGGAGCTAAATATCAACGTGTTGGTTACCGATCATCATCTGCCAGGCCCAACACTGCCGAAGGCCTTGATCGTCAATCCAAATCAACCTGGCTGCCCATTTCCGAGCAAAAATTTAGCCGGTGTCGGGGTGATGTTCTACCTACTGATGGCATTGCGAGCCAACTTTCGCGTACAACATCAATGGCCTGCCGAGAAGCTGCCTCGGCTTGACGATCTGCTGCCCATCGTGGCGCTTGGCACGGTAGCCGATCTGGTCAAGCTGGATGCTAATAACCGCCGGCTCGTGGCCCAGGGCCTAAAGCGTCTGCGGCGCGGCAACACTTTTGCAGGATTAAATGCGCTTTTCGAAGTTGCGAATCGCTCAACACGCGACGCCAGTGTCCGTGACCTGGGATTTGCAATCGGTCCGCGAATCAACGCCGCGGGCCGACTGTCGGATATGGCCATCGGTATTCGCTGTCTGATTGAAGATGATCCCGAGCAGGCTCGAGAACTGGCAACGACCTTGGACCAACTGAATCGTGAACGGCAGGAAATTGAATTCGAGGCCCGCGAGTCGGCGCTTAAATTGGCCCACGACAAACTCTCTGCGATCGGCATCCATACCACGGGAGACGAGAGATCCTCGCCGCTGGGCATCGTGCTACATGACGCCCAGTGGCATCAAGGCGTAATCGGTCTGGTCGCCGGCCGACTGAAAGATACGTTTTATCGCCCCACTATTATTTTCGCCTCGGACTCTGACTCAATGCTGCTTAAAGGCTCATGCCGATCAATTCCAGGGATCCATATCCGCGATGTGCTGGAGCGTATCGACTCGCGTCATCCTGGCCTGCTAAAGGCCTTTGGCGGACATGCGATGGCTGCAGGCTTAACCCTCGCGGCTGAGGATCTGACGCAATTTAGCCAGGCCTTTGAGGAGGCACTGCAGGCCTTTGCTGATCCCGCAGATTTACAGCAAGTCCTAGAATTTGATGGCGAACTCAAAACGGAGGAGTTTCGGCTTGATCTGGCCCAGCTCTTAAGCAGACAAATCTGGGGCCAGGGATTTCCGGAGCCTATTTTTATCAATGAGTTTGAAGTCTTAGCCCAACGCCTAATCAAGGATCAGCACCTGCGTCTGACACTTCGGCCTGCCGATCATCGCACGGCCCCTGGGCCGACCGTCGAGGCGATCTGGTTTCGCGCGTCAGGTCCTTGTGGCCCCCGCAGCCGGCTGGCTTATCGCCTTGGCATCAATGACTGGCAGGGCCGCTCTTCATTGCAGCTTGAGATCGTTGGCCTAGCGTAAAATCCTGGTTTTTAGTGGGACTACAATGGAAGCTGAACGCATCAATCAAATCTCCCAGTCGCTTGAATCCCTGAGCCAGCGGGTCACGGAACTTCGGGGGTTTCTTTGACTTTGATGCCAAATCTGCCCGACTGATTGAAGTCAATCAGCTGCTCGAAGATCCTCAACTCTGGAATGATCCAAAGCGGGCCCAGGACATGGGCAGGGAGAAAAAATCACTCGAGGCAGTCGTAGATGCCTTGCGTAGCCTGAAAAACCGAATCGACGAATCTAGCGAACTCCTGGAGATGGCCCGATCTGAAAATGACGACGCCACGCTGCTGGCAGTCGAGGGCGATGTCAACGGCATCGAAAAGGAAGTCGGCGAAATGGAATTTCGCCGCATGTTTTCTAATCCAGCCGATCCCAGCAACTGCTTTCTCGATATTCAGGCGGGCGCCGGCGGCACTGAAGCCTGCGATTGGGCCTCAATGCTGCTTCGACAATACCTGCGCTATGCCGAGCGAAAGGGATTTAAGTCAGAGCTGCTTGAAGAATCAGAGGGAGATGTCGCCGGCATCAAATCCGCCACGATCAAGATCTCGGGCGACTATGCGTTTGGTTTTCTGCGCACCGAAACTGGCGTTCACCGGCTGGTTCGTAAATCCCCCTTTGACTCCAGCGGCGGCCGGCATACTTCCTTTGCCTCCGTATTTGTCTATCCTGAAGTCGATGATTCCATCGAAATCGAGATCAACCCCGCCGATGTCCGTACCGATACCTTTCGTGCCAGCGGTGCGGGCGGCCAGCACATCAACAAAACCGACTCGGCCGTCCGGCTCACCCATGTGCCTACGGGCATCGTAGTTCAGTGCCAGAATGATCGAAGTCAACATCGCAATCGAGATGAGGCCTGGAAAATGCTGAAATCCCGGCTTTATGAGCACGAAATGCGTAAACGGCTCGAGCAGCAGCAAAAACTGGAGGACAGCAAGACCGATGTCGGCTGGGGCCATCAGATTCGAAGCTATGTGCTGGACCAGTCGCGCATCAAGGACCTGCGTACCCATGTCGAGATCTCCAACACCCAGCGGGTGCTTGATGGTGATCTTGATGCGTTTATTGAAGCAAGCCTAAAACAGGGAGTCTGAGATGAGCGAATCTGCTCCGCAGCCCGACACCGATAAGCATCTCGAGCAATCCGGCTTTGATGAGCATCAGATCATGGCCGAGCGCCGGGCCAAACTTGAAGCCTTGCGGGCGGTCTCGACTGCCTTTCCTAATGATGTCCGGCCTGCCCACCGGGCAGCTGACCTGCATCATCGCTATGAGCAACACAGCCGGGAGCAGCTTGAGTCCGAGCATGTACAAGTGACCGTTGCCGGCCGAATGATGCTCAAGCGTGTGCAAGGCAAGGCTAGTTTTGCCACTCTGCAAGATGCCACAGGCCGAATTCAGATTTATCTCAACGATGAAGGCATTGGCGCGGACTTGCATGAAGCTTTCAAGCACTGGGATCTCGGCGACATTCTGTTTGCCGATGGAATGCTTTTTAAAACCATGAAAGGTGAACTCTCAATACGCTGCCGACTAGTTCGGATGATCAGTAAATCGCTGCGGCCGCTGCCCGATAAATTCCACGGCCTGCATGACACCGAGACCCGTTATCGGCAGCGTTATGTCGATTTGATTGTCAATAATGAATCGCGCGAGATCTTTACTGCCCGATCCAAAACCCTGTCGGCGATCCGACACTTTATGAACGACCATGGCTTTCTCGAGGTCGAGACGCCCATGCTGCAACGAATTCCAGGCGGAGCAGCCGCGAAGCCTTTCATTACTCACCACAATGCCCTGGATCAGCAGATGTTTCTGCGCATTGCGCCAGAGCTTTTTTTAAAACGGCTCATCGTTGGTGGCTTTGAGCGGGTCTATGAGATTAATCGCAACTTCCGCAACGAGGGGCTGAGCCCGCGGCATAACCCCGAATTTACGATGATGGAGTTCTACGCAGCCTACACAGATTATCGTTGGCTGATGGACTTTACGGAACGGGTGCTTCGTTGTGCGGCAGAAAGCGCAACGGGATCCGCGGTGCTCACGTATCAAGGCAAAACGGTGGACTTCTCTCGGCCTTTTGAGCGGCTAACGATCCTGCAGGCCATTACGCGCCACGCCCCGCAGTATGCCGAAGCGCAGCTCGCGGAGCCCGCTGCGCTGCGAGATATTTTGCGTAGCCTGAAGGTTGATCTTCAGGCACCCGCGCTGAGGCAGGCCGGTGTGGGCGCGCTGCAGCTTGCGGTTTTTGAAGAAGTTGCCGAAGACAAGCTCTGGGATCCTACGTTCATCGTGGACTACCCGGTCGAGGTCTCGCCGCTGGCCCGCGCGTCAGACCACCGGCCTGAGATCACCGAGCGTTTTGAGCTTTTCATTACGGGTCGAGAAATCGCTAACGGATTTTCCGAGCTCAATGACCCCGAGGATCAGGCCCGCCGTTTTCATCTGCAGGTTCAAGCCAAAGATTCTGGTGATGAAGAGGCGATGTATTTCGATGCTGACTACATCCGTGCACTCGAGTACGGCATGCCGCCGGCCGGCGGCTGCGGCATCGGCATTGATCGGCTGGTGATGCTATTGACCGACAGCGCAAGCATCCGGGATGTGATTCTATTCCCGGCGCTGCGCAAAGAAGAGCACTAAATCAAACCCTCATCTTTTAAAGCCGCCTGAACCGCAGGCCGGGCTGCGACACGGGCCTGAAAAGCCTGCACAGCAGGCCAGCGACTGAGATCGATCTTGGCGTATTTGGCCCAGCTCAGCACCGTAAAAAGATAGGCATCCGCAACGGTAAAGTCCTCGCCCATTAGGTAGCTGCGGCCGGTCAGCTGCTGATCCACATAGCCCAAACGGCGTTCTAGATTGGCCATTGCAATGTCTTTCCATTCCTGCGTGGCCTTGGGATTGAAAAATGGCGCAAACGTCTTGTGCATTTCTGTACCGATAAAGGTCAGCCAGCTCTGCAGTCGGGTGCGTTCGATCGTGCCATTGGCAGGCGCGAGCTTTTTCTGGGGGGCCTGGTCCGCAATATATTGGCTAATCGCGGGGCCCTCGGTGATCACTTCGCCAGAATCCAGCATCAAGGCCGGTACATAGCCTTTAGGATTGATCTGCCAATAATCGGCGCCGGAGGCTGTCTGTTTAGATTTGAGATCCACTGCCTCGGTCTGAAATGCGACACCTGATTCCTTCAACACAATATGCGGGGCCAGTGAGCATGAGCCCGACTTATAGAACAGTTTCATTATTCCAACTCCTCGATCCAGGTCATTTGAATAGCTTCTAGAATTTTTTCATTCGATCGATTGGGGTCATCACTAAATCCTGGAAGCTCCATCACCCAGCGGTGCAAGTCCGTAAACCGTATGGTCTTGGGATCAACATCGGAATGTTGCTCGCAGAGCTGGATTGCAATCTCTCTTGTATCAGTCCACTTCATGGCGGTTAGTTGTTCCCCTGTCGTGCCTCTGGGGACACGACGATCCGATAAAAATAAATCTTAGTGGTTCTCACGTGCGTAGTTAATCGTATAACGCGGTAATTCAACCGTTAGGTCCTCACCGTCTACTGCAACCTGGCAAGACAGCCGCGACAATGGGGTTAGGCCCCAGGCACGATCCAGGAGATCATCTTCGTCCTCGCTAGAAGCAGCCAGTGAATTAAATCCCGACCGAATGATTACGTGGCAGGTGGTGCAGGCCCGTGACATTTCACAGGCATGCTCAATCTCTACGCCGTGCGCCAGCAGGCTTTTGCAGAGATTCTCTCCACTGGGGGCCTCAAACTCGGCACCATCTGGACAGATCTCAGGATGAGGAAGGACCTTAACGCGCGGCATTATCCAATACTCCATCAATGGTCTGGCCCGCCAGGGCACGTTGCACAGCCCGATCCATTCGGCGGGCGGCAAAATCATCGGTGAGGCCCGCCAATCGCTTCGTGCGATCTCGTAGCTCATCTCGGTCGGTGCCACCGCAAGTTGCGCGCAGCTGACTCATGGCCTGATCGATCTCCGCACGCTCGCTCGCACTCAGGAGATCCCCATCCTGTGCCAAAGCGCTCGCGACCGCTTCCAGTATGCGCTGGGCATCCACCTGAGCCTCTCGCAGAGAGCGGGCCTGCATGTCCTGCTCCGCTGAGGAAAAACCAGCCTGCAACATATCTGCAACCTGAGCGTCGGTAAGGCCATAGGAAGGCTTTACGCTCACCGATGCTTCCACCCCGGTGCTCTGCTCCTTTGCGGTCACGGAGAGCAGGCCATCGGCATCGACCTGAAAGCTCACGCGAATACGGGCTGCACCGGCCGATAAAGGCGGGATGCCGCGCAGTTCAAATCGCGCCAAGGATCGACACTCTGATACCAGCTCACGCTCTCCCTGCACTACATGAATCGACATTGCGGTCTGGCCGTCTTTAAATGTGGTGAACTCCTGGGCTCGGGCGACAGGAATCGGTGTATTCCGAGGAATAATTTTTTCTGTTAGGCCGCCCATGGTTTCAAGCCCAAGAGATAAGGGCAACACGTCAAGCAGCAGCCAGTCTTCTCCCTCCGAACGATTGCCTGCAAGCGAATTGGCCTGCAGCGCAGCGCCGATCGCCACAACCCGATCAGGATCTAATCCGATAATGGGCGCTTGGCCAAAAGCCCTCTCCACCGCAATGCGCAGACCGGGCATGCGGGTGCTGCCGCCCACCAACACTATGCCCATGAGCGCACTGGCCTGAATTCCTGCATCATCCAGAACGCGCTCTGAGACCGCCAGGGCGCGCTGAATCAGCGCTGCTGTCATCTGGTCAAACGCTTCACGGCTGATGCTCGCCACGTAGACAGCGCCATCATCGCGCATCCACTCAGCCTGAATGACCTCATGAGGCTGCAGCTGGGTTAAGTGCTCTTTTTGCAGACGAGCAAGGCGTAACAGTCGACGGCGCTCCGACGATGAGAGCCCAGAAAAATCATGGCCCAGCCCCCAGCCGCTCAGCCAATGCTGGGCCAATGCATGATCAAAATCATCACCGCCTAAAGCAGTATCTCCGCCGGTCGCGACCACTTCAAAAACGCCACGCGAAAGCCGAAGCACCGACATATCAAAGGTGCCGCCGCCAAGATCAAAAACCGCATACAGGCCCTCTGCTCCCGAATCAAGGCCATACGCCAGCGCCGCAGCGGTAGGCTCATTGATGAGCCGCAGAACTTCAAGGCCAGCAAGCCGCGCCGCATCCTTGGTGGCCTGACGCTGGGCATCATCAAAATAAGCGGGCACAGTGATCACCGCGCCCGCAAGATCATCAGCCGCTCCTAGGCCAAAGGCTTCTCGGGCCCGTTGGTGTAAGACACGCAGAATATCGGCGCTGATCTCGACTGGTGTCCGTAATCCCGCAGCGGTCCTCAGCGTGATCATGGCGTGGGCATCATCCTGCACTAGGTCATAAGGCGTGCTGTGGGCAGCGATATCTTGTAATCCCCGGCCCATCAGCCGCTTCACCGAAACGATTGTGTTTTTTGCATCAGAGGCTGCGGCCTCAAGCGCCTCATCGCCCACCGCAACGACACCCTGAAGACCATAGCGTACGACCGAAGGCAGCAGCACGCGGCCTGAAGCATCCGGCAGCACATCGATGCTGCCGCTTCGCATGGCCGCCACCAGAGAATGGGTGGTACCGAGATCAATGCCCACCGCAATGCGGCGCTGATGCGGCGCAGCCGACTGGCCGGGCTCAGCGATTTGCAGCAGCGCCACGCTCAATCCTTTTCTGTTCCTGATGGACCTGTTCGCCAAACTTCACCAGAAACATCATTCTGCGTACCTCAGCTGCAGCGCGGTCAAAGTCCGGCTGCCCCCGATCCAGAAGATGCTCAAGCAACAGCACGGTCTCGGCCACTGACGACTCCACCTCCTGCCCAAGCTGCGATAGGCCCCGAACATCGCCCGCTGCCGCACAATCTTCAAGTGATTCACGCCATTCCATCTGCTGCAGCAAAAATTCTTCAGGCATTGCGGTATTGCGCTCCGCCTCGATATCGACCCCATTGAGCTCGCAAAGATAGGCCGCACGACGCAGCGGGTCACGCAGGGTCTGATGGGCCTCATTGATGCGGGTGGAGTATTGCAATGCCAACAGGCGCTGGGCATCGGTGCCGGCTGCGAATCGATCCGGATGAACTGCCGCCTGCAGGGCGCGCCAGGCACGCTCTAAGGCCTCCGTATCCAGCGCGAACCGGATCGGCAGACCGAGTAAAGAAAAATGATCGCGCGCTGTCGTCCGGGGCGCGTCACCTGAAGCAGTGATCACGGATTAGACCTTGAAGGATTCTCCGCAGCCGCACTCGCTTTTGACGTTGGGATTGTTGAATTTGAATCCCTCGTTCAGGCCTTCCCGGGTGTAATCAAGTTCCGTTCCATCGATATAGGGCAGGCTCTTCGGGTCGACCAACACCCGAACACCGAAACTTTCAAATGCGAGATCCTCATCGGCGGGCTGATCCACAAACTCAAGCTTATAGGCCAAGCCCGAGCAGCCGGTGGTCTTCACGCCAAGCCGCACGCCCACCCCTTTGCCGCGCTTGGCGATGAACTGAGCCACATGCTCAGCAGCTTTTTGAGTCAAGGTTACCGCCATGATCAATTCCCCGCGATTGCGCTGCGCTTAGGCGGCCTTGGGTTCACGGGAGTCCTGCGCGCCGTGTTTATTTTTATAGTCTTCAATCGCAGCTTTAATGGCGTCTTCCGCAAGAATTGAGCAGTGAATCTTGACTGGCGGCAGAGCCAGCTCTTCAGCGATCTGGGTGTTCTTGATTTCCATAGCCTGATCCAAAGTCTTGCCTTTCACCCATTCAGTCACCAATGAAGATGACGCAATCGCTGATCCGCAGCCATAGGTCTTAAAGCGGGCATCTTCAATCACACCCTGGGCATTGACTTTAATCTGCAGCTTCATGACATCGCCGCAGGCAGGCGCGCCCACCATGCCCGTGCCCACCCCGGGATCGGCTTTATCAAAAGCGCCGACGTTACGGGGGTGCTCATAGTGATCAATGACTTTTTCGCTGTAGGCCATGCTTACTCTCCCGAAATCTTTTTTTGTAACAAACCGATAAAAATGTGCGCTCTATCGACTCAAATTTGCTCAGTGGGCTGCCCACTGCACAGTATTTAAGTCAACACCTTCGTTGACCATCTCCCAAAGCGGCGACATTTCACGCAACTTGGCGACTTTCTCTTTCAAGAGCGCCACCGTGAAATCAACATCCTGCTCCGTAGTAAACCGGCCGACCGAAAAACGAATCGAGGAGTGGGCCAATTCATCCGATCGGCCAAGGGCCCGAAGCACATAGGAGGGCTCGAGGCTTGCCGAAGTACAGGCAGAGCCCGACGACACTGCAACATCCTTAATACCCATCAATAAGGATTCGCCTTCCACGTAATTGAAACTGACGTTTAAGTTGTGCGGCACCCGATGCTCCATGTCGCCATTGAGGTAGACCGCCTCAATCTGTGAGAGACCCTTCCAGAGACGATCCCGCAACGCGCGCATCCGCTCGTTTTCAGCCGCCATCTCTTGGCGGGCGATACGAAAGGCCTCGCCCATGCCCACAATTTGGTGGGTGGGCAGTGTGCCCGAACGCATACCACGCTCATGGCCGCCGCCATGAATCTGAGCCTCAATTCGAATGCGGGGCTTACGACGCACATACAGCGCACCGACACCCTTCGGGCCATAGGTTTTGTGGGCGGAAAAGGACATCAGGTCGACCTTGATGGCCTGCAAATCAATCACGACTTTTCCTGTGGCCTGCGCACTGTCCACGTGAAACAAAATGCCCTTTTCTCGGCAGAACTCTCCGATTCGAGGAATGTCCTGAATCACACCGATCTCGTTGTTGACATACATCACCGAGATTAAGACCGTGTCGGGACGTACAGCCGACGTCAAGACGTCCCAGTCGATGAGACCGTTTTCATTGACGTCAAGATAGGTGACCTCAAAACCCTCGCGCTCCAGTTCGCGGCAAGTATCCAACGTGGCCTTATGCTCGGTTTTAACGGTAATGACGTGCCGGCCCTTCTCTTTGTAAAAATGGGCTGCGCCTTTGATGGCCAAGTTGATGGACTCCGTAGCGCCCGAAGTCCAGACAATCTCTTTCGCATCGCAATTCACCAAGGCAGCCACGTGTTCGCGTGCGGTCTCCACCGCCTCTTCAGCCTTCCAGCCATACGCGTGGCTGCGTGATGCGGGGTTGCCGAAATCCTGGCGCAGATACGGCAGCATGGCATCCACCACCCGAGGATCGACCGGTGTGGTGGCGGAGTAATCGAGATAGATCGGTGTCTTCATCAGGCCACCGTGGTGTCCTGAACGGTGCGTGGCTCTTGGAACATCACATGTCGACGCACGGGGACCGGCTCGGACACCTGCCCAGGCCGCTTGTTGCGCTGCTCGTCTACGAGGTCCTGCAGGGTGACGGAGTCTAGAAAATCCACCATGTGGCGATTTAAGCTCGCCCAGAGTTCGTGGGTCATACACTGCTGATCCTCGTGGCAGTTTTGCTTACCGCCGCACTGGGTCGCATCAATGGGCTCATCGACGGCATAAATAATGTCAGCCACCGTGATGTCCTTCCCCCCTCGGGCCAGCTTGTAGCCGCCGCCCGGTCCACGCATGGATTCCACCAGTTCATGCCGACGGAGCCGGCCAAAAAGTTGTTCCAAATAAGAAAGCGAAATCTTCTGGCGCTGACTAATCGCCGCCAGGGTGACAGGGCCTTTGTCTTGACGGAGCCCCAGATCAATCATTGCCGTGACAGCAAAACGTCCTTTGGTCGTCAATCTCATAACATTCTCCGAATAATTGAGTGATTTAGTCGGGAGTTTAGCTTCTCCCATTAATTCGATCAACTATTCGGAAAAATATTCCCGCCCTGCGGGCAGGGTTTAGAAGGGGCCAACGCCCCTCCTTTTTCACTGCCGGGAAACGGCTTTTACGCTGCAGCCACCATCGTGGCTCGGCGGCGGACTACCTCCATCAGGCCGTTACAGGCGTCCTCGATGTAGTCCAGTGCCTGCTCGAAGCCTTGCGGCCCGCCGTGATACGGGTCATTAATGGTCGCGGCCTCGAACTCGGTCGCAAAGCGCATCAGCAGCTGCAGCTTGTGCTGCAGACCCCGGGGACACATCCGCTGCAGCAGCGCCAGGTTCTCCCAATCCATGGCCAAGATGTAGTCGTACTCCGAGAAATCCGAGATCTGGATCTTGCGCGCAACCGTCGGGCCGAGCTCGTAACCGCGCTTAGCAGCAGCATTCACTGCGCGCTGATCGGGGCCCTCGCCCACGTGAAAGTCGTGTGTACCCGCTGAGTCACAGACCACAAATTCTTGCAGACTCGAGGCCTTCACCAGCGACTGAAACACGCCAGCCGCAGTCGGCGAACGGCAGATGTTACCCATGCAAACAAACAGAATCTTTGTCTTCATGCCGATCGGGGCCTCGCTCTTTTTTGAGGCCTTGCTCACACGCGGTCGGGCCGTTGCAAGGGCCGAATCAAATGGCGTTGCCTCGATGATTTCTTTGTCGGTCGTATCAAATGTAGTCATACCATTGCCTTTTCAATTGAGTCTCTCAGTTTGTCTACTCCAAATACCTCTTGTTTTAATTTGGTGAGTTGATCCCGAAGCTGCGCTGCTTTTTCAAACTCAAGATTGCGCGCATGCTCCAGCATCTGCTTTTCAAGCCGGATGAGCTGCTTGGAGATCTCCTGTGGGGAGCGCTCAAGTGCCACCTCTTCTTGACTGTTGGCAACATCACGATCGGAACCACGGCTATCAATAACGCCGTCGATCAGATCCCGAATTTGTTTCATCACGCCCCGCGGCGTGATACCTCGATCGGCGTTAAAGGCCAACTGCTTGGCTCTGCGGCGTTCCGTCTCTTCAATAGCCCGGCGCATCGAATCAGTGATGCGATCGGCATACAAAATCGCCTGGCCATTTAAATGCCGGGCCGCCCTGCCAATGGTCTGTATCAGGCTGCGCTCCGAGCGCAGAAAGCCTTCTTTGTCTGCATCCAGAATCGCCACCAGCGAGACCTCCGGCAAATCCAGGCCCTCGCGCAGCAGATTGATACCCACCAGCACATCGAATGCGCCTAGGCGCAGATCGCGAAGAATTTCCACGCGCTCGACCGTGTCGATATCCGAGTGCAGGTAACGTACCCGCACGCCGTTATCCGACAGGTAGTCAGTCAGATCCTCAGCCATGCGCTTGGTCAGCGTCGTGACCAAGACCCGCTCCTGACGATCCGCGCGCAGCTTGATTTCGCCCAGCAAATCATCGACCTGCGTCACTGCGGGCCGAACCTCGACTGCAGGATCCACGAGACCAGTCGGCCGCACCACCTGCTCAATAATTGCGCCACCACTTTTCTCTAACTCGTAATCGGCTGGCGTGGCCGATACAAACACCGCCTGCCGCATCTTCGGCTCAAACTCTTCAAACTTCAGTGGCCGGTTATCCAGAGCCGAGGGCAGTCGAAAACCATAATCCACCAACGTTTGCTTACGGGAACGGTCGCCGCGGTACATGCCGCCTAATTGGCCCACCGTGACGTGGCTCTCATCAATGAAGACGAGCGCATCGCGCGGCAGGTAATCCACCAGTGTCGGAGGGGGTTCGCCTGGTTTGGCGCCTGACAGATGCCGAGTGTAGTTCTCAATGCCTTTGCAAAAGCCCAGCTCAGCAAGCATTTCGATATCAAATCGCGTGCGCTGCTCAATCCGCTGAGCCTCAACGAGTTTCTGCTGTTCAATAAAAAAGCGTGAGCGCTCAATCAGCTCTTCTTTGATTGTTTCAATGGCCCGCAGCACGACTTCTCGCGGCGTGACGTAATGGGAAGACGGATAGACGGCAAAGCGCGGAAGGGCCTGCCGGACACGGCCGGTAAGCGGATCAAACAGCTGAAGCGACTCGACCTGATCATCAAAGAGTTCGATGCGCAGTGCGAGTTCGGCGTGCTCTGCGGGAAAGATATCGATGGTGTCGCCCCGGACCCGAAAGGACCCCCGGGAGAATTCGATGTCGTTGCGGTTGTATTGCATCCGCACCAGCTGTGCAATGAGTTCGCGCTGGCTAAGCCGATCCCCTTGGCGCACGATCAACACCATCTGGTGATAGTCCGAGGGATTTCCAATTCCGTAGATACAGGAGACCGACGCCACGATGATCGTGTCCCGGCGCTCCAGCAAGGATTTAGTCGCAGAAAGCCGCATCTGTTCGATGTGCTCATTGATCGCAGAGTCTTTTTCGATAAACAGATCCCGCTGGGGCACATAGGCCTCGGGCTGGTAATAGTCGTAGTAAGAAACGAAGTACTCGACCGCATTGTTCGGAAAGAAAGTCCGCATCTCGGCGTAGAGCTGTGCCGCAAGGGTCTTGTTGGGAGCAAGCACCAAAGCGGGGCGTCCAAGCCGGGCAATCACATTAGCCATGGTGAAGGTCTTGCCTGAGCCCGTAACGCCCAATAAGGTCTGGAAAGCAACCCCATCTTGAATGCCCTGCACAAGGCGAGCGATCGCCTCTGGCTGATCACCGGCCGGCTCAAAGGGAAGTGCAAGCTCGAAGGGGCTACCGGGGAAGCGCACTGCCCCGGGGTTTTCACGGACACCCATGCTAGACTTTTTGGCTGATTTCTATCGGACTAAAAAAATTGTGCAATCGCGCATTTTCCTCCGGCAGGCCCCAGATTTCCACCTTTTTTTCTGCTCCCGAGCCCTTGACAAAGGGCTTCTGACTGCCCCATGACCAGCCCAGCCCCGAGTCTTTTCTCCTCTGTTGAAATGGCCCCCAAGGACCCAATCCTGGGCCTGACCGAGACCTTCCTTGCCGATCAGCGGCCCGAAAAAGTAAACCTTGGCGTCGGGGTCTATTACGACGACCAAGGCAAGCTCCCTCTCCTGCGGGCCGTTAAGCGGGCCGAAGAAGTCCGGGTCGCCAAGGGCCTGCCCCGTGGCTATCAGCCGATTGACGGGCCGGCCGCCTACAACAAAGCCGTACAAGCACTGCTTTTTGGAAACGAAAGCCCTTTGCTCGCCAATGGCCGGGTCGTGACTATCGACGCCTTGGGCGGAACGGGTGGGCTACGAGTGGGTGCCGAATACCTGCGCAGGCTCTGCCCCGATAGCCGGGTGGCGATTAGCGACCCGACCTGGGAAAACCACCGGGGGGTCTTCGAGAGTGCTGGCTTTACTGTCCAGAGCTATACCTACTACGACCCCCAGAGCCATGGCCTGGATTTCGATGGCATGGTCCAGAGCCTGAAAGGCATGCCTGAGCGGACCATCGTACTTTTGCACGCCTGCTGCCATAACCCCACTGGCGTGGACCTGAATCTGCAGCAGTGGGAAGAAGTGGTCGCCCTGTGCAGGGCCAAGCGATTCATTCCCTTTCTGGATCTGGCCTACCAGGGCTTTGGCGACGGGATTGATCAAGATGCCGCCGCCGTCCGACTATTTGCCCAATCCGACATGCCATTCCTGGTGGCGAGCTCCTTCTCGAAATCCTTTTCCTTGTACGGAGAGCGCGTCGGCGCGCTCTCGCTCGTCACGGCCCACGCAGACGAGGCCGCCCGCGTACTCAGCCAGATCAAGCGAGTCATCCGAACCAACTACTCCAATCCGCCAACCCATGGTGGCGCAATTGTGAGCGATGTCCTGAACACACCCGAGTTACGTGCACTCTGGGAACAAGAACTCGGCGAGATGCGCAATCGAATACGGCAGATGCGAGCCGCCTTCACCGATAAGCTGAAAGCCCTTGGCACGAGGCAGGATTTCTCTTTTGTGACAAAACAGCGCGGCATGTTTAGCTTCTCCGGCCTAAGTGCCAAGCAAGTCGATCGTCTGCGTGAAGAGCACGCCATCTACGCCATCAGCACCGGCCGTATTTGTATCGCCGCTTTGAATTCCAACAATATCGACCGGGTTGTTCGCGCTGTTGCGAGCGTGCTGTAAGCCCAGCTTGGCGGGGCTAGCGTAAAACCTTACGGACTTTTCCCGAGTGACCTCGGGAGAGGGCCTCTCGACAATGCGGTGTATTCGCGGGGAGGCCCATGCAGCGCGCACAAGAGGCCGAGGTCAGATCGGTCACGTCAGAGCTTCGCATCGCAATTTGCGATGACTGGGAGCAGTGCGCACTCTCTAGCGCCGATTGGGGCGAGCTGCAGCAGCTCGCCGATGTTCAGTTTCTCTCCACGCCATTTCAATCCGCAGAAGATGCAATCCGCAGGCTTGCAGACTTTGACGCGATCTGCCTGATGCGTGAACGCACGCCCTTCCCTAAAGCGGTGATGGATCAGCTGCCTCGATTAAAACGACTGCTCTTTACCGGAGAGCGAAATGCAGCTGTCGATATCGCCTATGCCCGCCATCTCGGTATTGAAGTCACTGGCACATCGAGCGGCCCCAATAAAGCATCCACTGCAGAACACACCTGGGCCCTGATTCTGGCTGCTACGCGTCGAATCGTGCCCGCGATGCAAGCCGCGCAGCAGGGCCAGTGGCGGCCAACTGATGATGGCCGCTATCCGCTGCCTGATGTTTTGGAGGGGGATCGGATCGGCATCATCGGCTTAGGTGCGATTGGCAGTCGAGTGGCTCGCATCGCGCAGGGCTTTGGCATGGAGGTTGTGGCCTGGAGCCAGAACCTGACGGATCAGCAGGCGTCATCGCTTGGCGTGCGCCGGGTTGAGAAAAATGAATTGATTGCAACTTCGAAAGTCATCAGCCTGCATCTTGTACTCTCGGATCGCACGCGGGGGGTTATTGGGCAGACCGAGTATTCGCTGATGCGCCGCGATGCGTTGCTCGTGAATACCTCGCGATCCGGGCTGATCGATCAGGAGGGGCTCATCCCCGCACTGGATTCAGGCCGGCCGAGTCATGCAGCGCTCGATGTATTCGATCAGGAGCCGATTGCCGAAAATCACCCACTGCTCAGACACCCCTGTGTGACCCACACACCCCATCTCGGCTATGTCGCCGCGCCTGTGATGGAGACTTTCTATCGGCAGCTGGCCCACGATCTCACTGTCTGGTCGCGACAGTGGCTTGATTCAAACGCTAACTCCGGGGATTATCGGCCTTCGTCGTCGGCCTCCGGGGTAACGCCCAACGCAATCAGAAAACGCGACACCATGTTGTAGGCGGCGATCACGCCGACCAGCTCCACCAATTGTGTTGCGCCCAGAGACTGATGCAGCCGCTGCATCAAATCGGCAGGCACCTGAATGTCGCGTGTCATAAAGCGGGTTAACGCAATCGCATCTTGCTCCAGCTCAGAAAAAGCGGATAGCTTTGCATCTGCGTCGTCGATCATTCTGAGCTGAGCAACCTGCTCTGCAGTACCCCCAGCGGCCAATAGCTCTGGTGCGTGGTGAATGAATTCATACTCCGCACCGTTGAGGACTGCAACACCGCACATTGCGATTTCACGTAGCGTTGCTGGCAACGACAGATCGCGTCGCACGGCACCCATGAAGATGTTCCAGCCACGGGCATACGGAATGCTATGCAGCAGCATGCGATCCAGATTGATGAACGCTCCGCCCCGCCGGGCTCTTATTGCATTAACGAGCTCTGCCGGCTCCTGAAGATCGGCGGGAACATAGGGAATCATGGGCTGCATAGCGACCTCGTAAATCAGAACGTGGGGCTCTTACTCTAGGGCTTTTTACTCGCCTGGAGGGGCCGAGTCGAATGGTGTAAACTTTCAGGCTGTTTTGATCCTCGATAGCTCAGTTGGTAGAGCACCGGACTGTTAATCCGTAGGTCCCTGGTTCGAGCCCAGGTCGGGGAGCCACCCTTCGCTTGGCCCGCATCACCGCAATCTTCGGGTCCCATCAAATAGCATTCATCATGTCAGAGGCCACCCTGATCGTCGCGATGGAAGGACTGCTGATTTTCGGCGGCGTGATGGCCTTTGGAATCTGGCAGCTGCGCAGCATTAAAAAAGATCAGGAAGCAGCACGTCGTGAGCGGACTGACACGCCGACAGGCGATAAGGAAAATTCATGATGCCGGTGACCGAATCCATCAACCCGCTTACTGAAGCCATACAGCTTGCGATTGCGCCAGTGTTTCTGCTCACAGGTGTCGCCGGTATGCTCAACGCTCTTGGCAGTCGTTTGGCCCGCGTCATCGATCGTGGCCGCGCACTCGAGGACATCCTCACCCAAAGCAGCCCTGGCTCCGAGCCGCGATTCGAACAATTCATGAGCGAACTTCAATCGCTGGATCAACGACGCAAGATCATCAATGGCGCTACCGCGCTGATGGTGTTGTGTGCCGTGCTGATTGGGCTGACTGTCGTCGAGCTGTTTTATTCCACCGGACTACAAGGCCGGCTGCAGCTTTCGAATTGGGTGGCAACGACATTCCTGCTTGGATTTGGCTGTTTTATTGCCGCGTGCGTACTTTATTTGGTAGAGATCATTATCGCCTCGCGCAGCATCACGCTTTTCAAGAAGCGGCCTTAAAGGGGCTGCTACGATGCAGCCTGTAGTCAAACAACGGAAAAAATAAGCAGCCCGCGCCGAGCGCTGCAAACCCGATTGCCCAATCCGTTGCAGAGGCTCCGCCACCGGAGAGATCAAGTGCCGCACCAAATACGGCTGGGCCAATCACGCCGCCCACACCGAAGCCGATTAGCGAATACAGGCCCATTGCAGCCCCCTTGACTTCGGGCTGTGCCGAGGCCACCAGTCCCGCGGTAAGTGTGGCGGAATCCGCCATGATCAGCATGGAATAAATGAGAAACAGGCTAAACACGAGCCACCAGCTAATGCCTGCGGCAAGCGCCATCAGCACGCCCACGACTGAGGTCAGGCCCATCACCATCACGATCCATGCTCGCCGACCAATGCGCAGCGCAACCTCGTTGCCGAGAATCGAAGCCGGCACGGAAAATACGCTGACAATCGCTGCGGCGGTTGCTGCAGAGACCACCGTGAGCGTTCCCGCCGGCAGCAGGCTCACGCTAAAGGCAAGAAAAGCAACTGACCAGGCTCGCGAGCCGAAAAGCTCCGCGCAGTGGACACCGTACCCCACGGTATAACCCAGACACTGCCGATCCCGAAGTACGGTCTGCCATGTATGAATCGGAAATAGACGCTGCAGTGACCAGGCCACAGCAGCCGAATGCCGCTCATGTGCCAACGGCCGGGTACTGACCAGCACAAGCAACGCTGCCATCAGCGGGCCCAATCCGCAAAGAAAAAAAGTCCATTGGGTGCCAAGTCGTGGCAAAGACTGGCCCGCGATCAATAACGAAGATGCAGCCCCAAGGCCAAAAAAGGCGGTGTAAAACGCAACAAACCTGGACTGCTCGCGGCCACGGGTCCGATCCGAAAGGATCTTTAACCCGGGCATATAGGTGGCAGCGATACCCATGCCTAAAAGCACCTGAAAAAATAACGCTGACAGGAAGCCCTCGGCCCCGAGCGCAAAGCCAAATCCAGCCGATGCCGCAATCAGGCTGCCGGCGGTGTAAATCCGCCGTGCGTCCATCACATCGGTCAGGCTTGACCAGGTCGAGACCGTCGCAACATAACCGATAAAAAAACCACTTGCGATCCAGCCGGCCTCGCTATTGCTTAAGGCCCATTCCTGCTGCAGCTGGGTCAGCGCAACCGCATAGGTCGAGAAGCCCAGAAGCGAAAAAATATGCGCCATCAGCAGCGAAACTGCGACGCGTTTCATCTGCATCGGTCGCTACCGCGCAATCCTGAACCAGGCGGCATACATCGCTGGAAGCGAGAGCACGGTGAGCACCGTTGCCAAAACTAATCCCCCCATAATCGCCACCGCCATCGGACCCCAAAATACACTGTTCGAAAGCGGAATCATTGCGAGCACGGCGGCTGCAGCCGTGAGAACAATCGGCCGAAAACGCCGTACCGCCGACTCAATCACGGCGGACCGATCGGGGATACCGCGCCGCCGATCTTGCTCAATTTGATCAATCAGAATCACCGAATTGCGCATGATCATGCCCGATAAGGCAATAACGCCAAGCATTGCAACAAATCCAAAGGGTCGATCCAGCACCAACAGCGATACCGCTGCACCCGCAATTCCCATCGGTCCTGTTAAAAATACCAGCACCGCCCTCGAGAAGCTCTGCAGCTGAATCACGAGCAAGGTAAAGATAATGAAGAGCATGATTGGCATCCCGGCCGCAATCGATAACTGCCCCTTTGAGCTCTCCTCAACCGCCCCGCCCACCTCGATTCGGACTCCCGACGGAAGTTTCGAATGCATTGGCTCAAACGCTTTGAGCAATGCAGCGGTCATCGTCGCGCCCTGAATTCCGTCAACCACATCGGCCTGCACGGTCACCGCATACTCTCGGCCTTCGCGCCAAACGATACCCGGCTCCCAGACCATACGTACCGTGGCCACTTGATGCAGTGGTACTGCCAGGCCTGTGCCTGAGGGAATCAGGGTCTCGGAAATCTGCGCAGTCTGCAGACGCTCTGCCGAGGGCAGTCGCAGCACAATCGGCAAAAGCCGATCGGCCTCGCGGTACTGGCCCACGGGCACCCCACTGAATTGCGCTGCCAACACCTGGGCTACCGACTGGGCAGATACACGAAACTGCTGCGCTCGGGCTGGGTCGACATCGATACGGACTACGGCAATCTGCTCGTTCCAGTTGTCGTTGACACCGAGCAGTCGCGTATCTTGCCGCATCGTGGCCTTTAACTCTTCGGCAATCGCCTTAATGGTTTGAGGTTCTGGCCCCACCACCCGGAACTGCACCGGGTAAGGAACGGGTGGCCCATTCGGCAGAAGCCGTACACGAATTCGCGCCTCGGGAAAGGCCTGCGGCAGCTCGCGACTCAGAAACCCAATAAGCCTCTTGCGATCTTGCGCGGTCTTCGCA
>RFRK01000041.1 GCA_009924525.1 Betaproteobacteria bacterium
AGCCACGAGCCGCTCAGCCTCGCGAACCGACAGGCCCTCGGCCACGATGCGCTGGGCAAGGGCCCGCTGCTGCATGGCTGGGAGCGGTAACAGCGCGCGGGCATGGCCCGCATCAATCGTCTGCTCGCGCAGCAGCTGTTGCACCGGGCCGGGCAGCTGCAGCAACCGAAGAAGATTAGTCGTCGCACTCCTTGAGCGCCCTACCGCCTTGGCGGCCTGCTCATGAGTCAGCCCGAACTCGCGGATGAGCCGATCAATACCCTGGGCCTCCTCCAACACGGTGAGGTCCTCGCGCTGCAAATTTTCAATCAGCGCCATCGCCAGCGCCGCCTGATCATCCACCTCGCGCACTAAAACCGGCACCTCTTTTAGACCCGCTATCTGGGCTGCCCTAAAGCGACGCTCTCCAGCGATGATTTCATAGCTCGCCGTGCCCGCGGCTGAGCGGCCCAGCGGCCGAACAAGCAGCGGCTGCATGATTCCTTGGGCGCGAATGGAATCTGCCAGCTCCTCAAGGCTTTGGCCATTCATGGCCTGCCGAGGCTGATACTTCCCCGGCTTAAGGAGAGTAATCGCCAGACTTTGCTGCGCGCTTTTCTGCGACGACACGGGGCTTGCCCCGCCCAAAAGTGCATCCAGGCCCCTGCCGAGCCCTTTTTTCTTTAATGCGCTCACACAACCTCCGTTTGCACAGCACGGCCAAGCCGGCTGATCAGCTCTTCTCCGAACTCAAGATAGGCCTTCGAGCCACGCGAGCCCGGGTCATAAACAATGCCGGGCTGGCCAAAGCTTGGCGCCTCGGCGAGCCGAACATTGCGGGGAATCACTGCTCGAAATACCTTGTCGCCGAAATGGGCCACCAGCTGATCCGAAACCTGCTGAGAAAGCGTCATTCGAGGATCAAACATCACCCTTAAAAGCCCTACCACCTCAATTTCAGGGTTGAGATTGGCATGGACCCGTTTAATCGAATTCACCAGATCCGATAGCCCCTCGAGCGCAAAATATTCACACTGCATTGGAATAATGACCCCGTGCGCAGCGCAAAGGCCGTTTAAGGTCAGCAAAGAAAGCGAGGGTGGGCAGTCCAGCACTACGAAGTCGTAATCCACTGCCACCGTTTTTAAAGCGCCCGCCAGACGGTGCTCCCGGCCCTCAAGGCCCACCAGCTCAATTTCAGCGCCAGCCAAATCTCGATTGGCCGCCAAAACATCGTAGCCCCCGTCAGCCGAATGCAGTCGCGCATCCGCAGCGGTCACCAATCCGAGCAACACGGGGTAGACCGTGTGTGCCACCGACTGTTTATCGATTCCGCTTCCCATGGTGGCGTTACCCTGGGGGTCCAGGTCAACCAGCAGGACACGCTCTCCCAGTCGCGACAAGGCGGCTGCGAGATTAACTGCGGTCGTGGTTTTTCCTACGCCGCCTTTTTGGTTGGCCACCGCATAAATTCGGGCGCTCATTTTTTTCGTCTCGCCAAAACCAAATGCCGCTCAGCAAAAAGCCCAGGCACTTCAAGACGGAGTGCCGGATAGGTCTCGAGTTCTATGCTTTGCTTGCCCATTTTAATAAGTAAATGTTCACTAACTTTTTTAACCTGACGCCCTGCCATGGCCGCCCACCACGTTCCCGGCCCAGAAATTCCGGCCGTCAGAGAGAAAAAAGCCTCGACATCTGCAAATGCCCTTGAGGTAATCAGATCCGCCCGAAGCTTTCCCCAAAGATCCCTAACATCCGACTCGATCACCTCAACCCGATCAGCCCAGCCGAGCTGGCCGATGACATGCCTCAAAAAGGCCGCTTTTTTTTGCTGTCGCTCAATCAGACTAAAACGAGATTCTGGCATGACGGCAGCCCAGATAACCCCCGGAGCGCCCATGCCACTGCCCACATCGGCGACCAAACCGCCTGCCAGGCCACCACAGGCTGAGAGTGCTTTTCGCCAGGCCGCTAGGCTATCCAAAATGTGCTTAGTCAGCTGTTCGTCAAGGGAATCAATGGCAGTAAGACTGTGGACCCGATTCCAACGATTAAGTAGCTCAAGGTAGCGTCCTAACGCCTCAGCCTGAGATGGCAAAAGCGGATAGCCGGCCGCTGTACAAGCGGCAGCAATTTGGCCCGGTGCCCGCCCTCGATCCCGGGCCGCCTGGGACGCAACCACCTGCTAGGCAGCCTTCTGATTGGAATCGAGCTGCTGGCCGGCCCGCAGGCGCTTCAGATGAATCCAGAGCAGTGAAATGGCAGCGGGCGTGACCCCAGAAATTCGAGCTGCCTGACCAAGTGTCGAAGGCCGAATGGCTTCGAGCTTCTGCCTCACCTCGATCGAAAGCCCCCTCACCGCCTGATAGTCCATATCATCAGGGATGCTCGATCTTTCCTGGGCTTGGTTGCGGGCCACCTCATCCTGCTGGCGTGCGATGTAGCCCGCATACTTAGCCTGAATTTCAACCTGCTCCACAACCGAATCCGGTAGCCGAGTAAGCGGCTGCAACGATCTCCCGCCCTGATGATCGACCATCCCGGCGAGGTCCTGCCATCGGACCTCAGGCCGCTTCAATAGCTCCAACGCACTGACCTCGCGCTCTAAGCCTCCCGAGACCACCGACTCAATTGAGCTCGCCGGAAATCGCTTTGGACCCACCATAGACTCGCGCAAGCGTGATGACTCTTTTTCAATCAATTCACGCTTTTCCGAGAAAGCCCGCCATTGGGCGTCGCCAATGAGGCCCAGCTTTCGGCCGGTCTCGGTCAGGCGCAGATCTGCATTGTCCTCGCGCAGGCTCAGCCGGTACTCCGCTCGACTCGTGAACATTCGATAAGGCTCAGTCACACCCCGAGTCACCAGGTCATCAGCCAAAACGCCCAGATAGGCCTCATGCCGGGCAGGCACCCAGGGCTCCCGCTGCAAGACCTGCAGCGCTGCATTCAGGCCGGCCAAGAGTCCCTGGGCCGCCGCCTCCTCATAGCCCGTGGTGCCGTTGATCTGACCAGCAAAAAACAGGCCGCTAATCGGCTTAGTCTCGAGCCAAGGCTTCAGGCCCCGAGGGTCAAAATAATCGTATTCAATTGCGTAGCCTGGCCGTAGGATGTGGGCGCTTTCAAGGCCTCGCATCGATCGGACAAGGGCCAGCTGGATATCGAAAGGCAGGCTTGTCGAAATGCCGTTGGGATAGACCTCATGGGTGCCCAGGCCCTCAGGCTCGAGATAAATCTGATGAGATGCCTTATCGGCAAAGCGATGGACCTTGTCCTCAATTGAGGGGCAGTAACGGGGCCCAATCCCTTCGATGACCCCCGTAAACATTGGCGAGCGATCGAGGCCTGATCGAATAATCTCGTGGGTCTGTGCATTGGTATGCGTAATCCAGCAAGGCACCTGCTGCGGGTGCATGGCGGGGCTCCCCATAAAAGAGAAGACCGGGATGGGCGATAGATCCCCGGGCTGCTCTGCCAGAACCGAGTAATCAATCGTACGGCCATCAATTCTTGGTGGGGTGCCGGTTTTTAACCGCCCCTGGGGCAGCTTCAGCTCCTTTAAGCGGGTTGACAGCCGAATCGAGGGCGGGTCCCCTGCCCTGCCGCCTGGATGATTCTCCAGCCCGATGTGGATTTTTCCATCCAAAAAAGTGCCGGCCGTCAGAACGACCTTCTGGCCCCTGAATTCGATTCCGGACTGGGTGCGTACGCCCGAAACCCGGTCGGCTTCAACCAAAATATCATCAGCCGCCTGCTGAAAAAGCCAGAGGTTTTGCTGCGCCTCAAGCCGGCTTCTAATCGCCTTCCTGTACAAGACGCGGTCCGCCTGGGCCCTGGTCGCGCGGACCGCCGGACCCTTCGATCCATTGAGAATGCGAAACTGAATTCCCGCCTCGTCCGTGGCAATCGCCATGGCACCGCCCAGGGCGTCGATTTCTTTAACCAGATGGCCCTTGCCGATGCCTCCAATCGACGGATTGCAAGACATCTGGCCCAGCGTCTCCAGACTGTGCGTCAGAAGCAGCGTGGCGCACCCCATACGGGCAGCAGCAAGCGCCGCCTCAGTGCCGGCATGGCCGCCGCCGACCACAATGACATCGAAATTTTTAGGAAAAATCATTGTTTCACGTGAAACATCGGCCCCCCTTCAGGGGCCAAAAACGCCCGATCACATTACCAAGGCTTAAAGACCGGCAATCGTAACGAATTTAATTTCTAAATACTCATCAAGCCCGTATTTAGAGCCCTCACGACCCAGTCCGGACTGTTTGACGCCACCAAAGGGCCCTACTTCTGTAGAAAAGTTGCCCGTATTGACCGCGACCATGCCGGATTCCAGGGCCTCGGAGACCCTGAAAATACGCCCCACATCCCGAGAGTAGAAGTAAGCTGCCAGGCCAAATTCGGTGTTATTCGCCATCGCAACGGCCTCTTCTTCGGTCTTAAATCGAAACAGAGGGGCAACCGGGCCAAAAGTCTCTTCCCGAGAAATCAGCATCGACGGCTTGACCTCGGCCAACACCGTCGGCTCGAAAAACAAGCCGCCCAGCGCATGGGGCTTGCCACCCACCAACACTTTGGCACCGCCCGATACCGCATCCGAGACATGGCTCTGGACCTTTTCCAAAGCCGCGGCTTCAATCAGAGGGCCTACCTGCACACCCGGCTGGATACCCGGCCCAACTCGAAGCTGAGCGACTTTTTCTGAGAGTTTTTTGGCAAAGGCGTCATAAACACCTTCCTGCACATAGATGCGATTAGCACATACACAGGTCTGACCAGCATTGCGATATTTCGAGGCCATCGCGCCCTCAACGGCCGCATCAATGTCAGCATCATCAAACACGATAAATGGCGCGTTGCCGCCGAGCTCCAGCGAGAGCTTCTTGACCGTATCCGCGGACTGCCGCAGCAAAATGCGGCCCACTTCAGTTGATCCAGTGAAAGACACCTTTTTGACTCGGGTATCCTGGCAGAGCACGAGGCCGATTTCGGGGGCGGCTGCGGCATCTCCCACCACTACGTTAAATACCCCAGCGGGTATTCCCGCTTGCTCTGCGAGATCGGCCAAAGCAAGGGCCGTTAAAGGCGTGGCCTCTGCTGGTTTTACGACAACTGTGCACCCTGCAGCAATAGCGGGTGCACACTTTCTGGTGATCATGGCGAGCGGAAAGTTCCATGGCGTAATCGCTGCTGCCACCCCGATCGGCTCTTTAAAAACCAGCAGCTTTCTGCCAGGCGCGGGCGACGGGATGACATCACCGTAGGATCGCTTTACCTCCTCGGCAAACCACTCAACAAACGAGGCACCATAGATCACTTCGCCCTTGGCCTCCGCCAAGGGCTTGCCCTGCTCGGAAGTCATCAGCATCGCCAGCGCATCGGCATGCTGCAAAATCAGCTCATACCAAGCGCGAACACGGCTGCTGCGCTCTTTCGCTGTCTTGGATTTCCAGCCACCGAATGCTGCATGGGCAGCAGCAATTGCATCGAGCGCATCTTCTCGGCCCATATTGGCAACCGTTGCAATTTTTTCGCCGCTCGCGGGATTAAATACGTCAAACTCGCGGCCTGACTTTGCCGCCACCCAGCGGCCGTTGATATAGCCCTGTGTCTTCATCTTCATTTCATTGTCGGCATCACGAACTCTGCCCCCGATCGAATACCAGTTGGCCAACGCTGTGTAATCGCTTTATAGCGCGTATAAAACCGCACCCCCTCAGGGCCGTGAATGTGGTGATCGCCAAAAAGCGAGTCTTTCCAGCCACCAAATGAGTGAAAGGCCATGGGCACCGGAATCGGCACATTGATGCCCACCATGCCAACCTGAATGCGCGAAGCGAACTCACGGGCGCTATCACCATCCCGCGTGAAAAGGGCAACACCATTTGCAAATGCATGATCGTGAATGAGTGCCAGCGCTTCTTCAAAATTTTTAACCCGCACAACACTTAAAACAGGCCCAAAAATTTCTTCGCGATAAATCTTCATCGTAGGTTTTACGTGATCGAACAAGCAAGGGCCGATGTAAAAGCCACCCTCATGCCCAGCCACTCTTAATCCGCGACCATCCACCACAAGGGCCGCACCCTCTGCAACGCCGGCATCCACATAGCCACGAACTTTTTCGAGGTGCGCGCCAGTTACCAACGGGCCCATCTCTGCGCCTTGCTGAGCGCCAGGCGCAACACGTATTGCCTTCGCTTTTTCGGCGACTTTCGCAATTAACGCATCCGCCACATTGCCCACGGCCACCGCCACGGAAATTGCCATACAGCGCTCACCCGCAGACCCATAAGCCGCGCCAATCAACGCATCAACCGCCTGATCCAGATCCGCATCTGGCATGACTACCAGATGATTTTTTGCGCCTCCCAGGGCCTGAACACGCTTACCGTGGCGCGATGCGGTCTCATGAATAATTTTTGCAATCGGTGTAGAGCCCACAAAACTTACTGCGGCGACCTTCGGATGAGACAGCAAAGCATTCACCGCCTCTTTGTCGCCCTGAACAACATTAAACACGCCGTCTGGAAGGCCGCACTCCTTTAAGCCCTGTGCAATCATTAATGAGGGGGATGGATCGCGCTCTGAAGGTTTGAGCACAAAACTATTCCCGCACGCGATCGCCACAGGAAACATCCAGCAAGGCACCATCACGGGAAAATTAAACGGAGTAATGCCAACGCAAACACCGATCGGCTGCCGCATGCTCCAGGCATCGATGCCGGAACCGACCTGCTCGGTGTACTCGCCCTTCATCAAATGCGGAATTCCGCAGGCAAACTCAACCACCTCAAGCCCGCGCTGGACCTCACCCTTGGCATCATCGAAAGTCTTACCATGCTCGGCCGTAATGGCATGGGCAAGCGCATCCATATTGCGCTCCATCCAGGCCTTAAAGGCAAACATCACCCGGGCCCGCTTTACTGGTGGTGTCGCTGCCCATCCCGCAAACGCAGCGGACGCAGACTCAATCGCGCGGTGCGTCTCTTCAGCCGAAGACAACAGCACCTCGCGTGCGATCTCTCCGGTGGCGGGGTTAAAGACCGGCGCGGCCCTGCTCGGCGTGCCGGAGGGCCGACCGTTAATCCAATTGCCCACCATAGTCTGTCCAAGGTGGTGTTGAGGTGAATTCATATCAGCATCTCCAAAGTGCCCCAGCCCATTTTTAGGATCAAGGCAAACAACAACACAAGAAAAAAGCGTCGAACAAACCCGCTCCCCTTCAAAACGGCCAGCGAAGTTCCTATCAAAGCGCCGACAACATTACAGGCCGCCATTACAAGGGCTGCGACCAAAAAAAATTCGCCGGCTGGAATAAAAAAAGCCAGCGCAGCCAGGTTGGTGGTGAGATTAATCAGCTTGCTCGAAGCTGACGCGTGCAGGAAATCATACCCAAAGAAACGCACAAAAATGAACACCAAAAAAGCGCCTGTCCCAGGACCAAAAAATCCGTCATAAAAACCAAGCACTGCGCCCGTTAAAAACCCCATCCAGCGTTGTGCGGCCACCGAATGCCTTGGCGCATGCTGGGCACCCATTTCTCGCGAGCGCAACGTCGAAAACGCAACCAATACCAACATCAACAACACGAGGGGCTGAGCCAGAGACCTCGGAAGAAGGCTCACGGCCGCGGCGCCCAGCCAAGAAAACACCAAAGCGCCCAGCAGGGCAGGTATCAATGGGTTCCAATCCAAGCGAACCCCTCGGGCATACCGATAGGCCGCAAAAACGGTGCCCGATACCGATGAAATCTTATTGGTCCCCAAAAGAGCGCCGGCTGAGCTATTCGGCACGAACGAAAAGAGTGCCGGCACAGAAATCAGGCCGCCCCCGCCAACAACAGCATCAACCAACCCGGCAGCAAAGGCCGCCAAGCCAAGTATTAGCAATAGACCGCCCTCAGGGCCCCCGGCCGCTCCAAATTCAAGCCACATATGGAATTAACGAAATAAAAAGGGCTGTTTTTCCCGAGAAAACAGGCCTTCTTGCTAGCATCGCTGAATGAAACCGCTGATTGTGACATCTGGAGACCCCGCGGGCATCGGGCCAGAGATCGTGCTCAAGGCAGTCTCAGGCTGGCTAGCCGGCTCTGCAGCGGCCCGGCCCCTGCTAATTTCCGGGGATCCAGACTGGTTTAATGAATTAGGAAAAAAGTTAAAAATATCCACCGAAAATATGGAATTTATTCCTATTAAGTGGAAAAAAGAAGAAATAAAAATTGGAAAGGTGGGGGCGAGCCCCGGCCAGGCTGGTTTTGAATCTGTCCGTCAGGCGGTCAGCCGGTGCATGTTCCGTGAGGCGGCCGGCCTGGTAACTGCCCCCATCCACAAGGAGTCTCTGGCTCTGGCTGGCCATAACTGGCCCGGCCACACCGAGATGCTGGCCGAACTCTCGAGTCCGTCTGCCCCGCCATCGGTCCGCATGATGCTCGTCAACCCCGAGCTCAAGGTCGTGTTGAACTCAGTGCATGTCTCTCTAAAAGACATGATTGATGGCCTGAATATCCGGGATCTCGTGCAGACCATTTTGCTTGCGCAAAGTGCCTGCCAGCAGCTCGGGGTGGTCGCCCCGAGAATCGCGGTAGCAGGGCTCAATCCCCATGCCGGTGAGGCTGGACTTTTTGGCCGCGAGGATCTCGACATCATCGGCCCCGCGATTGCTCAGGCAAAAAGCCTGGGGGCAAATGTCACGGGGCCCTGGCCGGGAGACACCGTATTCATGCGGGCCCGCCAGGCCAAAGAATTCGATGTGGTCATCGCGCAGTACCATGATCAAGGCTTAATCCCGATCAAATATCTAGGCCTCGATCAGGGTGTGAACATGACACTCGGACTGCCCTTTATTCGAACCAGTGTTGATCATGGAACCGCTTTCGATATTGCGGAGCGACTAATCGCGGATCCCAGCTCCCTGCTTGCTGCGATTGCCCTGGCCGATCGACTAGCAAGCCAGCAAGAACAGGCGCAGCCCTCCCTAATGAATCATTAAGACTGTACACATCCATGTCTGATCAAAAAAATCCACAACTCATCGCGATCTGCGCCGGAAAAGTAACACCCATTTTGATTCGGCGTGAGCACGGTGACAAAGCGCCGCACCGAGTCGCTTCGGGCATTCACAAATCAACCATTAGCACCCTTGGGTCGCCCGCCCTCATTAGCTGCGGCACACTCGGACTTACTGACGATGAGCAGGCGGACCTCAGCGTGCATGGTGGTATCGATAAGGCCGTCTACTGCTATCCCACCGAACACTATGATTTCTGGAAGAACGCCTATCCTTGGCTTGCCGACCAAGAACATTGCTTCGGCGTAGTCGGAGAAAATCTCTGCACTCAGGGCCTCGACGAATCTAGTCTCTGGATCGGAGACCTCTTGGAAGTTGGCCAAGAGCTCATCCTGCGCGTAACCAAGCCACGTGAGCCCTGCTACAAATTCAATGCAAAAATGCGGTCAAATATTGCCGCCAAACTGATGATGCAAAACGGGCTGTCGGGCTGGTATGCCGCGGTCGTTCAGGAGGGCAGCCTGAAAGCGGGCGATGCGATACGCGTGAAGCCGGGGCCACGTGATATCACCGTGGCACAAGAGTATCAGCGACTGCTCAGGGATTAAGCGGCTAAGCGTTGCTCAAGCCGAGATTCAAAAATAGATTTCGTTTTTAGCAATGCGGCCGGAAGGCCATGATTTAGTTTTTCAAAGAGTTCCGCATGTAAGGCGAACTCCTCCTGCCATGACTTTCCATCAATCGCAGTAATACGAGAAAACTGCTCGGCGGAGAAAGCCAGGCCGGTCCAATCGATATCTTCATAACGCGGGGTAATACCGAACACATGCTCAGCACCCTGTGCCTTGCCTTCAATGCGCTGGAGCATCCACTTTAGGACCCGGGCATTCTCTCCAAAACCCGGCCAAACGAAGCGGCCCTGCTCGTCTGTCCTAAACCAGTTCACACAAAAAATCTTGGGCAGTCGCGCCTCACGCCGGCTAAGTTTTTCACCCAGCTCAAGCCAATGCGAAAAATACTCGGCCATGTTGTAGCCACAAAACGGCAGCATCGCAAATGGATCTCTGCGCACCACGCCCTGCTGTCCAGCCGCAGCAGCAGTGGTTTCGGAACCCATGGTTGCTGCCATATATACGCCCTCTTCCCAGCTGCGGGCCTCGGTCACAAGCGGGACAGTCGTCGAGCGGCGGCCGCCGAAAATAAAGGCGTCAATCACAACCCCTTGTGGGTTATCCCATTCAGCATCAATGACCGGATTCTGAACCGAGGAAACGGTAAAACGGGCATTAGGATGCGCCGCCTTTTTGCCCTCAGCCTTCGCGATCTCCGGAGTCCAATCGCGGCCCTGCCAATCCAGGCAGTGGGCAGGCGGAGAGCTCATGCCCTCCCACCAGACATCGCCGTCATCGGTAAGCGCAACATTGGTAAAGATGACGTTTTCTTTTAACGATGCCATGCAGTTGAAATTGGTCTTTTCATTGGTGCCGGGCGCAACGCCAAAGTAGCCATTCTCCGGATTAATCGCGCGCAGGCGGCCCTCTGCGTCCGGCTTGATCCAAGCAATATCATCGCCAATTGTGGTGATCTTCCAGCCGCCCTGATCCAATCCTTGCGGCGGAATCAACATCGCAAAATTTGTTTTGCCGCAGGCCGATGGAAAAGCGGCAGCGACGTGATACTTCTTGCCCCAGGGGGCCTGCACACCGAGAATCAGCATATGTTCGGCAAGCCAGCCTGCCGCGCCCGACTCAGCCTCTTTGCGGCCCATCGATGAGGCAATACGCAGCGCAAAACATTTTTTACCCAGTAGCGCATTGCCGCCATAGCCTGAGCCATAAGACCAAATTTCCCGTGTTTTCGGAAAGTGAACGATGTATTTCGTTGCATTACATGGCCAGCTCACGTCGGGCGCGCCGTTTACCAAAGGCATACCAACTGAATGCACACAGGGGACAAATTCGCCTGAAGCACCCAGCACATCATAAACAGCGCGGCCCATACGGGTCATCAGCCGCATATTGACTACTACATACGGTGAGTCAGAGACCTCAACTCCAATGTGCGCGATCGGCGACCCGAGCGGCCCCATCGAAAATGGAATGACATACATTGTGCGGCCTTGCATACAGCCCTCAAACAGCCCGTCGAGGGTCTGACGCATCTCGCTCGGCGCCATCCAGTTATTGGTCGGACCGGCATCCTCCTGTCGATCTGTACAAATAAAAGTACGGTCTTCAACCCGCGCCACATCAGAGGGATCCGACCAAGCAAGATAGGAATTGGGTCGTTTCGCAGAATTTAGTCGCTTCAGCGTGCCCGCCTCAACCATCTCCTGGCAAAGTCGGTCGGACTCCTCTGGGGAGCCATCGCACCATACGATTCGATCCGGCCGGGTCTTGGCGGCAATCGATTGAACCCACTGGATCAGGTCCTGATGTTTAACGAACTTTGGAATGGCGTTCTGCATAGTGTTATGTTTTTATTTAGGCATGCTGGCGTTTGATGCCATGATTGCGTCTCGTGCAAATTTTAACATTTCGATCTATTCACTATGGCCAGCAATGAGCCCTTGGTTTTCCTGAGTTGCGGGGGAACAATTGAAAAGATTTATCTACCAGAGGCAGGGCGGCTGGGGTTCGATCGTTCCCGCATCGCCGACTGGGCCGAACGCTGCAGAATCACGGCGCCCTGGCGGGCCGAGACCGTCATGCTGATCGACAGCCTCGAAATGGTCGATCACGACCGGCAGCAGCTCGGCCGCAAGATTGCCCAGACTCCGGAGTCGCGGGTTATTGTTTTACATGGCACCGACACCATGGCTGATAGCGCCAAGGCGGTAATGCTGCAGCGCAAGGAGCACCAGGTCATTGTCTTTACCGGTGCCATGGTTCCCGCCAGCTTCGAGAAATCCGATGCCCTTTTTAATTTTGGCTTTGCCTGTGCTGCGGTTCAATTCTTACAGCCCGGCACCTATATCGCGATGAACGGAAAAATCTTTCTTGCTGATCGGGCACAGAAAAATATTGCTGCAGGGCGGTTTGAAGAACCAACTCCGGCGCCAAACGCCGCCCATTGATTTGGCTGCCTATTTGCCGATGCAAAAACTTCCAAAAATTTCGCCAAGCAAATCATCGGCGGAAAACTCCCCTGTAATTTCGGCGAGATAGCGCTGGGCTTGGCCCAGACACTCGGCCAGTAATTCAAGCTGATGTTGGTGAAGATGCGATTCAGCCGCGAGCAACGCGGCCTGTGCTTGCAGCAAGGCCTGTAAATGGCGTGAGCGTGCCGAAAAAACACCTGATGCTGGCTGCTCACTAAGGCCGGCGATTTCAATCAACCTCGCGCGTAGCTGATCTAAGCCCAGGCCTGTCTTTGAAGAAATCGTTATTGCGCCGCTACCCACACCGTTTTGTGAGGCAAAAGACGCCATGCTTGGCCGATCAACCGGCAATAAATCAGCCTTATTATTGACTTCAATGACTTGACACACAGCCGGCACGCGCTCTAAAACGCGGCGCTCCAGTTCGTGGTCAATTGCAATCGCGCCGCTTGCGTCACGTAACAGCAATACAACCTGAGCGCGCTCGATCTCCTGCCAGGTCCGCTCAATACCAAGACGCTCCACTTCGTCCTGAGTCTGTCGCAGGCCCGCCGTATCCACAACGTGAATTGAGAGGCCCTGCAGAACAACTTCTTGAATAATTCGATCACGCGTTGTGCCCGCTATCTCGGTAACCAGAGCAACCTCTTCGCCCGAGAGCGCATTTAACAGAGATGACTTGCCGACATTGGGCGCGCCCACCAAGACCACGCGCAGGCCATCGCGCAAAACCGCCCCTTGTTGCGCAGCCAGCAATGTTTCCTTCAGGCCGGCCTGAATTTCAAGCAGCCGCTGCTCAACGCCCTCACGCTGAATAAACTCGAGATCTTCTTCGGGAAAATCGAGGCAGGCCTCTACACGCACCCGCAGATCGACCAATTTGTGCTTTAACCGCCCGATCGCCTGACTAAAAACCCCCCGAAGTGAGGCTAATGCACTTTGAGCCGCGCGCTCTGATCCTGCGTTAATAAGATCCGCCACCGCCTCCGCCTGTGCAAG
>RFRK01000042.1 GCA_009924525.1 Betaproteobacteria bacterium
TGCCACGAGATCCCGAAAAGATTTATGGGGTGAGCCCTCAGGAACAACGACCGCAATATCGAAGTAGCCCAGCGTCGAGATCGGAATGAAGTCTTGCACCGAATTAAATGGAAGCTTCTGAAATACCGCCTCTGTGACGGCCGTGCCGTTTGACATTAAGAAAAGAGTATGGCCGTCTGGCTTGGACTTAATTACAGCCTCTGCCGCAGAAATTCCGCCGGCGCCAGGCCGATTTTCAATGACGACTCCGGTGCCCCATATTTCCGATAGACGAGTGGCCACGACACGCGCCGTCAGGTCGCCGACACCCCCTGGCCCAAAGGGGACAACAATACGAACCGGACGATTTGGAAAATCCTGAGCCGCAGCGGTGCCAAACCAGAAGCCCAGCAGGAGGCCCGTCATAGTCAGGCCAGCTAGACGCCGAAGGCTTTGATTAATTAAGTTGCACTTCATGATTCATCTCCAGTGGTATCCAAGTATTGATCAGGTGTAAATATCGGCTTAAGTTGCGGTGGTCTCGGGCTGAAATAAACGATTCAACGCAAACGACTCGTCAGCGGCCTGCTGCGGTGTCAGCCCCAGACCCTGATCCAGCAGGCGGCGGCCCGCCATATGATCCTGCGGCCGATTGAGGCTGTCGATTCCAATCAGCTTCGGGCCCCGAAAGTAAAAAATAGAGCACTTGAAAGTACTGATATCGCCACGGATAACCGATGCATCGTGGCCCGATGAGGTACCCACCATCTGGAGTTTCACATCATACTGATCTGACCAAAACCAGGGGGCCGCAATAAAAGGCCGGTCTTTATCCATGATGGTGGCCGCGCACGCCTTGGCCTGCTCAATCGCATTTTGTACCGACTCAAGACGCCTTAAGCTTCCGTTTGCCAGCCGCATCGCAGTGCAATCGCCACACGCGAAAACAAAGGGGTCTGAGGTGCGGCCGTTAGCATCAACAATCACACCCGACTCGCAGGCGATGCCCGCGGCGGCCGCAAGCTCCTGATTCGGAATGACACCGATACCCACGATCACGAGATCTGCGTGCACCGTGCTGCCATCGCCAAGCACTACTCCCGTTACTCTGCCCCCGGATTCAGTAAAACCCGCTACGGTCGATCCCAATCGCAAAGCAACGCCGCGCTGGATATGAAGCCGAGCATAAATCTCTGAAATGGAGTCCGCCACTGCCCGCGCCATCAAACGATCAGCCGCCTCGATCACAGTAACTGACTTACCTTTTTTTCTAGCCACAGCGGCAAACTCAAGCCCGATAAAACCTCCGCCAATCACAACGATCTCGCCGGCCTGCTGCATGGCTTTAGCGATATGGGCGCAGTCGTCCAGTGTTCGCAACATAAAGACACCCTGCAACCCAGCGCCCGCCAGGGGCCTGGCCCGGGCGCCCGTAGCAAGTACCAGACGGTGATAGGCCAGGCGGCCATCTTTTTCGAGGTGCACTATTTTTTCCGCACAATCGATGCGCTCGACCCGGCATCCTGTGCGCACGTCAATGGCCTTACGGGCCAGGGCATCCGGTCCACGCATGGTCAGCTGCTCCGCTGATGACTCACCCATTAAATAGGTCTTTGACAGCGGCGGCCGGTGATACGGTGCATGCGGCTCTTCGCCCAACAAGATTAAATCGCCCTGCCAGCCCTCAGCCCTTAGGGCCTCTGCCGCCTGCAGGCCCGCCTGGCCAGCGCCAACAATAACAATCGGAGGATTCATCAAGGCTTGGCTGGCGAAGGTGACTGATTTATATCTGCGACTCTGGCAGCCGAACCACAAGGCCTGCGAGCTGATCCGACATTTTGATTTGACATGACAGTCGGCTATTTGCGCGAATCTCAGCGACAGCGTTTTGAAGCATGTCACGTTCGCCCTGCTCCGCAGCCGGCACCTGGTCCGCGTGAGATTCAATATAGCAATGGCACGTTGCGCAGGCACATGAGCCGCCACACTCGGCCTCAATGCCTTCCACGCCATTGCTCGTTGCGGCTTGCATCAGGCTCCAGCCGACCGGGACGTCAATCACAACTTCATTTCCGGATGGCTCGATATACGTTACTTTAGGCATGACTGCTCCTTTGTTAGGGCTCAATGAATTTTGACCAGATCGAGCCGCATTGGGCTGCGGAAAGTCGAAGATGGTATCCACGGCAATTGATCCGCAGCCCTTCGGTAGTCGGGAACAATCTTGTGGAACTCTTCCATCGCTGTCTTCACAGCCAATCGTGCAATCATTGTTCCGAGGCAGGCATGCACACCGCCTCCAAAACCCAGATGGCCCCTCGGCCTTCGGGCAAGATCATAGATATCCGCATTCGGGAACTGCCGCTCATCGCGATTGCCCGCCCCATAGGCGAGGCAGACAAAGTCGCCTGCTTTCATCTTCTGACCGTGCAGTTCAAGATCTTTTTGCAGACAGCGACGAAAACGTTGAGCAGAGGTATTAAATCGCAGAGATTCCTCAATGGCGTCGGGCAGTAATGCCGGGTTAGCCACACACTGCCGCCTGGCCTCTGGGTGGTCGGCCAAGTTATAGACAAACATCGACATAAATCCAGCCAGAGATTCCACTCCCGCCATGATCAGGGTGGTCGTCGTAAGCAGCACCTCACGCTCATCAAGCCGGTCGCCATCAATCTCAGCCATCGAGAACTGCGAAATCAAATCGTCCTGAGGATTTTTTCTACGATCCGCAATGACTTGCGCCGCGTAATCCTGCATCCACTGGTAGGCGGCAAGATGCTCAGGACCCTTAGTCCGGGTAGCGGGATCGGACTGCACCATCAACACAGCCTTCTCTCGTGCTGTGGCCTCATCGCCTGTGGGTAGACCCAGCACTGCCCAAAGGACCTTTACCGTAAATTGCGAGGAAAACTCAGTAATGAAATCAAACTGATCTTGATCGGCTAAGGGGGCGGCCACGGTGCGCGCAATCTCACGGATGGGATCCGATAGGCTCTCCAAGTTGCGACGCATAAAGGCATGCTGGATCAGGCCGCGCAGCCGATCGTGACGCGGGGGGTCTGTCGTGCCCAGCGTGTTGCCTGCCCGATTAGGCAGTTCGGTCATCAGATTGCCCTTGGCGGAAGAGAATGTCTGCCAATCGTTCAACGCCGTGACGATATCCGCATACCGAGACAGGATCCACATATTGGCCTCTTTACTCCAGAAGGCTGGATATTCGTCTCGGAGTGTTTTGTAGAAAGGAAACGGGTCCGCATCCACCGCTGGCGAATAGGGGTCGAAGCTAAACATGACAGACTCCTTCAGGAACTCCTTTATTGTACTTTTTCGTCTGTCAAGACCACCCTGGGAAGCACCATCCGAACCGCAATCACCAGGAAAAAACCCCAGAAAGCAATGCCCCAAAGATAGCCGCGCATGCCCTGATCTAACGAAATCGATAAATACAGGCCTGTTGCCACCGCAGCGAATGCCATCAGCATGCCCATCAGCGACGACGCTGTCCCTGCCATTTCTGGAAATCTCCCAGGCGCGGCCGCATTACTGCAGGGCTGATGGAATCCGTGTGCTAGACCATAAAGCATTTGTAAGCATAAAGTCAGCAAGAACGACTTAATTTGCAAAAGTCCGAGAGACACTGCGAGAGCCGCGATCGACAATGATATCCATGAAGCGAGCCGAACAGTACCAAATAGCCCATATCGGGTAATCCATCGGCGGCAGGCGAGTGTCCCCAGTAAGTAACTCAACGATCCAGCCGCGATCACGGCGCCAAAAGTCGTTGCAGAAACCTCTAGGACCTGCAAGAAAATAAAGGGGCCCCCTGAGAGGATTAAAAATAATCCTCCGTATGTGCTCATCGCTACTAAAGACCAAGACAAAAATTCGGAATGACTCAGGATTTTTCGATAGTTGCGCCACAAGCTCGACCACTGGGTAGCTTCGACGTTACGACGGTGAAGTGTCTCTGGTACAAACCACCAAACCATCAAAAAGCTCGATAACCCCACAAAGGCTATTGCAAACTGATTGGCTCTCCAGCCAAAAAAGTCAGTGAGAAATCCTCCAAAAAGCGGACTCGCTATTGCAAACAAACCGAGGCCGGATAGGCCCCGAGCCAACACTTGCGCACCATCTCGAACTTCGTAGAGATCTCTCACCATGGCACGGGCACAAACGACCGAGGCACCCAGCGCCGCGCCTTGTATCACTCGGGTCAATAGCAGCGCCTCCATTTGCTGAGTGACGCTGCCTCCGACTCCACTCACGACAAATAAAGCCAATCCCCAAAGCAATATAGGCCGCCTTCCGAAACGATCGGACAGAGCGCCCCAGAAAAGCTGTCCAAACCCAAAAGAAATCATGACGCCAAACATCGTCGCCTGAACCAGAATGGCCGACGCGGAGAACTCCTGCCTTATCGCAGGCATTGCAGGAATAAATAAATCCGTTAAGACCGGCTGCAAACCCAACAGAAACGCAAGAAAGATCGCGACCTGAAGTGGGCTTAAAAAATTTTTAGATTTAACGGAAATTCCCCAAAAAAAACCTTAGGCCACAGAACGATTCGCTTGAAATCCAAGTCGATGTGAAACCTGATTCGCAGCAGTCTTTAGGGCTCTTGCGATCGGGCCGTCAATAGAAACCGGAAAATTCTCCGCGGGTCCAAGGGCTGTAATGGCTAACGCCAACAACCCAAACTGATCAAAGACCGCGGCGCTAAGGGCATGGATCCCAGGAATGGGCTGGCCTATGGCTTGCGCCAACCCGTCTTTACGAATTCGTGCAAGCTCAGTCGCTGATACGCCAGCATCAGTCGGCATTTCATGAGCAGCTCGATCTCCAAGAGCGCTGCCCCTTAGCGCTTCCAATTTTTCCGGCGGCATAAAGGCTGCAAAAATTTTTCCGGTCGCCGTGCGATTCACCGACATTACAGTACCGACCCGCATATTGACGTGAATCGGCTGATGCGACTCAATCATTCGTACAACGGTTGGTCCGAGATTTCCCCAAACCGCAATCACTACGGATTGCTGAATGCGCTCTGATAATTCCTCCATCAGGGGGCCCGCGATTTTCAGTGGATCAAGTTGACGCAGGCAACTCAGTCCAAGCTGTAATGCAGCAGGGCCCAGCCGATACTGGCCCGAGTCGCGCTCCTGTTCAATGAGTCCCAGCCGGCCAAAACTCACGAGATAAGGATGGGCCTTTGAGGGCGTCATCTTGGCGGCCTGTGCGAGCGCTTTTAAGCTCATTGGACCAGACTGCAGGGCAAGCGCATTAAGCAGTCGGCCGCCAATTTCAATCGACTGAATCGAGCGCTGACTCTCGAGATCACTCACTGCCATGATTAACGCAACGCCGGTTGAATCCAGCCAACGCACTCCCCCAGCCCAATACGCACGGCATCAGGGGACTCGCAATACGCCTTTAAAACAATAACGTCGCCGTCCTCCAGAAAAGTTCGCGCCTCGCCATTGGCCAGCAAGACCGGAGTCTTTCCGCCCGCTGTCAGCTCCAACAAGGAACCTGCCTCAGACGGCAGCGGTCCGGACATCGTGCCGCTGCCCAGCAAATCGCCCGCCTGCAGATTGCAGCCATTACTGGTGTGATGGGTCAGCATCTGTGCAAATGTCCAGTAGGCATACCGCAGATTGCTCACCGACAGCCGCTGCGGCGCCAATCCTTCTACCCGCATTTTTTCCGTCTGAAGCAAAAACTCCAGTGTCATATTGATTCCGCCCCGGCTGCGGTCTTCGGGGCTGCTGATATAAGGCAAGGGCTGCGGATCATCGGCAGGCCGCTGGGTGGGAACACGAAACGGCGCAAGCGCCTCCATCGTGACAATCCAAGGAGAAATCGTTGATGCAAAGTTTTTCGCGAGAAATGGCCCCAGCGGCTGATATTCCCAGGCCTGGATATCACGGGCCGACCAGTCATTTAGGATGCACAGGCCAAATAAATGATCCTCTGCATGGGTCATCGAAACCGGCTGGCCCAGCCTGTTCTCAGTGCCGATAAATGCGCCGACCTCAAGCTCGATATCCAATCGCCGGCATGCGCCAAACTCTGGCGGATGGCCATCGGCGGCGGCTTTGATCTGGCCGGTCGGCCGGATAATCTGCTGGCCGCTCACCCCGATCGACGATCCGCGGCCGTGATAGCCAATCGGCACCCACTTGTAGTTTGGAAGCAGTGGCATATCCGGCCGAAAGAGTTTTCCAACTGCGGTGGCGTGATGAATTGATGCATAAAAGTCTGTGTAATCACCGATCCGGCACGGCAGCTGCATCTGGACATCGGATTGCGGCACCAAGGCCGCTTTCAATCTTGGAGCTTCGCGCGCATCGATCCCGAGCCATTCGGTCAACCGGTGGCGAAACGATTGCCGCACCGATGGGCCCATTGCCATGAAGGCATTTAAATCACCCTGGCGCAGCGGCGCAGGAATAACCTCGGCCCCAAGAATCTCTGCCGCGCTTGCGCAATCCAGAATCTGATCTCCGATCGCAACACCCGCCCGAAGCGGTTGCTGAGGTCCCCCACGCCGAAAAATGCCGTAGGGAAGATTTTCAATCGGAAAATCACTGCCGGACCGATTGGCGCTTTCGACCCAGCTGCCCTGGGTTATTTTTCCCACGATTTGACACCCCAACTATTGAAGAGATCCATCATGCATCCAGCTTGCATGGCCCGGTGCCCGCTTGGTCTGACTCCACTCATTGAGCATGTCCCATTTCACGCGGTCTAACTCCTGCATCATTTTTGGCGTGCCAGTATTGACCGCCAACTCGAGCCGATGGCCATTCGGATCAAAGAAATAAATTGACTTAAAAATCGTGTGATTGGTGGGGCCCACCACCTCAATGCCATCACGCTCAAGCCGCGCTTTCACCGCAAGCAGGGTCTCCAGCGACTCAACCTCCAGCGCCAGGTGCTGCACCCAATTGGGCGTATTCAGATCGCGTGACATCTCGGGGCTATTGGGGAGCTCGAAAAACGCAAGGATGTTGCCGCCGCCGGCATCTAAAAATACATGCATATATGGATCAGGGGCCTTGGTAGAGGGCACCTCGTTTTCAGCAATCGCCAACACAAATTCCATTTCCAGGTATTTCTGATACCACTCAACGGTCTGCTTGGCATCCTTACAGCGATACGCAACATGGTGAATTTTTGACAGCTTCATCAGAGTCCTCCGAGATGTTTACCGCAACGTGACCGATTCGCGGGCTAGCTGAAAAGCTTGACGCAAGACACGTAAATCGCCAATGTGATTTGATAAAAACAAGACCAGCTTGGCATTTAATTCATGGCTCTGCGCCTCAGATAATCCCTCGTGGGCTGCGATCAAGGCCTCATAGAAATCATCTCCGGGGCTGAATTCACGAAAGACAGGCCGATCAAACTCCTTGAAATTCGGTTCCGTAATCAGTGGCATGAAGTGTTCCTTGTCGTTCAGTTACAGGTGGCTCGGGCCAGCGCAGCAATAAGCCCTGCGGGGGAGGGGGTCCGCCAGCGGGAGGCCACGTGCTGATCCGGCCGCACGAGATATGCCGTGCCGTGGAGAGCGTCATAACGCTCTTTAAAACGACCCTTATGATCAACGATGACCTGCGCCTGTGTGCCAGATGCCGCCGCGAGCTTGGCATCAGCGGCAATGACAATCAGATGAACGCCCAGGCCCTTGATACGGCAGTCTTGAAGCTCACGAATCAACTCAGCAGATATCGGCTGATGCTCCGCATACATCAGCAATACAAATGCATTGCCGATATGGCGGAGCAGCCAGCCTTGCTTGCCCTCTGACACAATCGGCGCATCGTCCATGGGTGCGCCAGGAATCATTTTTCCGGAGAATTGTTCCTGATCCGGTGTATTCAAGCTGGAGTGATACAGAAACGATGGCACCGAGAGCCTGCCAGAATTGACAAGCGACCGGGCAAATCGATGCTGACGCGCAAGATCGAGAACTGAGTTTCGAAATAACCGGCTGACTGCAGATTTCGGCGTAATAAAGTCCGTTGAGCGGGTCGAATTCATGATGTTTTCATCGGCCGCATAGGACCGCTCTTCGTGATAAGAATCCAGCAGCCGCTCAGGGGCGCTGCCATTGATCACCAGCGTGAGCTTCCAGGCGAGATTATCGGCATCCTGCAAGCCTGAGTTCGCGCCGCGTGCCCCAAAAGGCGAGACCTGATGGGCGGCATCCCCCACAAAAAACACCCGCTGATGCCGAAAATTTTTCATGCGACGGCATTGGAAGGTATAAACACTGACCCACTCCAGATCAAACGCATGCTGTTCTCCCAGCATCGCTTGAATACGCGGAATCACTTTCTCGGGCTTTTTTTCCTCTTCGGGGTCCGCATCCCACCCCAGCTGAAAGTCAATGCGCCAGACATTGTCGGCCTCACGATGCAGCAGCACAGACTGATTCGGATGAAAAGGGGGATCAAACCAGAACCAACGCTCAGCAGGAAAATCCGCCTTCATCACGACATCTGCAATCAGAAAACGGTCCTGAAATACCCTGCCCTCAATATCCAAGCCAAGGAGTCGGCGAATGCCGGAGCGGGCGCCGTCACCCACGATGAGCCACTCAACATCAAGCTGGTAGCTGCCATCAACGGTTTCCACGGTAATTGTCGAGCCGGTCTGGTGCGCATCCACAGCAACGACTTTGTTTTGCCAGCGAATCTCGAGACTGGTCAGTTCGTTGGCCCGCTTCAACAAAAACTCTTCCAGGTAATACTGCTGCAGATTGATCATGCCGGGCCGCTCATGATCGGGCTCGGGTGAGAGATTAAAGGAATAGACCTCATCGCTGCCATTAAAGGTGCGGCCCACATTCCACGAGACGCCCTTCTCCATGACCGACTGTCCAGCACCAAGCCGATCCAAGATCTCCAGCGAACGCTTCGCGTAACACAGGCCGCGCGATCCTACCGATACCGTATTGTCATCATCGAGCAACAGCACGGAATGGCCGAGCTGAGCCAGATCAATGGCTGCAGCCAGTCCAACCGGACCCGCCCCGACAACGACAATTCCGCGTGCGGCACGGCCGCCGATCTCAGCAGGCCGGCGATAGTCGAACTTCGGATAGCGATAGGTCGATAGCATCAGGCAGGCCCGATTAGCTCTGAAGGGCCTGCCACATCTCCTGATCCCGCTGGGCGGTCCAGATACGCGGGTGCGAGATTCCACTCGCCTCATCAAATGCGCGGGTCACATCAAACGGCAGGCAATGCTCGTAAATAAAAACCTGGGAAAACTTTGGATCCATCTTGGCGCGTACATGGGCCATAGTGGCCTTGAGATCTTTGCCTGCACGGACCGCCTCTTGCGCAGACTCATAAAGCGTTGCGACAAAATCACGTGTGTATGCGATTCCGGCCTGCACTTCTTTCGGGCTCATCAATGCGGGACCCCGGCCGGGCACAAGCTTATCTGCCTGCATCTGGGCAAGCCGATCCAGTGTTGCTGGCCACTGCGCGAGATGGGCATCACCCGCATAACAGGCAGCGTCGTACTCCACCAAATCGCCTGAAAACAAAACTTTTTCATGGGGCAGCCAGGCAATCGTGTCGCCTTTGGTGTGGCCGGCCCCGAGCTGCTTGATCTGGACCTCAAGCTTACCCATCCAGATCGACATCTCGCCTTTAAAAGTTAGTGTTGGCCAGGTCAGTCCGGGAACAGACTCAACGGCCTGAAAAAGCCGTGGGAAGCGGCCGATTTCAGAATCCATATCCTGCTGGCCACGCTCGACAATCAAGTCATAGGTATCCCGGCTTGCAATGATTTGCTCAAGGCCTTCGCTGCGGTAGCCCGATGCGCCGAGCACCCGCACTGCGTGATAGTGAGTCAGCAGCACATACTTGATCGGCTTATCGGTAATGCTGCGCACGCGCTCAATCACGCTCTGGGCCATGACGGGGGTAGCAGTCGCATCAATGATCATCACGGAGTCATCGCCGATGATGATTCCAGTGTTCGGATCCCCTTCAGCGGTGTACGCCCAGGCGTGCTCCGAGAGCTGTTCAAAACTTACTTTTTTTTCTTCGAGATCAGCCTGCGAGGCAAATGCTTTTGTTGTCACAACGGTCTCCTGGAGCGGGAATATGATTCAGTTTAGACAAATTCATTTGATATTGTCAAACTAAGGCCGGGGCCAGGAGGCCGCAAACAAGGGACAGGCAGGCAATGGTCGACAGCCATGCCCGAAGCCGGGGATACCAGAGTGGCAGGCTAGCCCGGTTGGCGAGATCCGCATCCTGCCAATAGGCCAGGGCAAAGCCCACGATCAGCAGGCTCAGCGATAACGCCGAGTCCATTGCAATTGCAAGAAAGCCCATCAAGGCCGGTATCACGCTCCAGACATAGCCACGATTTTTTCGGGCCCGATCCAGGCCAGGTAGCGTCATCGCGAAGCCCCAGTGCAAAGCCCCGACAAAACTCAGAATCACAGCACCGTAGGCAATCAGCAGGCCACGGGCAAACGCCGTCGCATCGGCGGGGGCGAACATCACGAAACCCGCGAGACCAACAAACGGAATGAGGCCGCCATAGCCTAAGGCCGCTACCAGTGCGGGGGGCCGCATCACAGACGATGAGGCAGCAGTCGGGACATTCATTTTGTGGAGGCTACAAGCCGTCGGGTTTTTTGAAAAATGTCGTCCGATCAATTGAGTTGATCACCATAGGGAATCGCCTGCCGTCGCGCTCCACCTCGATCGGTATGCGCGTGCCTGCCCCACCCAAAGCCCAGGCGCTTCGATATAAATCGGCTAGCGTTCGGACCTCTTTGCCCGCTACCGCCGTAATGAAATCTCCTGCCCGAAGCCCCGCCTGATCTGCGGGCCCATCCTTGCTAACACGCAAAATCGCAACGTAGCCACTCGTGTCATCAGGCGTAATGCCCATCCAAGGGTGAATGCCCGAAGAACGAACACCCTTGGTCAGGAGATCCCGCTGAATTGGTTTTAACAAATCAATTGGCACGAATAAATTTCCAGGCGAAAACATGCCCTGGGCCATTGCATCGCGGACATACAGTGAGCCGAGACCGACCAGCTCACCACGCTCATTTAAAAGCGCTGCGCCAGCCCAGGCTGCATTGGGCGGAAAGGTGTAAAGCGCCGACTCCAGCAGATATTCCCAGCTGCCAGCAAACGACCTGCGAGAGACCAGCTGGGTCGCGGAGCCCGGGCCCAAGCCCTCGAAAGGCAGCACAATCATCAACTCCTGATCGACAAGCTTTCCAGAGGATCCGATCACTACGGGCTTGAGCTTAATGGGCAGCAAGGGGCGCAAGACCGCAAAGCCGGTCGCGTGGTCATAGCCGATTACGCGTGCGGGATAAGTCGCACCCGAAGACACCGTGACATCGACTTCTTCGGATTCAATGACCAGATAACCGATGGTCAGGATATGGCCCTGCCCGTCAATGACAACACCCGAACCGAGACGCTCACGGCCAAGCGTTGCATTGGAGCGGGCGTCTTCCACCGCCCGGCTCCGCACCGCAACCACCGACTCCCGCAAGGCGGAGAGCACATCCGTAGAGGCGGCCTGACCAATCGCCGGGGCCATAGCGAAGCCTTGCAGCCCCAGAAGGGCCAGGAGCATCTGTGCAAGGCGTCGGCGCATATGGTCTATTGTTCTCCGGCTCGACTTTTGTGGTCAAGAGAAGAAGTCGTTGCGGCACGTTAGCCCATGGCTCCCCAGCCGGAACCTCGGCCCCTGCAGACAGTCTGACAAAGGCAAACCTATCTATCCCCCATGGATAACCCTTTCTTTTTAATTGCCCTCACGCTGCTATTGATCGCCGCTGTCGCGGCAGCGGTCCATCATGCAGAGGTCGTTGCGCTTAAAGTCGGAGAGCCCTTCGGAACCCTGATTCTGGCGATTTGCGTCACCGTCATTGAAGTGGCGTTAATTGCCGCAATCATGCTCTCGGATGTTCCCGGCGGGGAGACCATCGCGCGCGATGCGGTCTTTGCCGCCATCATGATTGTGGCAAACGGCGTGGTGGGGCTTGCGATTCTCGCCGGAGGAATTCGCCACCACGAGCTTGTCTTTCGGATTGAGGGCTCCAATTCAGCCTTGACTGTTCTGATTGCCTTGGCAGCTTTAACGTTAGTGCTGCCCACCTTTACGACCAGCTCGGCGGGGCCAACGTTCACAACCAGCCAGCTGATCTTTGCCGGGGTGGCCTCGCTGACGCTTTACGGCACCTTTGTGTTTGTGCAGACCGTGCGTCATCGGGATTATTTTCTGCCGATTGAGCCCACAGCGCTCTCCGATCGCAAGATTCACGTTGCGCCTCCCAGCACGCGGCGCACCCTGCGCAGCGGCATTTTCTTGATTGCCGCACTTGTGGTCGTGGTGATTCTGGCCAAGGCGCTCACGCCGGCCATTGAGCGAATGGTCTCTGCAATCGGTGCGCCAAAGGCTGTTGTCGGTGTGCTGATTGCAGGCATTGTGCTTGCACCAGAGAGCATTGCGGCAATTCGGGCGGCTATGGCGAATCGGCTTCAGACTAGTTTTAACCTGGCACTTGGATCAGCGCTGGCGAGTATCGGGCTGACTATTCCTACCGTTGCCGTGATCTCGATCGTATTTGATCGGCCACTGTCACTGGGCATCAACTCTGTCGGAATCGTGCTGTTGGTATTAACGCTGCTGGCAAGCATCACCACCATTGCGGGCGGAAAGACCGCGGTGCTACAGGGTGTTGTGCATCTGGTGATTTTCTTTGCCTATCTTTTCCTCACGGTGATCCCCTAGCGCCCAAGCAAAAGCTCCTTGGCTCGGGTGATTCCTTTATAGGCCAGCACTGCATCAGACATCGAGGCCAGAGATTGCATTAGCCGATCACGACGGCCCGCGACTGCGAGTGTTTCGTGAAGTGGCTCAACAAATACCCGAATAAGAAAAAGGCTGCCCTGCTCAAAAAGCGGTATCGTGATTTGCCGCTCACAACGAAACC
>RFRK01000043.1 GCA_009924525.1 Betaproteobacteria bacterium
GATCTGGTGCCGATCTCTTTCGTTCCGCAGCCTGGACCAGTGGCCGGTGTTCCGGTGATCTCGCCCGAGACGGCCCGCTCAGTTCGCAAGATGCTCGAGATGGCCACTACCCAGGGCACTGCACCCAAGGCTCAGATCGCAGGCTTTCGAGTAGCCGGAAAAACCGGTACCGCCCATAAGCCTGAGCGCGGTGGCTATGCAAAAAATAAATACGTTGCTTCGTTCGTCGGATTTGCACCCGCGGATCAGCCGCGATTTGTCATTGCGGTGATGGTCGATGAGCCGAGCGCAGGTAAGCATTATGGTGGCGAGGTTGCAGCGCCGATTTTTGCTCAGATCGCCAACGATGCGTTGCGTCGACTGCAGATGTCTCCGAATCCGGCATTGCGCATTCTTCCGGCAGTCGCCCTTATCGGCGAGGGAACTGAATGATGCCGACAGGATTGCAGCCTCATCCCATGGCTCTGCGTGATGCGTTATCTGACCAGGCCGCTGAATGGCTGCGGCAGCGGCTCGGACGACATGCCAACCTCTGTGCTGATAGTCGAAGGCTTCAACCTGGCGACGGATTTTTGGCGAGAAGCGGCAAGCGGTTTTCTGTGGATGAGCATATTGCTGATGCGATCGCCGCTGGCGCGGCAGCGATACTGATGGATGCGGGGGATGTGGCGGAGCTAGAAGAGCGGCCAGGACAGGTCCCGATCCTGGGTGTTCCGCAGCTTTCCCATCGAATGGGTATGGTGGCTTCTGCGTTTTATGGCCGGCCCAGCGTGACCATGCAAGTCATCGCAGTAACTGGAACCAATGGAAAGTCAACGGTATCCGCAGCACTGGGTTATGCCCTCGCGGAGTGCGGCATCCCCTGTGCAGTGATTGGCACGCTTGGTGTCGGCGTGTTTCCTGCGAACTGTGGTCCGTCATTTGAGCCGAGCTGGGAATCGCAGCTCACTGCTGGGCTAACCACGCCGGATGCGGTGGATCTGCAGCGGCTATTGGCTGATCTTCGTTCTCGACAGATTACGGTGGTCGCGTTGGAAGCTTCCTCCTTCGGCCTTCAGCAGGGCAGGCTTCAGGGCTGTGCTATCAAAGCCGCTGCATTTACCAATCTGAGCCATGACCATCTTGATGTACACGGCACGATGGAGCGTTACGCGCAGGCCAAGGCCCTTCTGTTTGCATCACCTTCGCTGGGAACCATGATTGTGAACACAGACGATGCGTACGGGCACCTGATGTGGAGGGCTACGGAACATCACATTGAGCGTATCGCGATTGGACAGCACTGGCCCGAGAATGCCCAGGGTGCAATGCGGTGCTCCGATCTGCAGCTGACTGATGAGGGCTGGCAGTTTAAGGTGACGTCGATGGGTGAGGCCGCTGATCTTGCTGGGCCAGTAATACTCCCCGTTTTTGGCCGCCACAACGTTGATAACGCGCTGGTCGTTGCAGGATGTATGGTGGCAATGGGCATTGATGCTGAGCGCATTCGCGCTTGCCTCGCCCGCTTTCATCTTCCGTGTGGCCGTCTCCAGATGATCAAGCGCAGCGATCAGCCCTGGGTCTGTATTGATTATGCCCATTCCCCCGATGCATTGGCTCGTGTGCTCGAGGCCTTGCGGCCCGTCGCTCAGGCGCGCTCCGGTCAGTTGATTTGTATTTTTGGCTGCGGTGGCAATCGTGACGCAGAGAAGCGGCCCGCAATGGGTGCCATTGCGGCACAACTTGCGGATCAGGTGATGTTGACCTCTGACAATCCACGTAATGAGCCGGCGCAGAGCATTATCGAAGCAATTCGCTCAGGGGTGCCGGACGCACTATCGCACAAGATTCAGATTCAGCCAGATCGCGCAGCGGCCATCGCCTCGATGATCGCATCTGCCACGTCCCATGATGTCGTGCTGATCGCAGGCAAGGGCCATGAGCGTTATCAGATCATCGGTGAAGCGAGGCTGCCATTTAGTGATGAGACCTGTGCCCAGCAGGCCTTAGGCGCGTGGATGGGGTCGACGTCTGCGTTGCGCGCTGGGGAGATACATGCCGCAACTTAAAGAATTGATCGCCCATGTGGCAGGCGCGCAGCTCGTCATGCCTGATGGACTGGAAGGCGATCAGGCAAATGTATTGCAAAAAGAATTTGATGCGATCAGCACGGATACGCGGACACTATCGCCAGGTGCAATCTTTTTTGGCTTAAGTGGCCCACGATTTGAGGGCGCCGCTTTTCTTCAGGCTGCACAAGACCGCGGGGCCTGTGCTGCAGTTTTATCGGCGACAGCCTCGCATCGATCGGGAGTTCGTCTTCCCCTGATTCTGGTGCCAGATGCACTCGACGCTTTGCAGCAGTGGGCCCGCTATTGGCGAGGCACTTGGCCTGGCCGCTGCATTACGGTGACGGGCAGCAATGGAAAGACTACCGTCAAGCAGATGATTCAGTCCATTGCACAGACTGATCTCGGGCCCTCGCAGGTCTGGGCAACTCCCGGTAATTTAAATAACCACATCGGGGTCCCGTTATCGGTGCTGGGCCTGCGATCCGCACATCAGCTGGCGGTATTTGAGCTCGGTATGAATCATCCCAATGAGATCGCAGCACTTGCAGGTATCGCACAGCCTCACGTCGCACTGGTCAATAATGCCCAGCGCGAGCATCAAGAGTTTATGAAATCCGTACAGGCTGTGGCCATTGAAAATGGCGCGGCCTTCGGGGCCCTGTCGCCGGAAGGTATCGCGGTATATCCGCGGGATCCTTTGCATGAGGCCATCTGGCAGAGGCAGATTCAGCATCTGAAGCGGCCAGCAATTCGTTTCGGGCTGCGCGAGATGGCCGCGGCACCGCAATCGGCTGCGAGTGAAGTCCTGGGTCAATGGGTCAGCTCGGATTCAGGTTCACCGCTTCTTCAGATTGAATTTCCAGATCGCCAATTCATCGTTGTGAAGCCACGTGGGCTCGGCCTGCACTTTGCGCTGAATATGATTGCTGCGGCCGCATGCGCTTTTGCTGCAGGCCTGCACCTGCAGGCCATCGAGCAGGCCCTAAATACATTCGAGCCCCTGGCGGGGCGTGGCCGTGCGATTGCGATTTCTGCGGGTGGCACGCTGGTCGATGACACCTATAACGCAAATCCTGATTCAGTCCGCGCCGCGATTGATGCCTTGGCCCATATGGGCGTTCCTCGGGCCCTGGTCTTGGGGGATATGGGCGAGGTTGGTGATCAGGGGCCACAATTTCACCGCGAGGTGCTTGACTATGCGGCCCAGCGTCAGCTCGATGCAATCTGGCTGCATGGTGAGGCGATGGCATTGGCCCATCGTCAGACGGGAGTCGGCCAGTTCTTCGATGAGGTCTCAGCGCTGATTGATACGGTATCGCGCTGGGTCAAGGCTCAGCAGCAGGCACAGCATCAGCCGTCGCTCTGGATTAAGGGCTCTCGATTTATGCGGATGGAGCGGGTTGTGCAGGCAATTGCACAGCAGCAGGAGGGCCAGATCGCATGCTGCTGATACTCGCGGATTGGCTCGAGCAGTACATACGGGCATTTAATGTCCTGAACTACATCACACTGCGGGCTGTGTTAGCTGCTTTAACGGCGCTGGGAATTGGGCTGGTCTTGGGGCCCTTTGTGATTCGTCGATTAACAGAGATGAAGGTGGGCCAAGCGGTACGCGATGATGGCCCACAGACCCATCTCTCAAAAAGTGGCACGCCGACGATGGGCGGCGCTTTGATCCTACTAGCGATTGGTGTGACAACGCTGCTTTGGGCAGATCTCAGCAATCGTTTTGTTTGGGCGGTACTCATCGTGACGCTGGGGTTCGGTGCGATCGGATGGGTCGATGACTATCGCAAGGTCGTCAATCAAGATCCCGTGGGCCTGCCTGCGCGTTGGAAATATCTCTGGCAGTCCGTGATCGGAATCATCGCTGCCGTCTATCTGGCTTTCTCTGTGCCCGCCCAGAGTAATAGCCAGGCCTGGGATTTGTTCATGCAGTGGATGGGTAATGGGTTTTCAATTGATCTGCCCCAGCGGGCAGACTTGATTGTTCCGTTTTTCAAAGAGGTCGCCTATCCATTGGGCGTCTTTGGCTTTATGGTCCTGAGTTATTTTGTGATTGTCGGCTCAAGCAATGCAGTCAATCTCACAGACGGCTTGGATGGATTGGCCATCATGCCGACCGTGCTTGTCGCCGGTGCACTGGGCGTCTTTGCTTACGCCTCGGGCAATGCGGTTTTCGCGAAGTATTTATTGATCCCTTACATCTCGGGCGCGGGCGAGCTCACCGTTTTTTGTGCAGCGCTGGTGGGTGCAGGGCTAGCCTTTCTCTGGTTTAACGCTTACCCGGCTCAGGTCTTTATGGGAGATGTAGGCGCGCTTGCATTAGGCGGCGCGCTTGGCACCGTGGCGGTCGTGGTTCGGCAGGAGATCGTGCTGTTCATCATGGGCGGGGTCTTCGTGATCAATACCCTATCAGTGATGCTACAGGTGGGCTATTTCAAATACACGAAGCGACGCTTTGGTGAGGGCCGACGCATTCTTCGAATGGCCCCCTTGCATCATCACTTTGAAGTGGGTGGCTGGAAAGAAACTCAGGTGGTAGTCCGCTTTTGGATCATCACCATGATTCTCGTGCTCGCGGGGCTATCAACGCTCAAGCTGCGTTAGTTCAATTGATGTAAAGGATTTATGGGAATTTCAAAAACAGTCAGCGCAGTAACTCCGTTTGAGCGTGTTCCGGCTATTCCGGCGGCCTTTGATTGGTCGGCCTGCCATGTCCTGGTATTGGGCTGTGGCGAGTCGGGCCTGGCCAGTATTCGATGGCTGCTGCGCCAGAACGCACGAATTTCGGTGTTAGATACACGGGCCTCGCCCCCCGGCCTGGAGCGCCTGCAGGCCCTTGATGGGCAGCGACAGCTTTCATTGCATCTCGGAGTGGCCTCGCCGTTCGACCCCAGCTGGTGTGAGGGCATCGACCTGGTGATCCCCAGTCCAGGCTTATCGCCTCACCCTGAGCATGCGAGCCCTGCCTATGCCTTGTTGTCTGCTGCAAAAGCGCAGGGGATCAAGGTCGTGGGTGAGCTCGACTTATTTCAGTGGGCCATTCATCACGCCACCCATGCCAGCAGTCAGCGGGATGCAGCACCGGATCTCGCGCTGCCGCTTGAGCATCCAAAAATTCTCGCGATTACCGGCACGAACGGGAAAACCACTACGACGCAGATGACTGTGGCGTTGCTGCGACGTGCTGGGTTTGATGCGCAGGAGGCCGGCAACATCAGCCCATCGCTTCTCGATGCAGTCATGGCGCGCGAGGATGAGAGCCGATTTCCTGAGGTCTGGGTCTTAGAGCTGTCGAGCTTCCAGCTGGCTTATGCCCAGCATTTTCATCCGACAGCTGCGGTCTGTCTGAATATTTCTGAGGACCACCTTGATTGGCACCGGGATTTCGAAGACTACATCGCCGCAAAGGGCAGGATTTACGGTATCGGGATCGATCCCGCACAGTCTGATGTGCAGTGTATCGGCTACCGACAAGATGCGCGGGTCATGTCACTGATGAAGTCTCAGCGGCATGTCTGTACTTTTGGCACTGAGCCGCCAAGCCGTCCGGGTGATTTTGGTCTGCAGGAAGAGGGCATCTCCTGGATGGTGCTTGGTGATGCCCATGACCAGACGCAGCTGCATCGTCTCATGCCTGCCGATGCGCTGCGGGTGCGTGGCAGGCATAACGCAATGAACGCATTAGCAGCTCTGGCGCTGTGTCGTGCTGTAACACCTGCCTTGGCTCCGCTGCTGCATGGCCTGCGGGAGTTTCGTGGCAGCGCCCATCGCATGCAGTGGATTGCACATCTACAGGGCCTCGAATTTATCGATGACAGCAAAGGCACCAATGTCGGCGCGACCGCTGCCGCATTAAGTGGATTGACATTACCGGTGATTCTGATTGCAGGCGGCGACGGAAAGGGGCAGGATTTTTCGCCGCTGCTTGCCGCAATGCGGGGCTCGACGAAAGCCGTCGTCACCATCGGCCGTGATGGCCCAGCGATCGCACAGATTGCACAGCAGGCAGGCCTGCCCACCATGGCGGCCCAGGATATGGGCCAGGCGGTGAACCAGGCGGTGGCTTTCGCTCGACAGCTGGGGCTCGGGCATGCGGCCGTATTGCTATCGCCGGCCTGCGCTAGTTTCGACATGTACGCCAATTACCTAGAGCGTGCGAAGCATTTTTGTGAGGCGGTTCAGGAGATGGCCGCTGCGCAAGGAGTCTCATGCTGAGTCAGCAGCCGATGGCCTCGGTGTCTTGGATCGGCGCAGATCGGATCCTGGTATCCGTCTTTGCGGGCCTGTTGCTGGTCGGCTTGGTCATGGTGTACTCGGCTAACCTGCCACTGCCCAGCAATAACGCTGAGTCAGTGTTTTGGCGAAGTATGCGGGGCCATCCCATTCATCTGCTCATCGGACTGGTGGCGCTTCTGATCATGACGCGCATTCCCAGCACCATGCTTCAGGCTCTCTCAACACCTCTATTTTTTCTGGGTATTGCATTGCTGCTTGTGGTGGCGGCCATGAAGATTGTGTTGGGCCCATCGATTTTGAAAGATGGTGCCGTTCGGGCAATTCCCTTGGGGCTCTTTACTCTGCAGCCCGCAGAGTTGATGAAGTTTTTTTCGCTCTTGTTTGCGGCCGCGTATGTCGTGCGGCGACAGGATCGTATGCATACCTTTGTGCGGGGCCTGCTGCCGATCGGTTTTTTAATGTCCTTGGTCATGCTGCTGCTGCTGTATCAGCCTGATCTGGGATCAACGATGGTGATCACCTTGATTACTGCGGCAATTTTGTTTCTCGGCGGCATGAGCCTGCGGATTTTTGTGCCCCTTTTGCTCGCTCTGGGAGCAGTTTTTGTCGTGATGGTCTGGCTAACGCCATGGCGTCTGATGCGGCTGATCTCCTATCTCTCTCCCTGCGATCCTGATCAGGTTCAAAGCACTGGCTTTCAGCTTTGTGGTGCGCTGATTGCCTTCGGACGTGGCGGATTTTTTGGTTCAGGCCTTGGCACAGGCATTGCGAAAATGGGTCATCTGCCGCTGCCGCACACGGACTTTATCTTCGCCATGATGGGCGAGGAAATTGGCTTTGTCGGTGTCACGCTAGTGATTCTGGCGTTTGCGTTTATTGTGCGCCGGGCCATTGAAATTGGCCGCACCGCGATGTCACAAGAGCGGCTGTTTGCAGGCCTGGTTGCCCAAGGCATCGGCGTCTGGCTCGGGCTGCAGACGCTGATACATGTTGGTGTGAATACCGGATTGCTGCCCACCAAAGGCCTGACCCTGCCGTTTATTAGCCATGGGGGAAGCTCCATGCTCGCCGTCTGTATCGCGATGGGCACGCTGCTGCGCATCGATGTGGAGAATCGGCAGCATGTTCGGGGGGCAAAGGCATGACCGGCCCGCGTGTCCTGATTGCAGCAGGCGGCACGGGCGGCCATGTCTTTCCTGCGCTTGCGGTTGCACGGCTCATGATGCAGCGGGGCTGGCATGCCGAGTGGGTAGGCTCAGATCGCGGACTTGAGGCCCGGGTCATTCCCGGAGCAGGCATTGGCTTGCATATTTTGCGCTTCAGTGGACTGCGTGGCAGGGGACCCATGGCTTGGCTGAGCCTGCCGCTCAGGCTCTGTCGTGCGATTCGCGATGCCTTTGCAATATTTACGCGGGCCCGGCCCGAGGTGGTGGTCGCCTTTGGCGGTTACGTGACTTTTCCGATCGGCGTGGTCGCCTCGATGCGGCGCATTCCGCTTTGTGTGCATGAGCAAAACGCCGTCATGGGCACGGCCAACCGCTGGCTTGCCCGTCTTGCCTCTCGCGTTATGGTGAGTTTTCCGGGCACGCGTTATGCACCGGCCTCGGCCCTTGTGGTGGGCAACCCTGTACGCGAGGAGATTCATCGACTCGTTGCTCCTGAGCAGCGTTATCAAGCACGCCATGGACCACTCAGTATTTTAGTGATCGGCGGCAGTCTCGGAGCAACGGCCCTCAATCGCCAGCTGCCGGAGTGTTTTGCGCAGGTGATTGCCGCTGGCCAGCCGCTGTTGATTCGTCATCAGACAGGATCGACCGACCACGATAGGGTGATGGCCGAGTATCGCAGGCTGGGCGTGACTGCCGAGTGCAGCGCCTTTATTGATGACATGCAGGCCGCCTATGGTGAGTCCGACCTAGTAATTTGCAGAGCGGGCGCATCGACAGTCACTGAAATCGCGGCAGCAGGTGTTGCGGCGATGTTTGTGCCCCTGCCCCACGCCATTGATGATCACCAGTCGGCCAATGCGCGTGCGCTTGTCGAGCAGCAGGCAGCCTGGATGATGGCCCAGGATCGGCTGGCATCTGCTGAGATGGTCTCCTGGCTTGTGGCCTGTACACGGCAGACGCTGCTGTCGCGTGCTGTTCGAGCCCGATCGTTAAGTTTTAAGGATGCGGCCCATCAGGCCCTGCAGATTGTGGCATCCGTTGCGCCATCGTCATTCACGGAGCGCAGCCGATGAGACACAAGATTGAGACGATTCATTTTGTTGGGATTGGCGGCTCGGGCATGTCGGGCATTGCGGAGGTGCTGCTCACGCTGGGCTATCGGGTGCAGGGATCCGATGTCGCTCGAAATGCAGCAACAGAGCGACTCAGCGGCCTCGGGGCCACGATTTTTTACGACCATGCGGCCGAGCATCTCGGCCAGGCTAACGCCGTGGTGATTTCAAGCGCAGTCCGGCCGGAAAATCCTGAGGTGCGTGCTGCGCGGCTGCGCCGCATCCCGGTGGTGCCGCGCGCCCTGATGCTGGGCGAGCTCATGCGGCTAAAGCAGGGCATTGCAATTGCTGGTACCCATGGTAAGACGACCACCACGAGTCTTGTCGCTAGCGTCTTGGCTCAGGCAGGTCTTGATCCAACTTTTGTCATTGGCGGACGCTTAAACAGTGCGGGCGCTAATGCGCGGCTTGGACTCGGGGACTACATCGTTGCTGAGGCCGATGAGTCAGATGGATCCTTTTTAAATCTTCTGCCCATGATTGCGGTCATCACCAATATTGATGAAGACCACATGGAGACCTATGACCATGATATTGCCAAGTTAAAACAGGCCTTCATTGCATTTACGCAGCGCCTGCCGTTTTATGGCACAGCGGTGGTCTGTGTCGATGACCCGTTTGTGCGGGACATCATTCCGATGATCTCTAAAACAGTGGTGACCTATGGCTTTGCAGAGGACGCACAGGTCCGCGCCACTGATGTTCAGGCCCAGGGGCCGGCGATGCGTTTTGTGGTCCATCGCGAGGCGGAGCCCGCCTGCCCGATGACTTTAAATCTCCCTGGACGGCATAACGTACAGAATGCCTTAGCCGCCATTGCTGTTGCGACTGAGCTCGGGATCGAGGATACGGCAATTGTTGCTGCGCTTCGAGATTTTCGTGGTGTGGGCAGGCGTTTCCAGGTGGATGCATCCTTGCCTGCTGAAGGCGGTGGCCATTTCGCGCTGATTGATGACTACGGACACCATCCCGCTGAGCTTGCAGCAACCCTTGCAGCTGCCCGGGGTGCCTATCCAGGTCGGCGCATTCTGTTGGCTTTTCAGCCGCATCGCTATAGCCGCACCCGCGATCTATTTGAGGATTTTGTACGTGTGTTAGGCGAGGCCGATCAGCTGCTGTTGGCACAGGTCTATGCAGCAGGAGAGCCAGCGATTGCGGCAGCAGACGGCAAGGCCCTAGCGCGAGCCATCCGTGTTGCAGGCCGCGTTGAGCCAATTTATGTGGAATCGATTCAAGAGATGCCGGATCGCATCCGTGAGCATGCGCGAGACGGCGACGTGGTGCTTTGTATGGGTGCTGGCTCGATCGGTGGCGTGGCGGCCGCGCTCAGAAATCAGGAGTCCAGATGAATCTCAGGGATCATTCGAGGCCTGACTTTCAGCGTGTGGCCGTGCTCTTTGGCGGTGAGTCAGCTGAGCGCGAGATTTCTCTGCGATCGGGTGCAGGCGTGCTGGCTGCATTGCAACGCTCTGGGGTGAATGCCTTCGGATTTGATCCTGCTGAGCGTCCTTTACAGGCTCTGCGAGATGAGTCGGTCGATTGCGCTTTCGTTGCATTACACGGTCGATTCGGAGAAGACGGCACGGTGCAAGGTATGCTTGAACTGCTAAAAATTCCATACACAGGAAGTGGTGTGATGGCCAGTAGTATGGCGATGGATAAGGCCATCACTAAACGGCTATGGCAGCATGCTCAGCTGCCAACCCCAGATTTTGTGCTGCTCTCAGCAGGCTTTGATGCCGAGCTTGTAGTGAAACGGCTCGGACTGCCGATGGCTGTTAAGCCTGTGATGGAGGGCTCATCTCTTGGCTTTTCGCGCGTCGATCGGCAATCTGATCTCGCGGCCGCCTACGCACTCGCTTGTCAATACGATCAGTCGGTTATGGCAGAGCAGTTTGTCTCGGGCCGTGAATTTACCTGCGCTGTTTTGCAGGATGCATCGGGCCAACCACAGGCCCTGCCGGTGATTGAGATTCAAGCTCCCGAGGGCCGTTACGACTACCAGAATAAGTATTTCGGAGATGCGACACGCTACCTCTGCCCGGCGCCGATTGATGCAGCGCTTACAAAGCAGATTCAGTCCTTATCGATACAGGCTTTTGAGACGCTTCAGTGTGCGGGCTGGGCGAGGGCAGATCTAATGTGGGATGGCAAAACGGATCCGATGCTTTTGGAGATCAATACATCGCCAGGCATGACGGATCACTCGCTGGTGCCGATGGCTGCCCGGGCCGCGGGCATGACTTACGACGAATTGGTGTTGCGAATTCTGGCCCAGGCCAGTCTGAAGATTGGGGCTGCCCAATGAGACCATCACCGATTCGAGATTTCTGGAATTCGCCGGCAAGATTGAATCGGCTCTCGGGCCTGCTTGCTGCCATCTCAGGCCTTGTGCTGATCGGCCTTTTCTTTTTCTGGATGGCGAATCGTCCTGTCTTTGTAGTCAAGCGTGTAATCGTGGAATCAGTTGCCGGTGACTTAAAACATGTCTCGGCTTCTCAGATTCACGCCGCGGTTGCAGAGACATTAAATGGCACTGTTCTGTCAGCCGATTTGGTGCAAATTCACCGATCGTTGCAGGCTATTCCGTGGATTCGCAGCGTGACAGTGCGACGCATTTGGCCCAACCGCCTGCTGGTGCGCCTTGAAGAGCAACGCGCGGTCGCGGTCTGGCCGAATGGCCGGCTAGTGAACAACGCTGGCGAGTCTTTCGCAGCCCTCGCCGCTGACCATGAAGAGAACTGCCGGCTGATTCCCTTGGCCGGCCCGGCGGGCAGTGAGCGGCTGGTGCTCGATCGGGCCCGCTTATTGGCCCAGTGGATTGCACCGACACAGCGGCATTTGCAGCGGCTCACGCTCTCTGAGCAATACGCCTGGACGGCAGAGCTTTCGGGGGGCCTGGTGCTCGAGCTCGGCCGCGATGCCCTGGCCACGCCTGTGGAGGAGCGCGTTCGTATGTTTGTCAAAACCCAGCCCTGGCTTGCGCAGCGGCTCGGTTCACCCGGCGAGCTACCGCGGCTGGCGAGGGCGGATCTTCGCTACGCCATTGGCTATGCCTTCGTGCCTTTGCCGGTGGGTGCGGAGCACTCGCCTCTGGGTTCAGATTCACCACCGCTTTGTATTGGAGTGCACACATGAGTTTGCGCCATAAGAATTTTGTGAGGACACCAAATGACGCGTGAAGCTAAGAACTTAATCGTCGGCCTGGATATTGGCACCTCCAAGATCGTCACCATCGTCGCCGAGATTCTTGAGGATGGCCGGCTCGAGGTCATTGGTCTAGGCCAGGCCGATTGTGAAGGACTCAAAAAAGGTGTCGTAGTCAATATCGATGCCACGGTTCAGTCGATTCAAAAGTCGCTTGAAGATGCCGAGCTTATGGCCGATTGCAAGATCGCCGCAGTCTGGACTGGAATTGCGGGCAGTCACATTCGTAGCTTTAACTCAACAGGCATGGTGGCCATCAAAGAAAAAGAGGTCTCACAGACCGATGTCGATCGCGTAATTGAAACAGCCACCGCAGTCAGCGTGCCGTCTGATCAGCAGGTGTTGCATGTGCTGCCGCAGGAATTCATGATTGACGGCCAGGACGATGTGCGCCAGCCCCTTGGCATGAGCGGCGTGCGGTTAGAGGTCCGTGTTCATATCGTGACCGGATCGGTCAGCGCTGCGCAAAACATTATTAAGTGTGTACGTCGTTGCGGGCTGGAGGTCAACGAACTGATTCTTCAGCCGCTGGCCTCAAGTCACTCGGTCTTAACAAAAGACGAAAAAGAGCTGGGTGTGGCGCTGGTGGATATTGGCGGCGGCACCACAGATATTGCGATTTTTTCGGGCGGCGCGATTCGCCACACCGCGGTGATCCCGATTGCTGGTGATCAGATTACTAACGATATTGCGATGGCTTTACGTACCCCGACCCATGAGGCCGAGGCCATCAAGATTCGTCAGGGAATTGCCAAGCAGGCCCTTGCAGATCCGCAGGCCTGGTTCGAGGTGCCCGGCCTTGGCGATCGTGCGCCTCGGCAGCTGTCGCGCCAGGCACTCGCTGCCGTGATTGAGCCTCGTGTCGAGGAGCTGTTCTCGTTAGTTCAGCACGTGATTCGCGAATCAGGCTACGAAGAGCTGCTCTCTTCAGGTGTGGTGATCACTGGGGGCAGCGCCATGCTGCCCGGCATGGTAGAGCTTGGTGAGGATGTTTTTCTAAAACAAGTGCGCATCGGAATACCCGCTTATCGCGGCAACCTTTCCGATGTCGTCAGCAATCCGCGTTTTTCAACTGCCATGGGGCTCTTGGAAGAGGCGCGATTGCAATGGATCCGGGGCCG